>NZ_CP196560.1:2768895-3076550 GCF_051801355.1 Haloarchaeobius ordinarius | reverse complement strand
ATCTTCCCGGCGCTCCAGCAGTTCGGTATCATCACGGCGCTGACCATCATCTACGCGTTCCTGGCGAGCGTGCTGGTGCTCCCGAGCCTACTCATCGTCTGGCACCGCTACGTCGGCGGGACCGACGACATGGTGCAGATAGCGGAAGAGCCAGCGTCCGCACGGACCGACGACGAGGACGAGCCGACGGCCGCTACGACACCCAACGGTGGCTCCGCGGTCGGAACGGTCGATGACGAACCACGTGACCGCGACGGTTCCGAGTCGGCCGCCGACGCTGACACGACGACGTCCTCCACCGGCACTTCGGCCACAGCCGCTGGCGAGCCTGACGCCCAGGCTGGCGACGCCGAGTGGACACCACTCTCCGCCCAGACGACCGACGAGTCGGACGTGGGAAGCGCGACGGCCGCGACCGGCGCGTCGACCCTCCGAGGGTCCCGCGAGGTCTCGGACGAGACGCCGACGCCCGGGAGCGAGTTCAGCGTCTCTCTGACCGTTCCCGAGGCGGACGGGCGGGTCATGCTCGTCGAGCGGGTCCCCGGTACCGGCGGTGAAGTCTCCGAACTCTCGCCGAAACCGACCTCGTACGCCATGGTCGGGCGGCGGCTGTACGTCCTGTGGGAACTGGACGAACCGACCGACCTGTCGCTCTCGTACTTCGCCGGCGTGCCCGAAGACGAGAAGGCCGGGAAGCGACTCGCGTTCGAGTCGTCGGTCCGCACTGCGGCAGGCGAGGGAACCATCGAGGGACCGTCTGAGATGACGGTGATGACGCCGTTCCTCCGCGAGGCACTCGACAAACCGCTCACGCGGGCGACCCTCGAGGAGGCCAGCCAGAAGGCCCGTGCCGGGAAACTCACCCGCGACGAGCTAGAGGTCCTGTACGAGCGCTGGCTCGACGGTGCGGGCGCACTCGGTGCCGAAGCGGATACGGGCGGTGACGGAGGTGCCGACCTCCAGGGATGACCGCCGACGAAGACGACGCTATCGAGTCGCTGGAACGCCTCGGCCTCACTAGCTACGAGGCCAAGGTGTTCATCGCGCTGCAGAAACTAGGGACCGGAACCGCCCGCGAGGTCTCTCGCGTGGCCGACGTCCCCCGGTCGCAGGTGTACAGCGTGGCCGAGGGGCTGGAGGACCGCGGCCTCATCGAGGTCCAGCAGTCCAGCCCGATGCAGTACCGGCCGGTGAGCACGGACGAGGCGCGTTCGACGCTCAGAGAACGGTTCGAGCGCGAGTCCGACCAGGCGTTCGACTACGTCGAGACCGTCCGCGAGCAGTTCGGCGACGACCACGAGGAACAGGAGGCCATCTGGACGATTCGCGGCCGAGAACGTATCTCCGACCGGGCTGCCGACCTCATCCGGCGGGCGGACGAGTCGGTCGCGTACGCCGCCGCCTCACCCGAGCTCGTGACCGACGCGATTACCGAGGCGCTCCGGTCCTGCGCGGAGCGCGGTATCGACACTGCCGTCCTGAGTGAAGACCCGACGGTCAGAGAGCTCTTCGAGGACGAACCCGGTATCAGGACCGACGAGCCCGACAACCCGCACAAGGAGGACATGAAGGAGGGCGGCCCGTGCCGGGGCGTGTTCGTCGACGACGACGCGCTGCTGTTGAGCGTCCTCGGGAACGGGCAGGAACTCCCCGGTATCGACCGCGAGACGGCGTTCTGGAGCGAGGAGACGAACTTCGCGAAGATGCTCATCCAGCTGGCGAAGTCGACGGGCGGCCCGGTCGAGTGACCGACTGTCGCTGCCCGTCTGACTGACCGTCTGTCGCCGTCTCCGGGTCACCCCGGTCTACTTTCGAATTCTACCGGCCCCGTACTCGGCAGTACTCGACCAGTGGTATCGTCGGGAGAGGGTGGGGCGGGTGGGTAGTGGAGGTTTCGAGCGGGAGCAGCGGGGCCAGGGCGATGGGGGCCTGAAGCTCCGAGGGCACGATGGTGGATGGCGACCCGCGGTGGGCCAACTACCGCACTCACAGCTATCGGGGGATCGGTAATGGAACTACGGCCAACAACGATAGGGACTCGTGGTCGAAGGCGTTCAAACGGGGACGATTCGGTCCGAATCGACCACGGTCGAATCGAGCAGCGTCGGGTCGACACCGGCGATGTCGGCCTGCGAGACGACCCGCGAGGAGTTGTTCCTCGTACTCGAGTTCGTGTTCTCGTTCGGGGCATCGACCTCACGTGTCAGCGTCAGGCCCGAGTCCGATGGGATGTACACCGTGTTGGGATTCTCGCGGAGGGCCTCGATGTAGCGCAGTTGCAGTATCTCGGGGTTGCTCCGCAGGGCGTCACCCTTGATCTTGATCTGTTCTGCCTCGGCCTCGGCCTCGATGACCGCGCGTTCTTTCTCTTTCTTCTCTATCTCTATCTCGGTCTCTTTCTTCTCGAGGCGCTTCTCGGTCGCCTGTTTCTCGTTGATGGCTTCGACGACCTTCGGCGGGAGCTGGACGTTCCGTATCTGGACGGTCTCGAGTTCGACACCGTTCACCTCGAACTCCTCGCTCAACTGCGAGTTGATACAGGTGCGGAACTTGTCGCGGTCGGTCGAGTATATCTGTAGACCCTCGTACTCGGCCGCACAGCTCCGGACCGCAGACCGGGCGGTCGGACGGACGATCTTCCGGTTTATCTCCTCGTTGGAGGTGCCGACGGTCGAGTAGATGGTGTCGACCTCGTTCGGGACGACGTGATACCGGACGGTCACGTCGATGTCCAGTTCCATCCCTTCGGAGGAGAGGGCCGTGATGGAGTCGTCGCGGTTCGACTTGACCCCCTCACCGGAGGACGAACTCATCGTGTACTCCTGGGTCCGCACGTCGTAGTGGTGTGCACCGTCGATGACGGGTATCTTGAAGTGCCAGCCGGGGCCGTACACGCCGACGACCTTCCCCTGGCTCGTGTGGACGGCCCGCGTCCCTTCGTCGACGGTCACGATACCGCCGAAGACGAACGCGACGAGGACCATCACCAGAACGATAAGTGCGAGTCCGGCGACGGCGACGACGATACCGCGTCGGCCACCACCACCGCCACTGGCGCTGCTTTCACTCCCACCACCACCTCCGAGGTCGATGTCGAAATCGTCAGAACTCATCGATGGCTGGCACTCTGGTGCGAACCACCAATTCGTTTTCTATTCCAGCCTCTCGAAAACAGTACGTGTCTGAAAAGTGGACTTTAATCGAGACGATAGCGAAGTAGCGCCGCGATACCGCCGAGGTTCTTCAGTTGCTTGCCCGGCGGGAACTCGCTGGAGAAGACGGTTATCTCGCCACCCTTCCGTTCGACGTTCGTGACGAGGTCGTTCACGTCGAAGGCCCATTCCCCGTCGGGGCCGCGCTCCTCGCGGAGCTTCTCGTCGAGGATGAGCAATCGGTCGATTGCACCGTAGTCGGCTGCCTTCGAGACCATGTCCGGGCCATAGGCCGCCTCGTGACCGGTCGCGATGCGCGAGGTCAACTCGTCGATGTACTCTGCCTCCTCGGCGATGCGAGTCTCGCGCTGGACGTCCTCGACCGCACCACGTTTCAGGACCTCGTGGACGCCCCGGTCGCCGACGGAAGCGGTGTCGACCACCGTCGTCTTCTCGGCCACCTCGGGGTGGTTCTGCTCGATGTACTTGAACGCGTCCTGCTTGGTGAACCCGGGACCGGCCAGGATGACGGCGTCGACGTCCATGCGGGCCAGCGCCTCGGCCAGCGTGGCGAACAACTCTGACCGGCCGCGGGCGTACTCGCCCTTGCCGGTCGTCCCGGTGAACGACCCGCGGTCCTCGGTGCCGTACTGGGCGACCGTGTGGATGTGGGCTTCGCCCTCCTCGATGGTCGCGATGGCGACGTCGGGGTTGTCGGCCGACTCCTCGGCCTCCTGTAACCGCTCGAGCTGGTCGGGCTTCCACACCTTCTCGACCTCTATCTCGTCGTGTTCCTCGACGTTGAGTGTGTGGTGCAGCCCCAGCTGGTCCTCGCGGGAACAGCGCTCGATGGTCCCGGAGACGCGCAGCCGGTTGGCGAACTTGTGGAACTCCACCTCCTCGACGCCCAACGTGACGTGCATGTGTTCGCGCTCGCCGCCGGTGTCGCGCAGTTGCTCGTCGTCGCGCTGGATGCGTCGTGTCGTGTCCCCGGCGACGAGGTCACCGGGTTCGAGGACGTACTGCAGGTGCCACAGGTCGTCGATGGTCTCCGGAACGAGGGTGATTCGTTCCGTGCGGCCGTCGACCTGCACCCGGCTCTGTATCTGCATGTCCCAGATTCCGGCCGCCGGTCGTACATGCCTTTCCTTTCTATCGGACGACCCGTCGGTAGCCCGAACCGACGGGGCGGGCAGCGATCAGGCTGGCGTACACCGTCACGGCCAGCGCGAGGAGGCCGGCGACGCTCTGGACGGCGGCGAGGAGCGCCAGCACCAGCGAGAGCGACGTCGGGTGGAGGCCGACCGCGAACCGCGAAAGCAGTGCCGAACCGAGGCCGAACGTGGCGAGGACTGGCCAGACCGTCCGGGCGTCAACGCCACGGAGGGGGTACCTGAACGCGTCGACGAGCACTCACCGCTCACCTCCCGGGAAGATGGAGTCGGGTGCGCCGACGCGTCCGGTCGTGCCGGTCATGGTTCGCGGCCGAACCCGGAGTGGCAAGTGCCTGCTGGTCTCCCTGAACGGGCGAAAAGATGCCGTTAGAGGTCTCTCGGCCCGAAAACGAGCGCATAGCTATATACTCCAAGCTTGTGATAGTATCACATGGCACCTGACGACATCGCAGCAGACCCCGTCGGCACCGCAGATTCCGCGCCGAGTACAGACCCGACCGTACACACACCCACGAAGACGAGTCTCGGTGTCGACGAGAACGTCGCCGGCGCGCTGGCGTACGTCTTCGGCGTCATCTCCGGCGTCGTCGTGTTCGTGCTCGAATCCGAGAACCAGTTCGTGCGGTTCCACGCCGCACAGTCCATCGTGCTCTCGGTCGCCATCTTCGTGGCGTCGTTCGCACTGGCGATGGTGAACCTCATCCTCGGACTGGCCATCGGCGGCATCCTCGGCGGACTCGTCTCCCTCGTACTGTCGCTCGTCGGCCTCGTCCTCGGGTTCGGGGCGTTCGCACTCTGGCTGTACATGCTGTTCAAGACGTACCAGGGCGAAACGGTCCGGCTCCCCGTCGTTGCCGGCATCGCCGACAGCCTCGCCTGAACTGACCACCCACGCGAACTCGACTACTCGTCGAGGATGCGACTCCCACCCGGCGGGAGGAAGTGCTGTATCCTGTCCGGGCTCGCCACCTTCCTGACGAACGACGTGTCCGTGAACGACTCGCGGAACTGTCGGTAGATACGCTTTGCCACGTCACCCTGCGCGAAGCGACCGGGTTCGACCCGGATGTTCACCTCGGTCCGGTCTTCGATGGCACTCGGCGGGCCGCCGATGACTCGCGTCAGTGGCTCACACTGGATGCCGACGGCACAGCCGACCGGCGTGTCGTTGTGGTAGGTCCGGTCGCCCCGGATGGCGAACGACCCCTTCTCTAAGTACTCGCCGCTCTCGGGCGTCTTGGTCACCTGGTCGCCGTCGACCTCGTACACGTCCGCGGCGAACACGCCGTCCTTCCAGACCGAGGAGTACGTCACCGCGAACTGGGCGGCCTCCTCGATGCTCGACTCGGGGAAGTCGACGTCGCGCGAGGGTTCGCTCGGGTCGGTCGCCTTCAGGATGGTGACGGGTGCGCCGTGAGCCTGCGTGTGGAACACCTTGTCACCCTTGTCGAGGTACTTCTTCACCAGCTCCTCGTTCTGGTCGGCGTTCCGGCCACCGATGACGAGGAAGCCGTCGCTGGTGTGGAACCAGCGGAAGCGCTCGAACCACTTCTCGTCGGTCCGGATGGGCACCGACTGGAGGGAGAGCCAGTCTGTCTCGGCGTCCTCGTCGTCGCCCTCGTCGGTGTTGTCGTCCTGGTTCGCGTCCCACTGGTCGCGACGCTCTTTGATGTCGGCGAGTTCTTCGCGCGTGTCCTCGATAGCTGCCAGGGCTCCCTCTTTTTTCTCCTGGATGCGCTTGGCCTCGGTGTACAGCCGGTCGGCGTTCTTCTCGACGCCCTCGAACACGTCCACCGTGACCTGTGTCCCGTCGAGGTCGAGCGTGACGGTTCGCTCCGCCCCGTCGACCGAGACGACGGCTTCGGCCTCGGCGATTCCCTGCTCGGCGCCCTGCTCGAACGTCGCGGCGATGTCGTCCCAGGGTACCTCCTCCTCGCGAGCCGCCTCTATCGTCGAACAGACCTCGTCGACCAGCCCGTAGTGGCTGTACAGCAGTTCGGCTTTCTCGCGTTCCGCCTCGGCGCGCTCGTCGAAGCCCTCGATTGCACCCTCTTGCTGCTCGATGATGCGCTCGTGCTTGGCGATCTGCTCGGCGAAGTCCGGCCGGTTGGACCCGGCTTTGCTGCCGCCGGACTCCTCTTCGTCCTCCAGTTCGAGTTCGTAGAAGTAGTCGTCGCAGGCACCGTTGAACGTGTCGTACGCGTCACTGGCGAGGCTCTCGCGCTCTTCGAGCGGGACCGGCGTCACGTCGAGGACGCGGCGGCTCCCGTCTTCGTCCTCGGGCTCCTCGTAGTAGATTCGAGGGTCGAGGTCCGCAGACGAGAGCGAAGTCGCGAGCCGCTGGACCGCGTCGTAGAGTGCCTGGTACTCGGCCTCACCGGCCTCCGTGATGTCCATGGCCTTCTCGACGCCCGCGCGTCGGCACAGTTCCTCGCCCCAGAGGCCGCCCCAGTTGAGCTGGGTCGCGAGCGTCCGGACCACGTCGGTGTCGGACTCGTTCATCTTGGCCTCGAAGACGTCGTACTCGACCGTCAGGGGGTTCAACCGCGACTCCGGGAACTCGTACAGCGACCCCGGTGCGACGGTTCGCGACTTCAGGCGGACGGTGTCGAGACAGTCGACGACCTCGTAGTTCTCGTCGCAGACCGCGACGTTCCCGTGGCCGAACAGCTCGACGATTATCTTCGTGTCCCGGTCCTCGCGGGAGAACGAGAACTCGAGGATGCGGTCGAACTCGTACTGTTCGACGCCCTCGAAGTCCGCGCCCGAAAGCCGGTTGCGAAGCATCATCGCGAAGTTCGGCGGGCGACCGGGGGCGTCGGGGACGTGACTCGGCGCGGCGACGTGGGCGCGTTTCGTGTCGCCGACCTCCATGAGCAACTCGACTCGACCGCGCTCGAAGTCGCGCATCTTCAGGCGAATCAGGTCGTCGCCGTAGAGATACGCCTTGTCGAGTTTCGCGCCCCTGTAGGCGTTCAACTCGGAGACGAGGGCGGCGAGGTCGACGCTCGTCAACTCTCGCTTTGGTTCCATGGGCGAGATTTTTCGTGGGGAGGGTAAGGGCCTGTCGTTCGGACGTGCAGCGGTCGTCGCGCAGCCAGCGCCAGACGCCTCTTCGTCATCGAAGGACCATCTCTTCGAGTTTCCCGGCACACCGTTTGCTCACGCGATTGCGTAGCGTCGGCATGTCGAGTTCCCAGTCCGTCCGCAGTATCTCGGTGTGCTCTTCTGCGAACACGTCCTCTACGACCGCCATCGGGAGGTCCTCCATCATCCGCATCTGGAGTTCGCCCCACTCGCCCTCGTCGACGAGCCGATGCGCGGTCTTGCGGACGCGACCGGCGGTGCAGTAGCGCTCGACCAGTCGCTCCTCGTCACACTCCGGTTCGTCGTCGGTCGGCTTCTTGTGCCGCTCTCGGAACGCCTCGGAGACGAGTTTCACGCGCTGGTGAGTCGTCTCGTTTCGGATGACGACGCCTTCCGCCCGGCCATCGTGGTACTGCGACGCGGGAACCTCGTAGGACGGGTCACCAGTCCCGTACTCGGCTGCGAACTCCTCGGCTGGAAGCCGGTCGACCACTGGGACGGTCTGGAGACCGACAGTCTCGAACAGTGCGGCCGCTCGCTCGAAGGAAGCGAAGCGCTCCTCGGCGGCGAGCCACACGTCGAAACCCAGGAACTGCGGTACCGATTCCCAGTCGTACTCCAGGGTGTGCTCGACCATGTTATCCCCGAAGAACACGAGGTCCCCGTGCTCGGCTACGAGGGCCGCGAGCGCCTCTCGGTCGACCGTCTCGGCGAGGTAGTCCGTCACAGCGTCGAACTGGCCGCCGATGCCGTCAGGGTCGGTGCCGAGCTTCGTCGTGCGCGAGCCGAACTGGAGGTCGTCCTCGGCGGTGCACCGGAACCGGAAGTTGTTCCCGTCGAGCTTCTCGCAGACGACGAGTTCGCCCCGGTCGAACACGTCGTCCACGTCGGGGTGCCCGACGCGGCGGATTCGTGGATACCGTTTCATACCCCTACCTGTCGGTAGCGGGTCATCAACGTTATCGCGGTGTGTCACTTCGTGGCAGTGGTGCCCGTGACTGGCACAGGAATGGCGAACAGACGGACAGAGGTGAGGGACACGCGAAGCTAGCCCGTGCAACCGCTGGGCCTCGCGTGGTGGTGATTCAGAGCACACCAGTGGTGGCCTCGTGCTAGTATAAAGAGAATCGCACAGGGTGCGCCGGCCTCTACAACCGCTTTCTGACGTTACAACTGCTTGCTGCCGTTACAACCGCTTGCTCACGTACGGCCCGTCCTGGTGGTACCCGAGCTTGTTCCGGTAGTACTCGCGGGCACCGATGCCGGAGATGACGCTGACCTTGTCGTAGCCGGCGTCGGCGGCGAGTTCCTCGGCCTTCGCCAGCAGCTTCTTCCCGTAGCCCTTGTGCTGCCAGTCGTGGCTCTGTTCGCCGACCTCGACCATGGGGCCGTAGACGTGCAGTTCGCGGACCAGGGCGGCGTTCTGGAGTTCGCGCCGCACGGGGTCGCCCGGGAAGCGCAGGCGACAGAAGCCGACGAGGAGGTCCTTCTCCGGGTCCTCGTAGCTGATGAAGTGCTCGGTGCCACCGGCACAGTCGTAGGTCATCACGTCGAGTTCGACGTCCTCGGGCACCTCGTCGTTCATGCCGACCTCGCGACAGCGGATGCAGTCACAGGTCCAGCCGTGTTCCTCCATCTTCTTCCAGGCGAGCTGGCGGAGGTTGGACTTCCAGACGCCGGCGTCGATGAAGTCCGCGGGAATGTCGCGCTGGACGCGCTGGAGCCGGGTGTACTTCGGAATCATCGACTTGATCTCGGCGACGATCTCGGCGGCCTCCTCGTTGTTCAGTGGCTCGTACTCGTCCTGGTACCAGGAGTCGTACACCATGGTTCCGCGGACGACCAGCGTCGGGTATATCTTCAGGTAGTCCGGTCGCCACTTCTCGTCCTCGAACAGCCGGCGGAAGTCCTCGATGCACATCTCCTTCGTCATGCCGGGCTGGCCGGGCATCATGTGGAAGCCGACCTTGAACGCCGAATCACGCAGGCGCTGGTTAGCGTCGATGCTGGCCTGTGCGCCGTGGCCGCGGTGCATCTCGCGGTTGATGCGCTCGTAGGTCGTCTGGACGCCGACTTCGACCTTCGTCCCGCCCAGGTCGAGCATCCGGTCTATCTGCTCGGGGTCACACCAGTCGGGCTTGGTCTCGAAGGTCGTCCCGATGTTGCGGATGCGCCCCGTCTCGTTCTCGGCGATGACGTCCTCGAGGTACCGGAACTCGTACTCGTCGAAGTCCTGCGCGAAGCTCTCGCCTTCGGCGGGTTCGGGCTGTTTGTCCACGTCGTAGTCGTTCATCGCCTCCAGCGCGCGCTTGACGAACCACTCCTGGTAGTCGTGGCTCCGGGCGGTCATCGTCCCGCCCATCAGGATGAGTTCGACCTTGTCGACGGGGTGGCCGATCTCGCGGAGCTGTTCGAGCCGCAGGGTGACCTGCCCGTACGGGTCGTAATCGTTCTGGACGCCGCGGGCCGCCGCGGGCTCGTGGCCGGTGTAGGACTGCGAACTGGAGAACTCGCTGGCCGGGCCGCCGGGGCAGTAGAGGCACTTCCCGTGCGGGCACATGTGCGGCGAGGTCATGATGGCCACCGGCGAGACCCCCGAGGCCGTTCTGACGGGCTTGCGCATGAGGACCGCCTCGAGTTCCTCGCGGCGTTCCTGTGGCGCGTGGTCGAGTATCTCCGAGTTCTTCGGGACCTTCGGCGCGGAGTGGCGCGAACAGGCCTGTAACTTGGCCGACTCCACGTCGTCGCGCTCCAGTTCGCCCGCGAGAATCTGGTCGATGAGGTCCTCGCAGACGGCCGCGAACGCGTCTGTCTCGGTCGGGTCCGTCTCGGTACTCATTGGTATGGCATCGCCGTGTAACGGCAAAAAGGGTGTCGGGACGGGTTCGTCAGGCCGTGTGCCACGTCCCGTGGCCAGCTTCGGTTATATATCGACTCGCGGAACCGTCATATCGCCTCGGCCCGTATACTGCGCACTCTGGGGGGAGCACAAGTGGGAGTACCAACAGTCGTTCCGGTAGCCGAACCGCTCGCGACCGACCCGCACTGGACAGGCGGCAAGGGCGCGAACCTGGCGAGACTCGCGGGCGCGGACCTGCCGGTCCCGGCCGGGTTCTGCGTCACAACAGCAGTCTACTGCGAGGTGGTCGCCGAACCGACGGTGCAGGCCCGTATCGCGACGCTGGGCGACCTCGACCCGGCGGACACCGAAGCCGTCAAAGAGGCTGGCCGGCGGATTCGCGAAGCAATCCGGGAGAGACACCTCCCGTACGAGGTCCGCCAGCAGATAATCGGCGAGCTCGGCATCCTCGGCATCGGCGACGCCTACGCCATCCGGTCCAGCGCGACCGCCGAGGACCTGCCACACGCGTCGTTCGCCGGCCAGCACGACACGATTTTGAACGTCGTCGGCCCGAACGCGGTGTGTGAGACGGTCGTCGAGTGCATGGCCAGCGCGTTCACCGACCGGGCCATCGTCTACCGGCTCCGAAACGACATCCCGCACGAGTCGGTCGCCTGTGCCGTCGTCGTCCAGCGGATGGTCTACCCGGAATCTTCGGGTATCATGTTCACCGCAGACCCCGTTTCAGGCAACCGAACCCGCATCACCATCGACGCTGGCTACGGACTCGGGGAGTCACAGGTCGGCGGCCTCGTCACCGCGGACACCATCCACGCCGACGCGGCGACCGGAGACGTCATCGACTACACGGTCGGCGAGAAGCGCCAGGCCGTCCACGCCACGCCCGGCGGTGGGACGAGGACCACGGTGGTCTCGGAAACGAAGCGGCGCCAGCGTGTCCTCTCCGATGCCGAGGTCCGAGGCCTCGTCGACCTCGGGAACCAGATTCACGACCTGTTCGGAACACCGATGGACGTCGAGTGGTGCCGGGACGACGACCGGTTCGTCGTCCTGCAAGCGAGGCCCATCACCACACTGTTCCCGGTCCCCGAACCAGCCCCGACCGACGACACGCTCCACCTCTACTACAGCTGGAACCACAAGGAGGCGATGTCGGCGGCGATGCCGCCGCTCGTGGTGGACGTCTGGGTTCGCCTCCTCCGCGATTCGATGGAGCACTACGGCCTGGGTGAGACGGCCGAGATTACCACGGCTGGTGGGCGCATCTACCAGGACCTGACGCCGTTCGTCCGAAACCGCCGGTTCCGCGACCCCTACCTCGATTCGATGGCCGCAGTCGACGAACCGGCCGCGGCGGCCATCCGGGCGTTCGTCGACGACCGCGACCCATGGCCGGACGAGGGCGGCCTCGTCAGGACGGTCGGTCGAAACCTCGGGACTGCGACGCGCATCGGCCCGTTGCTCTCGCGCATCACCGCCAGCGCTCTCGGCGCGCTCGTGCTGGGTGACCCCGAATCGGCCGCCGCCCGGCAGCGCGAGTGGTACGACGAGTATTCCTCGGATGCGGTCTCTCGAATCCGGCGGGAGATGACCGTCGAAGACCGCGTTCAGGCCGCCCTCGACGAGCTTTCTGGGTCGGTCTTTGGCGTCATGGGACGATTCTTCCCGTTCTACGCGACCGTCGTCGCGGGTTCGGCACTCCGGCGGCTCTGCCCGGGCCAGGAAGAAGACATCGACACACTCGGCCGCGGCCTCGCGGGGGACGTGGTCACGGACATGACGCTCGCACTGGGTGACCTTGCAGACCTCGCGCGGTCGTTGCCGGCGGTCGCCCGGGCCATCGAGGCGGGGCAGGACCGGGAGGCCGTCGCCGCCGTCGAGGGTGGGGCCGCCTTCGAGGCGGCGCTCCAGACGTTCCTCGACGAGTACGGTTTCCGGGGCCTGAACGAGATAGACCTCTCGCGCCCGCGGTGGAACGAGGACCCGACACAGGTCCTCCAGACGGTGCGCGGAGCGCTCCTCGGTGGGGAGACAGGCGACCACGAGGTGCACTTCGCGGAACTGGTGGCCGAAGCCGATGCTGCCGCGACACGACTGGAGGTCGCCGCGGCCGAGGCGGTCAGGCGAACGATGCCCATGGCGACTCTCGAGCACCCCCGCGCCCAGGCGCGCGCCGCTGCCGTCCGTCGGCTCGTTTCGGTCTACCGCGGCTACCTCGCCATCCGCGAGCACCCCAAGTACGGCATCGCTCGCCTGCTCGCCGAGACGCGCCGCCAACTCGTCGCGGCGGGCGAGACGCTGGAAGCCGCGGACGTCCTCGTCGACACCGAGGACGTCTGGTTCCTCCACCTCGACGAACTCCAGACGGCCCTCGCGGGCGAGCCAATCGGTGTCGACATCCGCGGCCGGAAAGCCGCGTTCGCCAGCCACACCGCCATGCACGCGCCGCGGGTCCTCACCAGCGAGGGTGAGGCCCTGGGTGAGCCCCGAATCACCGAGGACGGGGCGCTCGAAGGCACGCCGGTCTCGCGCGGCGTGGTCGAGGGAATCGCGCGGGTCGTCCGGGACCCGACCACCGAGACACTCGCCCATGGCGAGATTCTCGTCACGGAGTTCTGCGACCCGGGGATGACGCCCCTGTTCCTCAATGCGGCTGGCCTCGTCACGGAGGTCGGCGGCCGCATGACCCACGGCTCTCTGGTCGCGCGCGAGTACGGCATCCCGGCGGTCGTGTCGGTGCCGGCCGCGACCGCACGCATCCAGACCGGTCAGCGCATCCGGGTCGACGGCACGAACGGGACCGTCGAGGTGCTGGACCGGATTCCGACCGAGGAGTTCCCGAAGCTAGAGCGAGTCCCGCGGGAGGCCGAACAGGAGCCGGAAGGGGAGCCGTCGGACGCGAGCGAGGTGCAGACCGACTGAGCCGGCGCTGGCCGGTTGGGGCGCGGAGACGAGAAGATAGAAGCGTTGGTCGGTCGGCCGTCGGCCCGTTCTCAGGGCTTGAACGACTTCGCGATGGCCGAGACCGTCGCGTTGAGCACGTCCTCGCGCTCGCCGGAGAGGTACTCCAGGTGACCGTCGCGGCCACCGACGACGTTCAGACCGGACTCCGGGACGACCTCGGCGACCTCGTCGGCGACCTCGCGGACGTCGACGTACTCCGTGCTGCGGAGGTAGAGGTCGTCGTCACCGAGTGCGAGCGTGACGAGCGCCTCGTCCGTCTCGGCGGCCTGCTCTCGGTGGAGCGCGTCGAGCAGGAGTTCCGTCGGCGGGAAGTCGAAGCGGTGCGTGAACGCGTCGGCGTCGAGGACGGCAAACTCGATGCCCTGGGCGGTGCGGGTCGAGACGTTGCGCTTTGCGGTCTCGAGTTCGCGCTCTAGCTTGATGCGGAACTGCTTGCTGACGTGCCCGGCGAGTCCGTCGCTCTCGTTGAACAGGAGGTCGGTGACGAGTTCGCGCTTGTCCTTGTAGGACTGGTAGTACGCTTCGAGCGCGATGGCTTCGCGGAGTTCGCGGGTCTCGTCCGCGTCGTAGCCCGCCTCGCTGGCGAGGTCGGTGTAGACGGACGGGGTGTCTGCCCAGTAGCCGACGGCAGGCAGGTGCAGGAGGTCCTCGCGCACGTCCTCGTTGACGTGTGCGGCGACGTTCGCGGCGAGGGTCGCGCTGGTCACGTCGTCACCAGCGTCGGCGAGGTGCGGGTTGACCATACCGGCGACGGAGTCGACGATCTCCTCGTCGGGGTGGCCCGAGTCGACGACGACGCGGTCGGCGTCGTACACGTCGAGCAGGTCGTAGCTCTCGCGGGACTCCAGCGTGCTGCCGAGGTCGGCGAGCACGATGAGGGGGAGCTGTTCCCCGTGGCGCTCGCGTGCGTCGAGCATGTTCGTCACGTCGTTCGTCGCGGCGTCCATGTCGTAGACGGGCGAGTCGAGCGGGCGGCGCTCGAAGAAGTGGTAGACGGCGTCGTCGCGAGCGTGTTCTTCGCGGACGAGCGGGAGCACGGCGCGCTCGATGGCGGCACCGGCGACGTAGCCTTCCGCGGTGGCGCGGTGGCGGACGACGACGGGGCGCGACTCGATGACGGCGCGGCGGATGGCGGTCGCGACCTCACGAATTTCGTCGGCGACAGCCGCGACGGACTCGTGGTCGGCGAGCAGGTCGACCGTCCCGGGGTCTGCCTCGTCGTCGAGTGCGGCCTGCATGCGTGCTTCGACGGCTGCGGCCTCGTCACCCTCGAGGATGGTGAGGGACTCGGTCTCGACCTGGATGTTGTCGTGGCGACGTTCGACCTCGCCTTCGAGGCGGACCACGTCGTCGACGTTCACGTCGGGGTACGCGCGGACACCGGCCTCCTCGAACGCGGCACACTCGATGACGCCGCTCTCGTCGCGGAGTTCGAACACGGTCGGGCCGGAGGTCTGTCGGACGCTGATGACCTCGCCCTCGATGCTGACGTCCTCGCCGACGTTGTCGGACAGTGCGGCGATTTCGGTTCGGGCGCGCGGTTCGGTAGCACTCGAGTCGTCGTCGCCCGGTTCGGGCGCGGACTCGGACGAGCCAGAGTCCGACTCGTCCGGCGCGGTCGAACTCGCGTTACCGTTTCCCTCGTCCGGTGCCTCGCTCGGCGTTTCGGTCTTCTCGGTCGTCGGCTGGGCATCCTCGGCGTCAGGGGTGCGAACCTGCGTCGCGGCCTGCTGGCTCCCGTCGGTCGTCGCGACTGCCTCTTTCTTCTCTTCTTCCTCTTCGGGCAGCCGGTCGCCACTCGGGTTGTCGATGAGCTTGCCGCGGAACTCGGACTCGTCCTGGCGGATGGACCAGCCGAGGTCGATGTTGCCGTTGTCGCGCACGTCGGTGACCTGCACGAAGACGGTGTCACCCGACTTCCAGTCGAGGCTGTCGAGTCGCTGGTCGAGTTCGCTCCGGTGCAACAGACCGGTGACCGAGGTCCCGATGTCGACGAAGACGCCGAACTCGGCGAAGCCGTCGACGCTCCCGCGGTAGTAGCGACCGGGGGTCAGTTGGTTCGGTGAATCGCCCTCGAACGTGAAGACGACGTCTTCCTCGTGGCTCTTGCAGATGTGCCCGTCGACCGAGGCACCACAGATGATACAGTTACCCATTTGCCGGAGTAGAATGGACCCGGCCTAAAACTGTTGTCGAAACTCGCTCAGCGGTAGAGGGAGAGATACAGCATGCTGAACCCCACGATAAACGGCACCGTCTCGGCGATGTTGAAGTAGACGACGCCTTCCGTTATCTGCATGCTAATGTTGGTGAGGGCGACGCCCATGCTGATGAAGGCGAAGCCGATGAAAGCCGACTCGAGCCGTTTCCCACCCTTCTGATTGTACGCCTGAAAACTGATGAACGTGAGTCCCAGCGCGAGCGCGAACAACGTGAGACGCATCAACATCAGCACCATCCCAGCGATTTCGAGCAACTCTACCACGGTTGCTCTCCTGCTACTGGGCCCGAGAATATAACTGCACCGCCGGAAAGCCCGGTCACCGACCGAGCTCGTCCCACAGGCTGGAGAACCGGTCCGGGAGGTTCTCCTTGCGGTAGATACGGATGTCGTACTCGTCCTCTTTGAGACGGATCACCGTCGCGTCGAAGTTCGACTTGATGGCGTCGTAGTGGTTCCCGTCTTTCGCGACGAGCGTCTCCGAGGTGACGAGGTCGTGTTCTTTGAGCATCTCGATTCGTCGGTACACCGTTGGGAGGGAGAGGTCACAGAATTCGGCGACCTGCTTGGCCGAGCGAGGCTCCTCGCTGACCGCGGCGAGCACTTCGCGGGCGTGTTCGTCGCCGATGGTGTCCAGAATCTCCTCGATTGGCCGCTCGTCGTCCACGGACATACGTCACCGGTTACGAAATATAAGGTTTTTGTACCACGACTGAACAGTCCGATTGAAAAATCACTGGGTGGTAAAACAGGGTTATTTCTCAGCTTGAAAACGCTAATGTGGCATTATAACGGTAGAGAGTAATCTTCGTATATGGCAACGACTGACGACTCATTCAACGGGCTAACCGAACAGTGCGATTGCTGCGGTACGGAGACGCTACACAAGGTCTCCGTCCAGATCATCACCGAGAGTTCCAAGAAGGAGAACGCCCAGTTCTCCCGTGAACCGTACCGCGTCAAGGAGTGCCAGACCTGCGGCGAGCGCTCCAGCCAGCGGATGAACAACGCCTGAGTACGCAGGCGATACCTGCACGGCCAAGTCGTGTCGGCGCGGTAACTGGGTATTACCGCGTCACACGCGTATCCCACACTGGGTGGTCCCGGGGCTCACTCGAACACCGGGGATTCCTCTTCCAGTTCCTCGACGTCGTCCAGCAGCGTCCGCACCTGCTCGGGGAAGAGTGCGACCTGAACTTCGTTCCCGTCGTCGTCCGAGAACACGAACTTGACGCGCTTGTCGCCGAACTCTCTCGCCTCGGCCGCGGAGACGTCGAAGAGTTTCGCCGAACCGGACTTGTTGGCCGGGCCGACGTTCTTGATGGACCCGTCTTTGAGTTCGAGCATGAAGTCACTGAGTTGCAACGCGAGCATGCTCGCGTCTACGCGAGTTCGGGTCATATAACCAGCCGGACAGCCGGGCACCCCTGCCGCCGCGTGCACTTTTAAGTGCATTTCGAGAGTAGTACCAGACGCCATGCAACTCACCTGGTACGGCCACTCGACGTGGCTCGTGACGGTCGGCGATACAGAGCTGCTCATCGATCCGTTCTTCGACAACCCGAAGACGTCGACCGACCCGGAGGAACTCGACCCGGACTACCTCCTCCTCACGCACGGGCACGCCGACCACATCGGTGACGTGGACCGCTACGAGGGGACGAAACTCGTCGCGACACCCGAAATCGTCGAGTACTGCCGCGACGAGTTCGGCGAGTACGAGGCCGTCGGCGGCATGGGCATGAACCTCGGCGGCACCGTCGAGTGTGGTGACGCCTACGTCACGATGCACCGGGCCGACCACACCAACGGGATGGACACCAGCTACGGCACCTCCGGGGGGATGCCGGCCGGCTTCATCATCTCGAACACGAAGCCGACGCAGGTCGACGACAAGGAGTCCGAGACCTTCTACCACGCGGGCGACACCGCGCTGATGACCGAGATGCGCGACGTCATCGGGCCGCACCTCCAGCCCGACGCGGCCGCCCTCCCCATCGGCGACCACTTCACCATGGGCCCGTGGCAGGCCGCCATCGCGGTCGACTGGCTGGACGTGGACTACGCGTTCCCGATGCACTACGACACGTTCCCGCCCATCGAACAGGACCCCAACGACTTCGCTCGCGAGGTCAAAGCCACCGGGAGCGACGCCGAGGTCGTCGTCCTGGAGGGTGACGAGTCCTGGGAACTGAGCGAGAACCTGCTGGACCGGTAACCCGACCGTTCCCCGTTTCAGCCGTGAACGTTCACTCGTAACTCTGGTGTAACAGTATCAACACCGCGATGCTCGCGAACATGTCGGGGATGAACGCGAACGGGCCGATGCTGGCGCTGATTCCCTGTCTGAAGCCGCTGAATATCATCGCGACGATGGGGACCGACGTGAGGGCGTACAGCAACAGCGAGAGACAGAAGATGATGAGACTCAGCGTGAATCTGTTGGGCATCTCTCGGTAGACGGTCAGGTAGTTCATCGTCAGCGCGATGAGCAAGACGACGGTGAACGTCGAGACGAACATCTTGACGACGAGCTGGATGGCGATTTCGGGACGGTCGGTCAGGGGGAGCCGCCCGACGAGCCGGGTGAACAGGAACGTCGCCACGATGGCGACGACGAAGGCCACGAGCGCGACGGCGAGCGTCCGCCGTCCCGGGTTCACCTCAGACATCCACATCACCCAGGTCGGCCTGCTCGGCGATCTCGTCGAGCACGTCCATGTTCGCTTCCATCTGGTCGGTCAGAAAGTAGGTCTTGCCGTAATCGTCGCCCATGGTCATCAGTACGTTGTTCTCGGTCAGTAGCTCGAGGTGGTGTTGCACCGTCTTGTAATCGAGGTCGAGCGCGTTCGACAGCTGGTTGGTGTTCATCGGTTTCTGGTCGAGCGCGTAGACGATGCGCAGGCGATTCCGACCCCCGCGAGCACCGCCGATGAGCCACCAGAGCACCTTTCGCATCGATGTCTGTTCCCAGTACCGTGAAAACGGTAATAAGTGAATGGGGTCGGCTGGCGGTCGTGGAAGCAAGCCTGGCGGGCCGTCGCGTCAGCGTCGGGCCGAGCCAGTGGTGTCAGGTCAGTGGCTTCAGGCCAGGGCGACGAACCGGTCGTTCTCGGGACGTTCGGGGGTGGCGCCGTCGGCGTCGTCGGACCCATCGCTGGCGTCCATCTCGTCACCGGAGAGTGCCGCCGCGCGGTCCGTGATGTACTCGCGGACTTCGGCCCAAGATGCCCCGTCGTTCCGCAGGTCCCGGGCCTCCCGCAGGACCGTCTTGACCTCCTCGCGGCTCAGGTCGTACTCGCTGTGCAGGTGGTGTGCGACGCGCGTTGCGACGGCCTTCTTGCGGTCGTCTGCGGTGTAGTCTTTCACCCTCTCGCGGACGGCCTGCTTGATTTCGGCGCGGTCGGCACCGTTCTCGTGCATCTCTTCGGCCATCGTGACGATTCGCCGGACCTCGTCGTGCGAGAGCGGGAAGTTCTCGCTCAGGTGCTTCGCGAGACGCTCGAAGTCGTGCTCACGGCGGTCGTCGGCGGTGTACGCCTTCACCTTCTCTTTCACCACCCGCTCGATCTTCTCCCGGTCCGCGCCGTTCTCTTGCAGCCTCTGCACCGTCGAGACGATGTCGCGGACCTCGCCGTCGGTCAGGGGGAAGTTCGCCTGGAGGCGCTCAGCGAGCTGCCCGAGCCGGTCGTTGTGGTTCGTGCTGGCGTAGTCGCGGTCCATGTCGCCGACTGCGGCGCGAATCTCCCCGTTGCTCGCGCCGTCGGCCTTCATCTCGCGGGCCGTGCTGACCACGTCACGGACTTCCTCGCCGCTGAGGCCGTACCGGTGGGCCAGGTCGTGGATCTTCTTGACGTGCTGGAGCTTGTCGCGCCAGTGGCCGTTGTCGACGCGCCTGGCGTCGAACTCGCGGAGGTGCGAGCGGACCGAGTCCTGGATGTCGTCCCAGGTCGCGCCGTCTTCGAACAGGGCGCGGGCGTCGTCGAGGATGAGCTGAGCCTCGGACTCGGTCAGGTCGTACCGCTTCAGCAGGTGGTCGTACCGGGCCTGCCACATGCGCTCTTCGAGGTCGGTCGTGTCGACGCCGTAGTCCTGGAGCTGCCAGACGATGGCGTGCTTGATTTCGGGGATAGCTTCGCCATCCTCGTACATCGTGACGACCATCGTCGTCAGCTCGTCGAGCTGGGCGTCGGTCAGGTCGTAGTGCGTCTTGAGTTCGTACAGGACGCGCAACTGGGCCTTCTCACGAATCTCGCGCTCGTCCACGCCGTACTGGCGGAGCGAATCGACGACTTCGTGGCGAAGCTCGTGTGCGGTCGCACCGTC
The DNA here is from genome assembly GCF_051801355.1 of Haloarchaeobius ordinarius. Classification (GTDB taxonomy): domain Archaea; phylum Halobacteriota; class Halobacteria; order Halobacteriales; family Natrialbaceae; genus Haloarchaeobius. Next base: position 3,056,762 of record NZ_CP196560.1, on the reverse strand, counting down.
GTCGTGCATGCGTTCGGCCTCGGCGACGATGGCGTCGACCTGGTCGTCGCTCAACTCGAACAGGCCGAGATACCAGGTCAGTTCGGCGGTCCAGTCGCCGGTCGGTTCGGGTTGGGTCGTCGTCTCGTCGGGTGCCGCGCCCACCACGCCGAACACACTCGACGTGAGGAGCAAGGCGGCGAACCCGACCGCGGTCATCGTTCGTGCTTTCATGTCTGAACCTCAGCCCGACAGAGCCCGAAGTACCTAAAGAGCGTTCGCCGAGGTTACACGAAACTCGACCACAGGTTAGACCCAAATTCGTCCCACGATGGCCCCAGAATCGGCCGGAGTCGGGCGGTTTTCGCGGCACGAACCGCGCGCCCGGCCGCGTCGGAGACACCGGACAGCGACCACCGGGAGGCCAACGCTTACCCCGCTTCCGTGAGAAATAGGGATGCAATGTCCAAGGAAGTCCGTACCATCTCCGAGGAGGGGTTCAGCGCGACGAACGAAATCCGCGACTTCGAGACCACCATCGACGCGACCGGTGAGGGCGCGCCCGACACACTGGAGAGCCTGCTGGCCTCCTACGCGGCGTGTTTCGTCCCCGCGCTTCGCGTCGCCGCCGAGCAACGCAAGGCCGGCGACCTCGGCCGCGTGGAGATTCACACCACCGGCGACCTCAACGACGACGACAAACTCGACGCCATCACGTTCGACGTGAAAGTCGAGAACGAGGTCGGCGACAAGGGTGACGCCGTCGTCGAGCGAGCCGAGGCCCTCTGTAAGGTCCACGACGCGCTCAAAGAGAGCCTGCACGCGACGGTCGAACTCGAAGACGGCGCGTTCTGAGGTGACCTGCGGTCGGGGTCGCGTCTAGCCCCGACTCACTCGTCCGGTCGCGGGAGCGCGATGTACGTCTTCTCGACGATGTCGAACGGGTCGTACACCGACTGGTGACAGCCACAGTAACTCTTGTTCGCCGCACCGAACTTCGGTGCGTCGCCGCTGTCTTTGAACCCGGGGATGCAACAGAAGTGGGTGCACTTGTTCATGAAGGCGAGACAGCCCTTTACCGTCGAGGCGGCGATCCATTCGTCCTCCTTCGCGGCTTCCTCGATGAGCGGGCTCCGGATGACCTGCACGGCGAGACTCTCTTCTGCGGGAACCGAGTCCGCGTGGGAACGCCAGTTGCAGTCGGCGGGTTTGCCGTACCCCGGGTCACCGATGTGGTTCGTCCAGTCCTCGTAGGGCACGAAGTCCTCGGGGTGGACCTTCTCCCCGCCTTCGACCGCCTGGCGCTGCCAGTCGTACGTCGTCGCGGGTTCGTACCGGAGGTAGTTGTCGTGGTCGGAGTCGGGCCGGATGTTGCGGTACGTCTGGACGCCGCAGTACTGGAACCAGCGTGAGGAGTAGGTGACGCCCGCGATGTCGGTCTCGGCGACGGTTATCTCGGTACCGTCGTCGAGCGTTCGTGTCTCGGCTTCGGGCCAGACGCCCTTGAGGTAGCCATCCTCGTCCGTTTCGAGGGGTATCTGTGGGAGCCCGCGGGGCGCGGGCCCATCGGTGTTCCGTATCGCCCGGTACGTCACGGAGCCGCCGCCTTCACCAACGTCGGTCGTGGCGGTGTTCACTGCGGCGGCACCGGCGGTCGTGATAGCGGCCATGGAGGAACCGCCGAGGACACCTTTCACGAACCGGCGTCTATCCGTCTCTGGAGGGTACTTGTCTTCGTCCATCGGAGACCGTCTCGGAATTGTGACCGATATCGTAGGAAAACACGTGCCGACTATCAGGTTCTGAGACACGACAGAAAAGTTTTGTATCTCTAGTAATAATATTGCGGGGGTCGACCGCTCCCGGAGACACAATTCTGATACGCGTGCTGACCTAACCGTCGGGCATGGCAAACTGGCAGGACACAATCGTCGGCGACCGGATGACGGTCGACAAGGAGTTCAATCAGCGGGTCATCGACTCCGAGTTCACGAACCAGGAGTGGGACCTCATCATGAGCGCCATCGAGTTCGAGATAGAGAACCCCGAGAACCCGGAGGAGGCCCGAATCGTCGTGAACGACGAGAAACTCCCCGCCATCATCCCCGAACTGGAGCGCATCTCCCAGCAGATGCAGGGGATGGGTGGGTCCCCCGGCGGCTCCGGTGGTGGCGGCGGTGGCGGCCTGTTCGATTCGGTCAAGAGTGCCCTCGGGATGGGTGGCGGCGGCAAGAAGCGCGAGGCAGAACGGACCGAAGCGGCGAGCGAACTCGCGACGGAGTACGCCGAAACGCTCCAGGCACACCTCGAATCGAAGGGTCGCTGGGCCTCGGTCTGTTCGACGGCGGCGAAGTCGGCGTAGTCCGACACAGAGACGGCCGTCGGCGAAGAGTCAGTCCCCCGCGTGGAACAGGGTCCGCTCGCTCGCCTCGTAGATGTTGATGAGTTCGGTGATGAGTTCGTCGTCTGTCTCGTCCTCCTCGCGGAGCCTGTCGAGTCGTTCTTTCGTCTTCTCGCTGATCTCGATGGTCGGCATACAGGGTGAGATACGGGATGAGGCCGATTAAAAGTCACTCCGAGAACCTGCTGGCTCGCTGTTCACTGGCTGGTGGTGCGGTCGTGTTCGCCGCCGAGCACCTGTATCCAGTCGGGTTTCGCTTCGACGGCCGGGTTGTCGAAGCCAGCGGTCTCGAACAGGCTCCTGACCTCAGCGGGTGTGTACCGTTCGAAGTACCGGCCGTCGCTGGCGAATCCGGTCTCGTCGCCGCGCTTGAGCGAGACGAACACCACCCCGTCAGGTGCGAGGACCCGACGGAACGCTCGCAGCGTGGCGGGAACGTCCCTGCGGGGGACGTGGAGCAGCGACGCGGACGCCCAGACGCCGTCGAACGAGTCGTCCTCGAACGGGAGTCGTCGCATGTCGCCGCGCACGAACCGGCCTACCGGAATCTCGGCACGCGCGGCTTGCAGGAAAGAGGCAGTGCGGTCGAGACCGGTCACCGAATACCCCCGGTCTGCGAACACGGCAGTGTCTGGTCCGGGGCCACAGCCCACGTCGAGGATGTGCTCACCCGAGAGGGCCTCGAAGAATCGGTCACCGTAGAGTGCCGCGACCGACGCCGACCGGTACTTCTCGATGAACGCGTCACTCTCACGTTCGTACACGGATTCGGTGCGGGAGACCTCGTCCATACACCAGTGTCAGCCGGTCGACTGAAAGGTGTGTCGACCCTGGCGGTGGTTCAGAGCCGGTCGACGATGGCCGCGGTAACCTCCTCGGTGCTCGCGTCGCCACCGAGGTCGGGCGTGGTCGGGCCCTCTTCGAGGGTCGCTTCGACGGCATCGCGGACCGTCTGGCCCTCCTCGTCGTAGCCGAGGTACTCCAGCAGCATGGCGGCCGAGAGGATTGTCGCCGACGGGTTGGCGACGCCCTCACCGGCGATGTCGGGAGCGGTCCCGTGGACCGGTTCGAACAGGGCGTTGTCCGGCCCGATGTTCGCGCTCGGGAGCAGGCCGAGCCCGCCGACGAGCCCGGCCGCGAGGTCCGAGAGCACGTCGCCCGCGAGGTTGGGGCAGACGACGACCTCGAACTGCGTCGGGTCGAGACAGATGTGGGTCGCGAAGGCGTCCATCAGGACCTCCTCGGTCGCCACGTCGTTGGCCTCGGCCACGTCGACGACAGTGTCGCGGAAGCGCCCGTCGGTCTCGCGCATCACGTTCGCCTTGTGGGCGACGTGGAAGGAGTCCATGCCGCGTTCGTCGACGTACTCGCAGGCGTACTCGGCGAGCTGGGCCGACGCCGACGAGGTGACGACGCGGGTCAGCGTCGAGAGGTCGTCCGAGAGGCGGTCCTCGTGGCCGGAGTAGACGCCTTCCGTGTTCTCGCGCAGGAAGACCAGGTCCGTCTCAGGGCGGAGCGCGTCCACGCCCGGGTACGCGCGGGCGGGCCGCACGTTCACGAACGAGTCCACGATGTCCCGGAGCGGGAGGATGACGTCGGCTGCGGTCTCACCGGCCGCGCCGAACAGCGTCGCATCGGCCTGCGCCGCGAGGTCTCGGGTCTCCGGGGGGAGTGCGTCGCCGGTCTCTTCTTTCGTCGCGTCGCCCGCTTCACCGTACTCGAATTCGAAGTTGCCGACCGCGTCCAGCACTTCGATGGCGGCCGGGACGACCTCCTGTCCGATACCGTCGCCGGGGATGACGGCGATGTGTTCGCTCATTGCTCGCGATGACGGTAGGACGGGGGGAAAGGTATTCGGTATCGGCAGATGTTCTCCGGGTCGGCAGCTGTGCGGTTTCGACCGACCTGTCACGCGAACGCCACCCCAAGACTTTTATCCCCGGGCATCGAATTATTAAATGCACTAGCAGTGCGTAATTAAATCGGTAACTATTTGTATCAGTCTCCAGTAGCTACTTCTCCGGGGAACGAACCCCCGGTGTTCGGTAAGTACAGGACCGAACACGACCGCGACCACGACAGCGACACTGCCCACCGAGCGACTGCCAATCCGAAAACAGACAGGACACATGAGAGACATCTCCGCCGATTCCAGGTCCCCTGCTGACGCCCGCCCGCTGACCACCCCCGCCTCGCACTTCGACCACCCCGCCGTCGAGTCGGTCGAGCAACCGACCGAGGTCCACCAGGGCCACTACGACGTGTACGAACCCATCGCCGGCATGGCCGTTGTCGGGGTCACCGACGACGCCGCACGCGTCCTGCTGCTCGTCAACGAGGATGCGGGCCACACGCTGCTACCCCACGCCCCCGTCGACCCCGGCGAGGACTTCGTCGCCGCCGGAGAGCGAGCAGTTCGCGAGCGGGTCGGCATCGCGGTCGAAGTCGAAACCATCCGACGAATCAGACGTAAATCGTTCCGCGCGGAGACCGACGACGACCACGAGACCACCGGTTACGACGTGGTTTTCGAGGCGACACCCCGTGACTCTTCCGACCCCCCGAACGACCCGGCCATCGACGACGGCGACGACGGCGATGACTGGACGGTCGGCTGGTACGAGACGTTCCCGACCGACCCGGAGCGGGGGAACCAGAACGTCGTCGCTGACATCCGCTCGTTCCTCGACCGATGACAGGCGAACCGCCCGCGAACCAGCGACACATCCAACACATGTCCGAGCACGCCACACCCACCGAGACCGACGTACCGTCCACGTTCGACCAGTTCACCGACCTGCAATCGCTCGCCGACGAGGTCGACGCCGACTACCAGGAGACGCCCAACGACCACGAGGGAGCGGACCACTGCGAGGCCGACTATGCGGGCCGCGCCATCGCCGGAATCGTCGACGAGGACGGCAGGATACTCCTGATGGTCCACGAACCCTCCGGGGCCCCGCTCATGCCGAACGTCAAGGTCGAGCCGCGCGAGGACTGGCTACCGCCCGCACTCGCCGAAATCGAACACCTCACCGGCGTCGCGGTCGAGTTCGCTGGAACCGAGCGAATCCGACGCGTCGACCACCGCGTCGAGGGCTCCGAGGAGGTCTTCGAGTCCACGACGCACGTCGTGTTCCGGGCCGTCCCCGCAGCGAGGCCCGAAGCCCGCCCAGCCCCCCGGTTGAATCCCGACGCCATCGAGAACGACGACGTCGCCCCCGACGACTTCACGGTCGACTGGTTCCAGGACGTGCCCGGCGACGAGTCGGGGATGGTCGAGGCCGACGCCCGACTGTTCCTCGAGTGAGCAGCATCGACGCCACCTGGCGCGACCCGGCCGCAGACTGCCCCACCCATCGACATGACCGCGACAGACCGGACACACCCCGACACCATCGACTGGAACCGCTACTGGACCGACGCCGACGACGAGGCCCGCGAGAGCGCGACCCCGAGCGCCCACCACATGCGCGAACTCCTGGCGGACTTCGTCGCCGCGAAGGGCGTCCCCGACACGGTCGCCGACGTGGGCTGTGGCCCCGGCGTCGTCACCTTCGACCTCGCCGACCGGTTCCCCGAGACGACCGTCGTCGGCTACGATGCGGCCGAGCCCATCCTGACCGAGAACCGGACTCGTGCCCGCGAGGAGGGCATCGAGAACGTGCGCTTCGAGCAGGCCGTCCTTCCCGAGTTCGCCCCCGACACCGAGTTCGACCTCGTGGTCTGCTACGGGACGCTGTGTTACGTGCCCGAGTCAGCACGGGCGCTCCAGGCGCTCTACGACGCCGTCGCGCCCGGCGGGCACCTCGTGCTGGGCTACATGAACAGCCTCGCCGCGGCACACCACCGCCGGCTGCAGGCGGCCGACCCTGACGAGCTGGACCACGAGTTCGACCCCGACGCCCACCGCGAGCGCTTCGGCCTCGTCATGCGCGAGGAGAGCACGCTCTCGTACCGCCAGATACACGACGCCGTCGGCACCTGGCCGCGGAGCTTCTGGGAGGTCACGGAGAAACCCGAGCAGCGCTGGGCGTGGCGGCACGTGCCGTCGGTCTGGATACCCAAGTAGAACAGGAACGTCCGAAACCGAGTCCTCAGACCCGCTTGCCGTCTTCGACGTACGGCAGGCTCTCGGCGGTCTTCTCGACTTCGTTCGCGTTCGCCTTCATCAGCGCCGTGGTGTCCCAGACGCCCTCGACGAGCGCCTTGCGCTGTGCGTCGTCGACGGTGACATCGACCGTGGTATCGCCGTAGGTCACCGTCTCCGCTTCGACGTCCACGTCGATGTCCCCGTCGGGGTTCTCGTCCACCCAGTCCTGAATGGCTTCGACCGTCTCGGTGTCGGCCGTGACGGTCGGCACGCCGAGTGCGAGGCAGTTGCCCGCGAAGATCTCCGCGAAGGACTCGCCGATGAGGGCGTCGATGCCCCAGCGCATGAGCGCCTGGGGGGCGTGCTCGCGCGAGGAGCCACAGCCGAAGTTCGAGTTGACGACCATGACGTTCGCGCCCTCGAACCTGTCCTCGTTGAACGGGTGGTCTTTCGGGTTGTCCTCGTCGTCGAAGCGCAGGTCGAAAAAGGAGAACTGCCCGAGGCCGTCGAAGGTGACGACCTTCATGAACCGTGCGGGGATGATCTGGTCAGTGTCGATGTCGTTCCCGCGGACCGGGATGCCCGTCCCGGAGACGTGTTTCACGGTTTCGGCAGGTCCGTCACCAGCGTCACTCATTGGCGACCACCTCCGTCTCCTCGACGGTGCGAACGTCGGTCACTTCGCCGTTGATGGCCGCGGCGGCGACCATCCGCGGGTTCATCAGGACGGTGCGGCCGTCCTTCGACCCCTGGCGGCCGACGAAGTTCCGGTTCGAGGAGGAGGCACACGCCTCGTCTCCTTCGAGGGTATCGTCGTTCATCGCGAGACACATCGAACAGCCGGCGTTACGCCACTCGAAGCCGGCCTCCTCGAAGACCTCCTTGAGGCCTTCTTCCTCGGCGGCGCGCTGGACGCGCTGGCTGCCGGGGACGACCAGAGCGCGCACGTCGTCGTCGACCTGCTTGCCCTTGACGATGCTCGCGGCGCGGCGCAGGTCGGGCATCCGGGCGTTCGTACAGGAACCGATGAAGGCCACGTCGATGGGGTAGCCCTCCATCGTGTCGCCGGGTTCGACGCGCATGTGCTCCTGGGCGCGCCGGGCAGTGTCCTGCTTGTCGGCGGGCAGCTCTTCGGGTTCCGGGATGGGCTCGGTGACGCCGACGCCCTGGCCCGGGGTGGTCCCCCAGGTGACGACCGGCTCCAGCTCGGAGCCGTCGATGGTGACCACGTCGTCGTACTCTGCATCGTCGTCGCTGCTGATGGACTCCCAGTACGCCTTGCGCTCCTCGAAGGCGTCGCCCTCGGGGACGCGGTCGCGGCCTTCGAGCCACTCGTAGGTGGTCTCGTCGGGGTTGACGTAGCCCGCACGGGCACCGCCCTCGATGGACATGTTACAGATGGACATCCGGCCCTCCATGTCGAGGTTCTCGATGGCCTCGCCGGCGTACTCGTACACGTAGCCGACACCGCCGTCGGTGCCGAGTCGGCGGATGATCTCGAGGATGACGTCCTTGGCCTCGACGCCCTCGGCGAGTTCGCCGGTGACCTCGATTTTGCGGACCTTCTGTTTCTCCATCGCGACCGTGCCCGTCGCGAGCACGTCGCGAATCTGGCTCGTCCCGATACCGAACGCCAGCGCGCCGAACGCGCCGTGGGTCGAGGTGTGGGAGTCGCCACAGACGATGGTCATGCCGGGCTGGGTGAGCCCCTGCTCCGGCCCGATGACGTGGACGATTCCCTGGTCGCCCGAGGTCGGGTCCGAGAAGTCGATGCCGGCCTCGCGCACGTTCTCCTCCAGTTCGGCCATCATCTCCTCGGCCGCGTCCTCCTTGTACGGGCGGGACTGGTCGGCTGTCGGGACGATGTGGTCGACGGTCGCGTGCGTGAGGTCGGGGTAGGCGACCTCCATGTCGCGCTCTCTGAGCATCCCGAACGCCTGCGGGCTGGTGACCTCGTGGATGAGGTGGAGGCCGACGAACAGCTGGTCCTGTCCGGTCGGCAGGGTCGTGACGGTGTGCTGGTCCCACACCTTGTCGTAGAGCGTGCCCTCGGACATCTTACTCCTCTGTCTCCTCGGGCACACCCTCACCGCCGCGCTCGAAGACGCGGTCGGTGCCCTCACCGTCGTCGTGCGGCGGGGTGTGGTCGACCTCTTTCATCGGCGTTCCGTCCGGCTCGGTCTCGGCCTCGACGTCCTCTCGTTCGGGGTCGCGGCCGCCGTCTGCGACGATGGTGACGCCGTGTTCGAACACCGAGCCCATGCTCTCGCCCGTGTAGGGGTTGGTGTGGCTGACGTCTCGCATCGTTCCGTTCGCGTTATTCGTGGTCATTGGAGTGGGTTCTCAGTCGTCTGCGGTCGCTGGTTCTTCGGTCTGTTCGTCTTCCTGTTCGTCTTCCTGCCACGCGAAGAGGCTGCGGAGTTCCTCCCCGACGGCCTCGATGTCGTGGTTCTCCTCGGCCTGCTTCAGCTGGGTGTAGCTCGGGCGGCCAGCCTGGTTCTCGGTAATCCACTGGCGAGCGAACTCGCCGTTCTGGACCTCTTCGAGGACCTCCTCCATCTTCTCGCGGGCGTGGTCGTCGACGATGCGGTCGCCGCGGGTCAGGCCACCGTACTCGGCCGTGTCCGAGACGGAGTGCCACATGCCGCCGAGGCCACCTTCGTACATCAGGTCGACGATGAGCTTCAGCTCGTTCAGGCACTCGAAGTACGCCATCTCCGGGCTGTAGCCCGCGTCGACTAGCGTCTCGTAGCCCTGCTTCACCAGCGAGGTGACGCCGCCACAGAGGACGGCCTGCTCGCCGAACAGGTCGGTCTCGGTCTCCTCCTGGAACGTCGTCTCGATGACGCCCGCGCGGGTGCAGCCGACGCCCTGGGCGTACGCCAGGGCCTCGGACTTCGCCTCGCCCGTCGCGTTCTGGTACACCGCGATGAGCCCGGGGACACCCTCGCCGTTCTCGTAGGTGCGGCGAACGATGTGACCCGGCGACTTCGGCGCGACCATCGTCACGTCGACGCCAGCCGGCGGTTCGATCTGGTTGTAGTGGATGTTGAAGCCGTGTGCGAACTGGAGCGTGTCGCCCTCGTCCAGCACCGGTTCGATCTCCTCGAAGACGGCGGGCTGGACGGTGTCGGGCACGAGGACCGACACGATGTCGGCCTGCTCGGCTGCCTCCTTCGGGGTGGCGACTGCCAGCCCGTCGGCTTCGGCGGCGGCGCGAGAGGACGAACTCTCGCGCAGGCCGACGACCACGTCGACCCCGCTCTCGGCGAGGTTCTGGGCGTGGGCGTGGCCCTGGCTGCCGTAACCGAGGACGGCTACGGTCTTGTTCTCGATGTACGATGCGTCGGCGTCGTCGTCGTAGTAGACTTCGGTGGTGAACTCGTCGTCTGTCATGGGTTCTTCTGTGCGGTGTCGGTGGTGCCTCGCGCCAGTGCGGCGGTGCCGGTTCGGGTTATCTCGCGGACGCCGAAGCGCTCGAACGCCTCGACGGCGGCCTCTATCTTCTGTCTGCTGCCGGTTATCTCGACGGTCACCGTCTCCCGGCAGGCGTCGACCGTCTTCGCGTCGTACATGTCGGCGACGGCGGCGACCTGGTCCGGGTGCTCGCCGTCGACCTTGATGAGCGCGAGTTCGCGGTTGATGGCGTTCTCGGGCAGTTCGTTCACCGAGATGACCGGAACCAGCTTCCGGAGCTGTTTCTCTATCTGGTCGATGCCGGGGTCGGGTTCCTCGGTGACGACCGTGATGCGAGCCTTCGAGTCGTCCTCGGTCGGCCCGACGGTCAGGCTCTCGATGTTGAACTGCCGGCGGCTGAACAGACCGGAGACGTCCGAGAGGACGCCCGGTTCGTGCTTGACCAGCACGGAGATGACCGCCCGCCGGGGCTTCTGTTCCGCTTCGACCTCGGGGTCGATGCGGATACCCTGCTTGTTGCGTCGACCCTGCGGCCGGACGCGCTCTTCGGGGGCGGGCCCTTCCAGCCCGCTCATAGGTGCCCCTCCTCCAGCGCGAACTGGCCATTGTCGCCGCCGCTCGGGACCATCGGGTAGACGTTCGCCTCGGGGTCGACGTGGAAGTCGACGACCGCTGGGCCGTCGTAGTTCAGTGCCTCCTCGACCGCGTCCGCGACCTCGTCGTAGTCTTCGACCGCGATGCCCTTCGCGCCGAACGCCTCGGCGAGCTTGTCGAACGCGGGCACCCAGGGATACTCCGAGGCCATGCGGCGGCCGCCGAAGAAGGCGTCCTGCCACTGGCGGACCATCCCGATGTGCTCGTTGTTCAGCACCGCGACGGTGATGTCGAGGTTCTCGCGGACCGCGACGGAGAGTTCCTGCATGGTCATCAGGAACGAGCCGTCACCTTCGAAGCAGACGACCTCCTGGTCGGGGGCGGCGACCTTCGCGCCGATGGCGGCGGGCAGGCCGTAGCCCATCGTCCCCAGCCCGTGGCTGGAGACCCAGGTGCGGGGCGTCCTGTACGTCCAGTACTGGGCGGCCCACATCTGGTGCTGGCCGACGCCGGTCGTGACGATGGCGTCGTCCGCGGTGGCCTCGTCGAACGCCTCGACCACGAACTCGGGTCGGAGCGGTTCGTCCTCGGGCGCGCGGTAGTCCATCGGGTACTCGGACTTCCACTGCTGGCAGGTCGCGCGCCACTTCTTCGTCTGCGGCGGTGCCTCGATGGCCTCGTCCAGCTGGTCCAGGACGGTGGCCGCGTCGCCGACGAGCGGGTAGTCCGCCTCGACGTTCTTGCTGATCTCGGCTGGGTCGATGTCGATGTGGACGACCTCCGCATCGGGCGCGAACGTCTCGATGCCGCCGGTCAGGCGGTCGTCGAACCGGCAGCCGACCGCGACGAGGCAGTCGGTCATCGTGATGGCCATGTTGGCGTAGCCGGTGCCGTGCATGCCGGCCATCTCCATCGAGAGTTCGTGGTCCTCGGGGAACGAGCCCAGCGCGGGCATCGTCGTGACGACCGGGATGTCGTAGGTCGTCGCGAATTCCCGTGCCTCCTCGCTGGCGTCGCCCTTGATGACGCCGCCGCCGAACAGCAACAGCGGCTTGTTCGCGGACTGGATGGCGTCGGCGGCCGCCTGGACCGCGTCGGGTGCGGCTTCCTCGGTCACCGTGTAGGTGTCCGGGAGCTGTGGCGGGCCGGCCGTCGCGTTCGAGTCGGCCTGCGTGATGTCCTTCGGCAGGTCGACCAGCGTCGGGCCGGGGCGTCCCTCGCGCGCCAGCGCGAAGGCCTCGGAGACGGTCGTGCCGACCGTGTCCGGGTGGCTCGCGAAGTAGTTCGTCTTCGTGATGGGTGCGGTGACGCCCGTGGTGTCGGTCTCCTGGAAGGCGTCGTTGCCGACGAACTCGGTCGGGACCTGCCCGGTCAGGGCGATCATCGGGTCCGAGTCCATCGAGGCGTCCGCGATGCCGGTCACGAGGTTGGTCGCGCCGGGGCCGGACGTGGCCATGCAGACGCCGGGTTCGCCGGCGACGATGCCGTAGGCGTCGGCCGCGTGCGAGGCGGCCTGCTCGTGCGCCATCGTGACGTGGTAGATGTCGGAGTGGTACAGCGCGTCGTAGACGGGCATGATAGCGCCGCCCTGGACGCCGAAGGCGTACTCGACGCCGGCGGTCTCCAGTGCCTCGATGACGGCCGTCGCGCCGGTCTTCGGAACGGTCGGTTCGGCGTCGGCCTCGGTGTCCGCGCCGGACGATTCACCGGTCGCTGTGTCGGTCGGAGTCGTGCTCGCGCGTTCACTCATGCGTGTGGTCCTGTCGCTGTCGCGTCGAACGCGGCTGGTGTCGGTCGGGGTCGATACGGGGTGTCGGGTGTGTGCTGGGACATTACTGACGTACGTGCTGTCGGCTGTGACTGTAGAGACGATGCGAGAACCGGGTCAGGATGAGGTGGTGTAGGGGCTAGGCGGCCCCTACGATAATCGACAGCGTCCGTACGACAGCACCGCTGCTGGCGAGGTGTGCCCCGTCTGCAGCTGGTGACTGTCTCATTACCGATTGTGTACGCCCCGCGGTTCATATAAACCTTGGTGGTGGGGCAGACCTTGCGGGGGTGGCCCATCAGGCCTTCACCTCTTCGGTCTCCTCCACGGTGGGGATACCGATTTCGCGGGCGAACTCGAACAGCGTGCTCGCGGTGACGCGTTCTTTCTCCGCGCCGCGGTCTTTGACCTTCCGGGTGACCGCACGGACCTGGGACTCGGTCGGGTCGAAGCCCGCCTCGACCAGGTGCTGGCGGACGGCATTGACGCCGGTGTGCTTGCCCAGTACCAGCTCGCGCGTGGCACCGACCATCTCCGGGGTCATGACGCCCGGTTCGAACGTGTCGGAGTTCTCGATGACGCCCGCGGCGTGGATGCCGGACTCGTGGCTGAAGGCGTTCTGGCCGACGACCGGCTTGTTCGCCGGCACCGGCATGTCCGAGCGCGCCTCGACCAGCTTGCTCAGTTCCGTAATCTTCGTCGTGTCGATGCCCGTGTCGGCCTGGTACACCGACTCGACGGCCATGACGAACTCCTCGTAGGCCGCGTTACCGGCGCGCTCGCCGATGCCGTTGACCGAGACCTGTGCCTGGTGGGCACCGGCCTCGATGCCGGACAGGGCGTTGGCGGTCGCCAGCCCGAAGTCGTCGTGCGTGTGCACGTCGATGCGAGCGGTGGTGTGTTCACCGATGGTCTGGATCATGTCGTAGAACCGTCGCGGGGTCGCGACCCCGCAGGTGTCGGGGACGTTGATCCAGTCGGTCCCGGCCTCGGTGACTGCCTCGACCATCTCGATGAGGAAGTCCTCGTCGGTCCGGGTGGCGTCCATGGGCGAGAACATGCACTCGACGCCCGCCTCTTTGACGCGGCGGACGGAGTCGATGGCTCGCTGTTTCACCTGCTCGCGGGTGGCGTGCATCGAATCCTCTATCTGCACGTCGGAGGTGCTCACGAAGACGTGAATCATCTCGACGCCGGAGTCGATGGCTGCCTCGATGTCCTTGTCGACGACGCGGGCCAGCCCGCAGGTCGTGGCATCGGTGTACGTGGCGATGTCCGAGACGGCCTCGAACTCGGCGTCGGAGTTGACGGGGAACCCTGCCTCGATGACGTGGGTGCCCATCTCGTCCAGCAGCGCCGCTATGTCCCGTTTGTCTTCGTAGGAGAAAGACGTCCGTGGGGACTGCTCGCCGTCCCGCAGTGTGGTGTCGAATACGCGTGCGGTGTCGAATTCAGTTGTGGCGTTCAGTGTGCCCTGGAAGAACTCGATCGCCCTGACTGGTGTCAGAGCGGGTGTCGTGGTGCGACATTGTACTCCAGTCGAGGCGCGAACCGATATTTAAATTTGGTGGTGTGACAGGTGCGCCGTGAGTGTCGGAACGTGGTGAACGACCATCACGAACCGTCGAATCGCAAGACTGCGGCGACTACTGTAGAATACATATTCCTTATATTCCTTGGAGGCGCTGCATCATTTTCGAGACACGACGCCTCGTCGACACGGCAGGTGTTGCCAGTGCGCGGGTGGTTCGCGGGGGTGACAGGCTCACGCGCACCTGGGCCGCGGTCCCGGTGGGCTCCCCGACTGGAGGTGGGCCGACCAGAGCCTAGCTTGCCTTTGGCCCCACTGTTATGTCGCCGGAGAGAGAATATTCACGTATGGCAGACCAGCAAGTCGTCGACCTCCTGAAGAAGGCGTACAGTGACGAGATAGAGACCGTGATGAACTACATGACGAACTCTATCGTCCTCGACGGTGTGCGTGCCGAGGAGATCAAAGAGAGCCTGGACCAGGACATCCAGGAGGAACTGACACACGCACGACAGCTTGGCAACCGGCTGAAGCAACTCGAGGAGTCCCCGCCGGGGTCGATGGATTTCCAGGCCCGCCAGGAGACACTCCAGCCTCCCGCGGACACGACCGACGTGCTCTCGGTCATCGAGGGCGTCATCGACGCGGAAGAAGACGCCATCGAGACGTATCGGTCGCTCATCAACGCGGCCAGGGAAGCCGACGACCCCGTGACCGAAGACCTCGCCGTCACCATCCTCGGCGACGAGGAGGCACACCGCACGGAGTTCCGCGGCTACCGCAAGGAGTACAAGAAGTAATACCTCGCAGACGTCGACACCCCAGAATCGGCTCCTCACGCGGCCGACTCGTTCTCTTCGCCGTCCTCGCCCGTTGCTGTCGTAGCTTCGTCCAGTTCGGTGACCGTCCGCCAGCGACCTTCCTCCGGCGGCTGCCAGACCGTGGCCGTCGCCAGCGCGAGCCAGCCGCCGAGCCACAGCACGAGCCCGACGAAATCGGCGACGATGGCCGACGCCGGGACCGCCGCTGCCTCGACCGTCTCGACAGAGAGCGCGAGGACGAGGCCGCGGAAGGCGCTGTTGGGGCTGAGCGCGAGCAGGTAGCGCAGGGTGTCGGGTCCGACGAACCCTGCCGAGAGGGCACCGACGAGGCCGAGGTCGAGTCCCACGACGAGCAGGACGACGAGGCCGACCGCGGCCGCGATGGCACTCCGGCCGGTCGTGGCGACCGTCGAGATGCCGACGACCGCCGCCAGCACCACCGCGGCGTAGAGAGTCGAGAGGAGGACGAAGCGGAGGTAGCCGGCGAACGACCCCTCGCCGCCGTGGGTGGCGATGGCCGGGTTTCCGCCGGGGCCGAACAGGGCGACCAGTACGCCCGCGAGCACGAGCGTCACGAAGACGACCGAGAGGACGGCCGTCGCCCGCCCGAGGTAGACCCCGAGGACGTACGCCCAGCGCGGGAGGGGGTAGGTCCGCAGGACGGCCAGTTCCTTCCCGGCCGCGTCGGTCTGGATGGCCCGGTAGCCGAACGCGACCGCGAGCAGGGGCACGAGGAACTCGACCGGCGTGAGCAGGTCGACGGTCAGGGGGACGTAGCCGCTGGTCCCGCTGGCCAGCGTCAGCCCCAGGACGACGACCGCGAACCCGAGCGCCGCGGCGACGTACACCGGTGTCCGAATGACCGTCGTGAGTTCGCGGTCGACCACGGTGAACAGCCGATCGCGCGCGGTCGTCATCGGGTCCCCTCCACTCCCGACCGTGCGCCTTCGGTCCCAGATCGGACCGTCAGTTCGTCGCCGACGAGGTCGCGGAACGCGGCTTCCAGCGAGTCCGTCCCCGTCTCGTCCATGACGCTCGTGGGGGTGCCCGACGCGACGATGCCGCCCCGGTCGATGACGAGCAGGCGGTCCGCGGACTCCGCGCCGACGAGGTGGTGGGTGGCGAGCAACACGGCGGTCCCACGGTCGGCGATGGCCCCGACAGTGTCGAAGATGTGCGCCCGCATCGCCGGGTCGAGCCCGCTCGCTGGTTCGTCGAGCACCAGCAGCGGCGGGTCGCCGAGTACCGCCTGCCCGAGACCGAGCAGGCGCTTCATGCCGCCGGAGAGCGCAGAGACACGTCGGTCGGCCACGCCGTCGAGACCGACCAGTTCGAGCGTCTCTCGAACGGAGACCGACGAATCCAGCAACTCGGCGTAGAACGAGAGCGTCTCCTCGACGGTGAACCCGGCCCGGAAGGTCGGCTCCTGCGGACAGAACCCGACCGGCCGGGACCCGCCCGCGACGACCGAGACCGACCCAGTGGTTGCAGGCAACAATCCGGCGACGACGTGGACGAGTGTGGACTTCCCGGAACCGTTCGGACCCACGAGTGCGGTCACGGCCCCGCGGGTGACCTCGAACGAGACCCCGTCGAAGACGGTCACGTCGCCGAACGAGACGCCCACGTCGGTGACGGTCGCGACGATATCGCCCGAAGGGTCTGTCGACGCTGTCTGTTCCGCGTCGTCCCCTTCCTGCCGGGTCTCGCTCGCGTCACTCATGCCCTGCCCTCCGTCACACGTCTGGACTGGTTCGCCACCTGCGCCAGTGCTTCGGCGACCGCGTCGGGCCTGCCCGGACTCACCCGCGGTGCCTCGTCGACGACCCCACTGGGACGCAGCCCGGGTACTGCGCCCTGCTGGGCGCGGAGGAGTTCGACGGCGGGTGACCGCGCGAGCACGTGCACGTCCGGCGAGTCCGCCGCGTACCGGTCGACCGGCCCGGTCGGATAGAACGCCCGGTCGATGACGCCGTCACCGTCGCGGTCGGTGCCCGGCGCACCTTCCCAGTAGTTCCCCGCGCCGTCGTCGGTCCAGACCCGGACCGGCCCGAGCGAGGCCAGGACGTATCGGTCGTTCGCGACCACGTCGTTGGCGACGACTGTGTTCGTCGGGATGAGTGTCGAGGCGGTGACGCCGATACCGTTGCCGACTACGACGTTCCGGGCAAAGTACGACCGGTACGAGCCCACGTCGAGGCCGCGGTCGTTCGCCACGACCGTGTTTTCGACGACGTACGACGAGCGGCCCGCCACGTCGAGCCCCGTAGTGGAGTTCGAGACGTGGTTGTACGCGACGACGTTGTCCTCGGGGACGGTCATGACGACGACGCCGATGTTGGTCTCGGTCGCGGTGTTGTTCACGACCAGCGTCTCCGAGCTGTACATCTCGTGGACGCCGAAGCGCAGGCGCTCGAAGTGGTTGTTCCGGACCACGGTGCCGTCCCCGAGGTGCATGTACACCCCGTCGCGACCGCCGACGAACGTCGAGTCCTGGACGAGTATGCGCGAGTGGACCGTGATGGTGCTCATGAAGCCCTCACGCCAGGGGCTCTCGCCGTCGACGCGGATTCGCTCGACGACGACGCCGTCGCTGTAGCGCACCGTCACGCCGTTGGTCGGCGTGTCGATGTACACGTCCGCGACGTACGACCCCCCGGCGTCGTCGAACTCGATACCCGAGGCGGCGTACCCGTAGGCGCGCAGGACCTGGGCGTCCCAGCGGTCGGTGTTCACTGAGACGTTGGGGGCAGCCTGGGCCTCGCCGATGCCGCGGATGGAGAGACCCGTGACGGCCACCCGGTGGTCGAAGACCCGGAGGACGCTCCCGTTCCCGGTGCCGACGAGCCACGTCTCGTTCACGCCCGCGCCGGCGATGGTCACCGGCTTCCGGACGGTGAGGTTCACGTCGGTGTAGGTCCCAGCAGGCACCCGGACCGTGGTGTTCGGCGGGGCCTGCGCGATGGCCGCCGCCAGGGTGGGTGCGTCCCGGCCGACGACGACCGAGACGGGGCGTTCGGTCAGTTTGCGGGCGTCCGCGGCGGCCGAATCGGCCCAGGCGTTCCGGGTCGCGATGCGTTCTTCCGCCGCGGCCATGGAGAGGGCAGGGGTGCCGAAATCACGGTCACGCACCGTCTCCCAGTCGACGACCGTTCCGCCGAACTCGGCCGCGAATGCGGCAGCGTCGTCGCGTCCCGAGAACGGAAGGGTCGCGTCGCCACCGGGTCGCTTCGCTGCCGACCTGACCACGAAGGACGCGTCCTCGACCGCGACCCAGCGCGTCACGCCCCCCGCGAGTTGCAGGTAGCCCTCGTCGGTCAGCGTTAGCTCGGCCGGGGAGTAATCCGTCACGTAGATGCTAAGTGGCGTCCCGAACTGTCGCTCGTGGCCGTCTCGGGCGAGTTCGGTCACGAGTGACTCGATGCCCTCGTGGCCGACCACGTAGCGATAGCGCGAGTAGAACACCTCGGCCCGCGGAACCGACAGGCCGCGGTCGCGGGCGGTCCGGAGTTCGGCCTGGGTCATGTCCGTCATCACGATGGTGTCGCCGAAGTCGACGACTCGATTGGCCTCGTCCGGCGATACGTCCACGGCGAAGACGCTGCTACTCACCAGCAACACCCCGAACAGCGCCACGAGGACGTATCGTGAGTCCATGGCTCACTTGCCGACCAGGGCGGGCGAGATGTCACCGAACTCGACCACGGACCCGCCGTACTCCGCGGCGAAGCTGTCGGCGTCGTCTCGGTCCGAGAACGGCACGAAATCGGGTCCCATCGCACCGTGCACGTCGCTGTCGACGACGTAGTACACGTCCCGGGCCGGGCCGAACGACTCGGGGTCGGTGTGTGAGCTGATGTACGGCGTTCCCTCGGACTCGGAGACGGTGTACTCGACCGACGAGTAGTCCGTCACGTAGGTCGCCGCTGGCTCCCAGTCGAGTTCGGTCTTCTCGAAGCGGTGTGGGAACAGGCACTGCTTCAGGGAATCGAACCGGAAGGGCTCGTCGTGGTCCGCCGGCGTGTGGTCTTTCCAGAACACCTGCCCGTTGGGGCCGGGGTGCTTCGAGATGACCATGCCACAGACGTCGCAGGCGTCCTGGTTTGCGATGGCGACCGCGGTGGGCGTCGACCCGCCCCCGTCGAGGCTTCCGAGGCAGCCAGCCAGTCCGGTCACGGCGACGGCCGCCCCAGAGGCGAGGACGGCGCGGCGCGTCGGGCCAGAGCGCGTCGAACTCTCGCTCGTCGACTCGTGGTGGTGGTGGCTGCAGCACTGTTCGTGGGATGTGAGACGGGAATCGACGTGGTGTCGGTGGGGTTTACGCATGTGGGGACACTTCCGAGCGGACTCGCTCACTAGAATGTTGTGCGCCAAGCACAATATTACTGTGCCTCGTTCCCAGTTGGTGGGTATCGGCGGAAGGGAGATGGACACAGCCCCAGAGGCGAGGATTTTTCTCGGGCCCCACCGAGTAGACGGTCATGGGCGACTTCGACCTGGATTTGCGGGCCGTCGAGGACCACCTCGACGACGACGAGGACGGTGACCTCGTCGGTGGCGTCGAACTGGGTGTGCTCGACGGAACGACGCCACCGGAAGAGTGGATAGACACGGTCATGAGCGGCCGAATCCTCGTGTTACACATCGAAGGCGACGTGAACGAACTCGCCGCGGGGTTCGCGCGCGACGTGAAGAAATCTGGCGGCGAACTCGTCCACTTCCGCGGGTTCCTCATCGTCTCGCCGCCGGGCATCGAGATAGACACCGGCCGGCTCTAGACGACTGCCAGTTCTCGTACCAGGAGGACTCCTTCTGTTCGTCCCGCCGAACGCGGGCGAGTGAACACGCGAACCTTCGTCGACCCGGACGAGATAGTGAGCCGCCGCCACTCGCCGCCCAGGGCTGCTCGACAGTTGGGAGCCAGTCGCTCCCACGTGGGCCCCTCGAAACAGTCCGCGAGCGCCACGCCGGCCCCGATGCCGACCGTACTCGGCGCGTCACCGGCGTGCTCCAGTACCTGCAGGTCCGAATCGAAGGCCACCGAACCGAGGCGACGCCAGCACTCGAGCAGTGAGAGGTCGCGGACGGTCGCCTCCAGCAGGTGGTCGAGGCGGCGAGCGCGCTGCCGCGCGTTCCGTGCCGCGGCGGCCTCGACGGCACGGTTCGCGAGGAGCGTCAACGAGCAGCCCGCGGTGTCCCTTCGAAGGACGTCGACGGCACCGGCGTCCAGAGCCTCTTCGACCAGTGGTGCTGTCACGTCGGGCGTGAACAGGAGGACCGGCACGTCCGGCCGGGTCCGTCCGAGTCGTCGCACGAACGCGACACCGTCAAGCCGCGGTGGGTGGTGGCCACAGACGACGCAGTCGACGGGTTCGCGGTCGAGCCAGTCGAGCGCCTTCGTCGTGTCCGACAGCCCCGTGGCACGGACCGACTGGTGCCGACGTTCCAGGAGCTGGACGGCGAGATCGACGTACGTCGGGTCCTCGTCGACGTACAGCACGTCGACGGTCGACTCCGGACCAGGGTGTGTTCGCCCGTCGATGCTGACGTCCATCGGCGTCTTCGTATCGGTCATCGTCCCTCCTCGATGATGCGCTCCAGGCGCTGCTGGTTCGCGGTCGCGACGTCGGGAGAGACTGGGACGTACCCGACTTCGGTGGCCACGTCTCTGGAGACCCGCAGGTAGAACCGACAGAACTCTCGAACCGCGTCGTCGGTGAGGGCGGTACGGTCCACGTACACGAACAGCGGACGCGACAGTGGCGTGTACGTCTCCGCTTCGACGCTCTCGGACGACGGGACGATACACCCCGAGCCGTCGTCGACCGAGAGGGCCCGAATGTCTCCCTGGTTTCGGTGGTAGTACGCCATCCCGAAGTAGCCCATCGCGTAGGGTGAACCCTGTACGTTCGAGACGATGGTGGCGTCCTGTTCCGTTCCCTCGTAATCAGTCCGGTGCGCGTCCTCTTCGCCCATAATGGCCTCGGTGAAGTAATCGAAGGTTCCCGAAGCGGGCGTCGGGCCGTACAGTTCGAACGGTTCCGCCGGCCAGCCCTCCCGGACCTCGTTCCAGTCGTCTGCACCGTCTGGGCCCCAGATTTGTGCCAGTTCGTCGACCGTGACGCAGTCGACCCAGTCTGCCTCGGGGTTGACCACGACCGTCAGGGCGTCGCTCGCGACCGGGAACCTGACGGGGTCGACGCCGTTCTCCGTGCACAGCTCGAGTTCGGTGTCTTTGATTCGCCTGCTCGCGTCGTTGATGTGGGTTCGCCCGTCACAGAAGAAGTCCGCGAACCCGCCGCCGGTGCCCGTCGAACTCACCGATACCGACACCGACTCGTGGCGGGCGCCGAATCGGTCGGCGACAGCGAGCGTCATCGGGTACACCGTACTGCTCCCTGCGACGCGGATGGTCCCGGATAGGCCGGCGGTGGTCGTTGGTGTCTGGGTCGCCCGACCGGACCGACCCACACACCCGGTCAGGGTTCCTGCGGCCGCTGCCCCGAACGCGCGGAGCACTGACCGCCGGTTCGAACGCCGAGATCCCCGGGGATCGTGTCGGCTCATCTACTGGATGCATCCGTTCGCGCCGACAAGGCCATTGCTATGAGCCGTCGGTTCGGGTACGGACCGGACTGTGCAGAGGTGGCGTCTCTTACAGCTATATAGGGCTACAGAAATTCGAGGCGTGCAGTGGAAAAATTAGGGCACTCACTCCCTTCGCCTAACAGCTTCTGGAGAGATATGGCAAGAGAGGTTCTGTAGCCCTGATTCAATGCAGCCGCCGACGGACTATTGCGTCGTACAGAGTGCTCTATACCCGTTGTTAGGAACTTACATGTGCGTGTGGAAGAACGAACAGGTAGATGGGTAGGATGGGGTGGAAACTCGTTCCGGCGTGGATTCGCCGAAGCTACGCTGCGAAGCTCGTCCTCGGGCTGGCGCTCGTCGTGGCCGTCGTCTGCCTCATCGGGGGCTATATATATCTCCACACGGGCACGGAGCTGACCCGGGACACACAGCGAGACCTGGTGACGACCGCCGATATCGAGGCCGAGAACGTCGACGAATGGTTCGACCGGATGCACGTCACGATGCTCTCGCTCTCGGACGCGGCCGCCCTCCAGAGCGACGACCAGACGCAGGTCGCGGTGCACCTCTGGGACGTGGTCGACCGTGACGACGATATCGAGGCCGCGTACTACGTAGACACCCGAAACGACCGGGTTATCATGGCGACAGGCAACGCAGAGATACTCTCGGTCGAGGGAGCACTCACGGCCGGCGGGCAGCGAGACCTGACGACTATCGCCGGGGCCGCCGGCGACGGCGTCACCGTGACTGACGCGTTCCGACCGCACCCCGAGACGGCACCGGTGATGGTCTTCGCGACGAAGGTGACCGACCGTCCCGACCGCGCCATCGTGGCTGTCGTCAACCTCGAGTCGCTCTCCCGGGCGAAGCTCCACCACGAGACCGCCGCCCAGATCGTCATCCGGGACGCCGACGGGACCATCGTCCTCGCCGACCAGACTGACCGCATCCTGACACGTGACCCGCTCGCGAACGCGACCGACGAGCGGGGGTTCTCCCACGCCCGCGAAGACGGGACGCGGATGGCCGTCGGGGTGGCCCCCGTCGAGTCACACGAGTGGACCGTCACGGCCCGCGAACCGACCGCCCAGGCCTACGCGTTGCAGTCCGACATCTCCAGACAGATACTCTGGTTGCTCGTGGTCGTCGTCGGCGGCGCGGTCGGTATCTTCCTCACGCTCGGCCGGAGCAACGTCGCCGCCGTCAGGACGCTCTCGACGAAGGCCAGGGAGTTGCAGACCGGTCACCTCGACGTGGACGTTTCGTCCGAGCGTGAGGACGAGTTCGGGACGCTCTACGAGGCCTTCGACACGATGCGACGTTCGCTCAAGCGCCAGATAGAGCAGGCCCAGACGGCGCGAGACGAAGCGAGGGACGCCCGTGACGAAGCCAGAGCGGCCAGAGCCGAATCCGAACGACTCCGAGACCATCTGGAGACGAAGGCGGGCGAGTACGGGGAGGCGATGGCCGCCTGCGCCGACGGCGACCTGGACAGGCGACTGGACCCGTCCTCGGAGTCGGCCGCGATGACCGCCGTCGCGACCGCCTTCAACGACATGATGGACGACGTCCAGCGACAGAACGAACAGCTTGAGTCGGTCGCGCGCATCCTCAGCCACGACCTCCGGAACCCGCTCAACGTCGCCAACGGACACGCCGGGTTGCTGGCAGAGCAGTACGACGCGGAGTCGGCGTCGGTGGTCGTCGAGGAACTCTGTCGGATGGAGGCCATCGTCGAAGACGCGCTGTTGCTCGCCCGGGGACAGGTCGACGACAGCAGACCAGTCTCGCTCGGGACCTGTGCTGCCGAAGCCTGGTCCCACGTCGAGACAGGAGAGGCGACGCTGGACGTAATCGACTCGCCGACGCTCCTCGCCGACGAAACCATGCTGATACAGGCACTGGAGAACCTGTTCCGGAATTCGGTCGAACACGCCGGGGAGTGCGCGACGGTGTGTGTCGGCTCGACCGCGAACGGGTTCTACGTCGCCGACGACGGGCCGGGGATTCCGGCTGCCGAGCGTGATGCCGTGTTCGAGGTGGGCTACACGAGCAACCGAGACGGCGGTGGGTCGGGGTTCGGCCTCGCCATCGTTCGTCGTATCGCGAACGCCCACGGCTGGGAGGTCAGCCTCGCGACCCGGAATGTCGGGCCGGTATGCGACCCGCCGAGGTCCATCGACGACTGTGGTGCCTGTTTCTGTTTCTCCGATGTCGGTTCAGTCGTGCCCACTGGTGAGATGTGTGTCCGGGAGACGGGGAACTGAGTGAAGCGACGAGACGGCGAGCGACTACTCAGCCCCCACCGTCCGACCCGGTGACCGTCAGGGAGTGCCCGTCGGGGTCGAGCACGCGGACGCTCCCGTCGTCGAGTCGCTGGACCGTCCGGGCCGTATCGCCGACCGCGTCGACCACGGCGTCCGGGTCGCCGGCGAACCCGAGGTCGACGTGCAGGCCACCGCGGGCGTCCGCCAGACCGAGGTGTGGCTCCCACAGTTCGAGTGCCATCGGGCCCTGCAGTCGAACCCGGTTCCGGTTCTCGCCGCGGTCGACCACCTCGAACCCCATGCTGCGGTAGAACGACTCCGCGCGGTCGAGGTCGGCCACCTCGAGGACGACCTCGAATATCCCGTCGATGCCCGGGCCGGACACGTTCGTCTGGCCCAACTCGACACAGTTCCCGTCCGGGTCGTACAGGTAGAGCGACCGCGACTCCCCGAAGACGTGCTCGTCGAGGTCGTAGTCGGCGTCCAGCCGGTCCCACCAGTCATCGTACTCCTCGGCCGGTATCGAGAAGGCGTAGTGGGTGTGGACGCCCCCACGAGGGACCGACGAGGGTCGTCGCACCACCAGGTCCGTCTCGCCGGCCCCGAACGCGACTTCCGTCTCGCTTCGCCATCGCTCCGTCATGTCGAGGGTCTCGCCGTAGAAATCGACGGCCGGCTCGAGGTACTTCACCTCGAGCGCCAGCCAGCGCAGGGTCGAGAGCATACTGCTCGTTCGTGCGCTGGTCGCTTAAACGTGGGTCGCGGGTGGGCACGGCGACCGACGTCGTGGGTGCAGAAACGTCGCGGAAGCCCGTGTTGTGTGCCTATTCCCCGGCGAAGCTCGGCTGGGTGGCGCCGTCACCGGCGACCTGCGGGGTGTAGATCCGGTAGATCCCCCAGAAGAGGAGGACCACCAGCCCCGCGATGACCAGGCCCGTCCGCAGGACCGGGTCGACCGCCGGCGTGGCGACGACCTCGCCCGCGTCGTTCGTCACGGGGGCGGCCCCGTACGGTTCGCCGGCGAGTATCTCCACGATGCCGAGTCCGACGATGCCGATGAGTCCCAGCGCCCCGCTGAGACCGAGCAGTGCTTTGTCGATGACGTCGTAGTTGTTCTGCATTGGTGGTCACCTCCTTAGCCGAGTAGGTACTTGAGCTTCGGCCGCTGTTCGACGAACCGGGTCTTCTCGATGATGGCGTCGAGCCCGAAGTAGCGCCCGGTCGCGAGCACGATCATGGTCACGAACAGGAACAGACCCATGAGGTCGCTGTTCACGAGTCCGTGACCGAAGCCGGCGTTCCCGACCCAGAACAGGGTCATGAACACGACCCCGAAGAACGAGGCCAGGCGGACCAGCGCCCCGACCATGAGACCCAGACCGATGAGGGTCTCACCGAGTGGGACCGCCGCCTTCAGCAGCCACCCGAGGTTGTTCCCCATCCAGACCGGGATGGGGCCGAGGGCGGTCCCCGTCATGCCCTGCAGGTACGCCGGCGCGTACCCGAAGTTCAGCCCGCTCTCGATGATCTTCGTGATGCCTGCGTGGAAGAACCACCAGCCGGTGGCGACCCGCAGGAAGGCGAGCCAGTACGCCGCGACTGGCCCTGCCAGTTCGAACTCGAACTCGTCCGCCAGGGGATTGGCTTTCTGGTAGGACATCTCCATTCCTCACCTCACATGTGTATCTGGGACGCACGACCCCGTATAGGTGGGAGGGCGTTCCCAGCGACTGGAAAAAGCAAGCGGGCGACGGGAGCGCGTTCCCAGTGAGTGAAAAACTCCGGGGCGGCGACCCGGTGGAGGGAGTTGCGTCAGCGGAGTGCGGTGGAGGGAGGGCGTCAGCGGAGTGCGGTGGAGGGAGTTGCGTCAGCGGAGTGCGGTGGAGGGAGGGCGTCAGCGGAGACGCGAAAGGTAGGGTTACAGCGCCTCACCGACGAGCTGGACCACGAGCACCGGGAGCCCGACTGCAAGCCCGAGGAGGACCGTCCAGGCGAGCAGTGCGAGCAGGACGGCGACGCCGGGGAACTGCGCCGCGGCGCTGGCCGTCACGGCCACGAGGGCGAACGCGGCCAGCACGAGTGCGAGGACGCGGAGCCCGCCGCGCAGCAGGTCGACGGTGTGGTTCTTCCGGGCGGTTCTCTTGGTGGCGACAGTGGCGTTCATCGACAGTTGGTAGTAGAACACCGGAGGATAAATAGGTAATCTGAATTACATTTCTGTAAATAGTCGTACTGAAATTCGCTTCTGTAACTCGAAGGGGCCGACGCCTCAGGCGAGCCTGGGTTCGGCGTCGGCGTCGGCCTCGCCCCGGGCGAGCAGGTAGCCCCCGAAGACCATGAGCCACACCATGGGCGGGTAGACGATCATGCGTTCGGTCCCACCGTGGCCGATGGGGCCGAACAGGGCGGTGTTCCCGCCGTCACCGAACGCCATGAGGACCAGGAAGACCAGTCCGAGGAGTCCGGCGAGGGCGGAGATGACCTTCATGGGACCGTCCAGGACGGTCGCACTCCCGATGGCCTCGGCGTTGAACGCGAGGAACGCGACGAGCGCGAACAGGCCGTGCAGGCCGGTCGGACTGTCGAGCGGGAAGACGCCGGTCCCGATGGCACCGATGCCCGCCAGCACGAAGATGGCGAGGAGCCACCGCTTGCCGTGGACGCGGTAGAAGTACACGCCGCCGATGATGTTGAGCGCACCCACGAGACCGAGCGAGGCGTTGAACAGCAACGCGGTCTCGGACATGACCCCGAGGTCACTGATAGCGGAGGGGTTCAGCGCATAGTCCGGTGCCATGGCTGCGGCCAACATGATGGCGGTAATGAACTCTGCAGCCAGGACGAAGAAGGCCAGGCCGGCGATACGCTCGGCGCTGGACCTCGTCGTCTCGGCGGGGCGAATGACCGTGGTGAGCGAGGAGACTCTGGACATTGTGTTTCACCAAGATATGATACGTCTCGGAGTGGTGATACTCTGTAGGGTAATTCTCGACCGGAGAGAACGATGCGAGAGCGTGTCTCGGTGGAAGCCACCCGGTGGTTCAGTTCGATTCGTGTGCAGGCACTCGCGCGACCCCGAGCATGTGCGAGGAGAGGTCGACCACCGACCGGTCCTCCCGGAGCCGGTCGTTCACCTCGCGGACGACGGTCCGGCGGTCATCGTCCAGCGCGTCCTGGGCGTCACGGCGGACGCAGGCGACACCTTCGAGCGCGGCCAGGGTCTCGACGGTCAGGTCGGCATCGTCGAGCAGGGACTCCAGTTCTGCAGCACGGAAGAAGTGGCACTCGGCCATCATGGGCTTCGCATCGTGGCGGGCACAGAGCTCGTCGGTGTAGTCCTGTTCGCGGACGAGGTCGGGGAAGATGGCGTAGTCGTCGTACTCCTCGTCGAGCGACTCCTTCCCGGTCTCTTTGACCGTGTTGAGCACCGCCGAGAGCAGGCCCATCACCGAGACGAACACGGGTGCGCCGGGGCGGCCAACCCGGTGGAGTTCGCGAACTCCCGTCTCGCGGTCGGCCGCGTCGACGAGGTGGGAGATGGGGCCACCGAGGCAGAGCACCGCGTCGAACGTCTCGGGCTCGAAGTCGAGGTCGCGCACGTCGCCCTTCCGGGTCGTGACGCGGTCGCCGACCTCGTGTTCTTTCACCTTCTCTCGCGCGAGCTCGAGTTGTCGTTCGCTCAGGTCCACGAGCGTCACGTCGTAGCCCTGTTCGGCCAGCCAGACGGTGTACCGGCCCGCGGCCCCACCCACGTCGAGGACCTGCCCCGATTCGGGGAGGAACCGGTCGAGGTACTCGACGGTCGCCTCCCACTCAAGCCGGTGGAAGAAGTCGCGGTCGAGCCGTTCCCACTCACGGGTGCCGTACTGGTCGTAGAACGATTCGGGGTCCATGGAGGGCGTGTCGGCCATACACAACACACGACGACTGGCCGACACTTGAATCGATACGGTGGTGCGGGTCGGGCTGTCAGATCGCTCGTGGTCACCACGGGAACGTGCCGTTAGGCGGTCACTTATTCCCGTCGCGCCCCTCAGTATAACTATGCCGATGAAAGGGTCCGGGGCGGCCGACCAGTACCGCATCGTGAACGAGCACGAGGGAGGGTTCGGGTGGATACCCTACCCCGACGAGACGATGCAGCGCGCCTGTCACGCCCTCGTCGTCGACGGCGAAGTGTGGGTCATCGACCCAGTCGACGTGCCCGACCTCGACGACCTGCTCGCGGAGCGTGGCGAGGTCGTGGGCGTGGTCGTCACGCTGGACCGCCACAAGCGTGACTCCGCGGCAATCGCGAACCGTCACGGCGTGCCGGTGTACGTCCCGACGTGGATGGAGGGCGTGGCGGCGGAACTCGACGCGCCCGTCGAACGCTTCGACGGCGAACTCGACGACACCGGCTACCGGGTCCTGCGCCTGCGCGACAACCGGTTCTGGCAGGAGGCGGGCCTCTGGAACGAGGAGACCGGAACCCTGTGGGTGCCCGAATCGGTCGGGACCGTCTCGTACTTCTGTGGCTCCGGTGAGCGCCTCGGCGTCCACCCGATGCTGCGAGCCGTGCCGCCGAAACGGATGCTGGGGGGACTGACGCCCGAGCGCATCCTCGTCGGTCACGGCGAAGGCGTCGAACTGCGCCCGAGCGAGGCGCTGCAGGAGGCACTCTCGAACTCGCGCAAGAAGATGTTCGGCCTGTACGCGAAGAACGCGAGACAACTGCTACCGGTCTGAACTGCTGCCGGTCTGACTTCTCCACGCCCGCGGTTCAGCTCATCCTCGTCAACCGCAGACTGTTCGCGCCGCCGCCGGTGGCGTACACCGCCCCGTCGACCACGACGGGCCCCATCTCGAAACTGAGCTGGCCGTCGTCCGACCGCGGGTCGTCTGACCACGTCGTCTCCCCGGACGCTGCGTCGATGACCACCGGGCGCGGGTGGTTGCTCGTCGTCCTCGTAGAGCCCGGCGCGTACACGTGTCCACCACCGACCGCGAGTCCGCTATCGTACGCGCCGTCGTACGCCCCCGTCGACCAGCACGGCCTCCCCGAGCCGAGGTCGAAGGCGTAGACTCTGCCCTCGGTCGCGACGTAGGCCTGTGCGCCGTCAGACGCGACGACCTGCGGCTTGGCACCGACGGTGTACGACCACAGCCGGATTCCGGTTCCCGTGTCGAGTGCGAGAACCGTCCCGTCCCGGGCCGCGGTACAGACGACCCCGCCGGCGACCGAGACGTTACACTCGAACTGGCTGTCGGTCTTGTGCCGCCACCGTTCCGTCCCCGTTTCGACGTCCAGCGCGTAGACGTACGTGTCCTCGTCGCCGTAGAAGACGGTCCCATCGGCGACCGCGGGCGTGGCGACGGTCTCCTCGCCGGTCTCGTGTCGCCAGCGGACCGTGCCGTCGGTCACGTCGAGCGCGTACAGCGCGAGCCCGTGGGGGACGTACGCCGTGTCGTCGACGACGACGGGACTCCCGTTGAACACGTCGACGTGGGCCGATGGGCCGGTCCACAGCACCTCGCCATCTTCGGGGGCCAGTCCGACGACGCGGTGCTCCGAGAGGACGACGATGGCCTCGTCGGTGATTGCAGGCGAGCCACGGGGGTCCGTCAGATTCTGCCCCCAGGCGAGTTCGCCGGTGGCCGCGTCCACCGCGTACAGCGTCGAATCGAGGTCGTGGGTGTACACCCGGTCGGTGGTGGCGACCGGGCGCGTGGACCCGGTGACGCCGGCGATGGGGGCCGTCCAGTCGACTGTCAGCGGCGTCGACGGCACCGCGTCGGCCGGGACGACACCCGTCCCAGCGGGGTCGCCGCCGACGGTCCGCCACTCGGGCGTGCCCGTGACCGTGGGTTCGTACGGGCCACAGCCTTCAGCGCGACCGACCTCCGGGAGGGGCTGGCTGTCGGTAGACCCGCCGATTCCGTTACACCCCGCCAGCGTCGTCAGCGAGCCGACGGCGGCCAGTCGGCCCACGAAGCGTCGTCGGTTCATGCGATCTTCGTCACCCCCCGGAGCTGGTGGCCGAGGTACAGGGCGTCAGAGGTCACCGCCGGCGCGACCATCGGTCGCCAGCCGTACTCGTCCTGCGCCCCGTTCTCTGCGACCTCCGCGTTCGCCAGGTCGCCCCACAGCCGCGTGCCGTCCTCGGGGTCGAACGCCCCCGCGCGGAGGTACACCGCGTCGTCGGTGACGGCCGGTTGCGCCACGAACGGGACGTCGTTCAGGTAGTCGATACCGCCCCAGACCGCGTCGTTCACGACGCGCCACTGCTCGGTTCCGTCGGCGAGCGACAGCGCGTAGAGGTTCTTCGCGCCGACGTAGACGCGCTCGCCGTCTGTCGCGGGCGCACCAGTGTGGTCGTGGCCGACGACGAAGCGCCACCGGCGGTCGCCCGATTCCGCATCGAGGGCGTGAATCTGGTTCCCGGCGGTCACGACGACGGTTCCGTCGACCACGGTCGGCGCGTTCGGCGCGCGTTGCCCGGCCTGGAAGTCGTAGGTCCACCGCAGGCTCCCGTCGTGGTCGAACGCCTGGACTCGCGCCACGCCGTCGAAGCCGTCGCCCTGTCGCATCGTCACGTAGAGTCCGGACGAGTCGACGGCGGGTGCACCGTCGACGGCGAAGGACGGACCGCCGAAGAGGTCGTCGAGCAGGTCCGACTGGTCGTGTCGCCAGCACCGGTCGCCGTCGAGGGTGAACCCGTGGATGGTCGCAGCGTCGTCGACGACGAAGAGAGTCGACCCCGACACGGTGGTTCCCCTGACGGGGGCACCCAGGTCGCGCCGCCACGCGCCGTCGCCGTCGGTCGAGACGGCGTGGAGGGTCCCCCCGGTGTCACCGACGAACAGCCTGTCGCCCGCGAGTACGGGCGACCCGCCGGTCAGCCGGGGCAGTTCGACCCGCCACTGCTCGGTCCCCGTCTCGTCGTCGAACGCGAGGAGGAACCCCGATTCGTCCTCCATCGAGGAGTACACGTCGTAGTCCCGCATCGCGACGAAGACCCGTCCGTCGCCGACCAGCGGGGTGCTGAAGAAGCCGACGAGGTACCTACCCGGCCCGTCGTCCCGGCCGGCGACCCACTGTACCTCGCCAGCCGACGGGCCCGCCGGTGCGAAGGCGGTGTTCGCCGGGTCGTACCCCGCGGTCGGCCAGCGGTCACGTGGTCGGTCGACGGTCGGGGGCGGGTCGGCGCAAGCGTTCCCGCCGGAACTACAGCCGGCGAGGGTCGCGGCTCCACCGGCTGCGACGGCGGAGAGGAGGGTGCGACGGCGCATACCCGTGCTCCGGAACCTCGAAATAAACGCTTTGTGCTCGCAAAATCGAGAGCCGACGGCGACCGGACGACGGCGCGGTCACCAGGTCAGGCCTTCGTACGTGATGCCCTCCCGCCGGTCGACGACGTGGCGTCCATCGACCACGACCGGGTCGGCCATCGCGTCGAACTCGTCGTCGAGCGCGGCGAACTCGTCCCAGTCCGTGACGACCGCACAGCCATCGGCTCCGTCGAGGGCGGCCGCCGCCGAGTCCACGTACTCGATGTCGACGTGCTCGTACGTCTCGCGGAAACTGTCCGTCGCGACCGGGTCGTGGGCGACCACGCTGGCACCGCGCTTCTGGAGTCCCTCGATGACCGGCAGGGCGCGGGTCCCGCGCACGTCGTCGGTGCCGGGCTTGAACGAGAGGCCAAGGACCGCGATGCGCGCCCCGTCGAGGTCGACGTGGTCGGCGAGCAGGTCCAGCAGGCGGACGGGCTGGAGGTCGTTCACCTCGACCGCGGCCTCCAGCAGCGGCGGTTCGTAGCCCTGGTTCTTCGCGGCGGCGATGATGGCGGCGACGTCCTTCGGGAAGCAAGAGCCACCCCAGCCGAGGCCGGAGCGCAGGAACCGCTCGCCGATGCGGTCGTCCAGCCCGATGGCGTCGGCCACCTCGTAGGAGTCCACGTCGAACTCCTTGCAGATGTTCCCGAGGTCGTTGATGAGGCTCACCTTGCTCGCGAGGAACGCGTTGTTCGCGTACTTTATCATCTCGCCCTCGCGCAGGCCGGTTTCGACGATGGCCGGGTCGGCCGCCTCGACGATGGGCGCGAACAGTTCGTGGAGCGTGTCGAGCGCCCACTCGTCGCCCGCCTGCGTGCCGAAGACGACCTTGTGTGGGTCCTGAAAATTCTGCACTGCGGACCCCATCTGGAGGAACTCGGGATTGACCGCGACGTGGACGTCCTCGCCGATGGTCAGGTCGCCAGCCTCGGCGAGCAGGGGCGCGACGGTTCCGTCGGTGGTGCCCGGAACGACCGTGCTCTTGACGATGACGAGGTGCTTGCCGTCCTTGGCTGCGAGCGTCTCACCCAGCATCTCGGTGGCCGCCTCGACGACCGAGGTGTCGATGCTGCCGTCCTCGCGCGAGGGTGTCCCGACCGCGACGAACGTCACGTCGGTCTGGAGGACCTCCTCGTAGTCCGTGGTCGCCCGGAGGCGGTCGCCCGCGTGTGCCGCGATGAGTTCGTCCAGACCGGGTTCGTGGACCGGCGACTCCCCGGCGTTGATGCTCGCGACGATGTCCTCGTCGATGTCGACGTTCACCACGTCGTGCCCGAAGTCGGCGAGACAGGCGGCGGCCGTGGTTCCGACGTACCCACTGCCGATGATGCTGACGTTCATCGGTCGCGGGTACTCGACCGGCGGTCTTTACCGTGGTGGTTACGGCGGGGGGTCGGGCCGACCAGACATTACGTCCCAAGGTCGTGGCCTTTGGTGATTCCTGCCGTCTGCTGCAGTATCGTGACCACGAAAATCGCGGTCGCCTGCCAGGGGGGCGGGAGCCACACCGCGTTCACTGCGGGCGTACTGCAACGAATCATCGAGGACCGACCGTCGTCCCACGAACTGGTCGCCCTCAGCGGCACGTCCGGTGGCGGCATCTGTGCGCTGGTCGCCTGGGCTGGCCTCGCAGCCGGTCGCCCGGACGAGGCCGTCTCGAACCTCCAGGGCTTCTGGGATGACATCGCCACGGACACCCCCATCGAGACCGTCACGAACGGCTGGTCACTGGCCACCAGTCGACTGCTGGGCGAGTTCGGTTCTGTCGAGGTCAGTCCGTACTACAATCCGATGTCCGACATGGGCCTCGACCGTCTCCGAGAGACCGTCCTGTCCTACAGCGACGTAGACAGCGCGTACGAAGCCGGAGACGCGCCAGCCGTCTTCCTCGGGGCCGTCGACGTCGTCGGTGGGGAGTTCGTCGTGTTCACCACCGACGACGTCAGGGCGACCGAGAAGCCAGAGACGTTCAGTCACGTGGCCACGGCGAGGGAAGCCGCGGACGCAGCCGTCGCGTCCGCCGCCATCCCGAACCTGTTCGAGGCGGTCCCCATCGACGGCCACTACTACTGGGACGGCCTGTTCTCCCAGAATCCACCCATCCGACACTTCACTGCTGGCGTCGACGTCGAGGAGAAACCCGACGAGATATGGATCGTCCGAATCAGCCCGAAGGCGATGGACGAAGAGAGTAGAGACCTCCCGCCACGGTCCATGGTGGACATCGCCGACCGGCGGAACGAACTGTCGGCGAACCTCTCGCTCGAACAGGAGAAACACACCATCGAGACGGTGAACGACCTGCTCGACGACCATTCGGAGTACAAGGAGATCACGATCCGTGAGGTCACACTCTCCGAGAACCTCGACCCCTACTCGAAACTGAACCGGTCGCCGACGTTCCTGAAACGGCTCCAGCGTCGCGGGAGAGCGCGTGCGACGGAGTTCTGGACCGGGTAGAATCGACACCCGTGAACCGCCGAAGTCCATCCGACCGCACTGCTTTAACCATCTCGTGTGCTATGGACAATCGTGGTCTACGTAACTCGTGGGTTGCTCGAAGTGCTCGTCGACATCGCCGAGGAGGCAGACCCCGAGCGGGTGACGCTCTCGCTCGCGGTCACAGCGGCGGGCGACCTCGACGGCGCAGACGACCTGCCCCCGAAGACACCCGTGTTCACCGACTTCTACATGCCCGAGGCGGGGCGGTCGGTGAACGCCGTCTTCGGCGTCGACCTCTCGACACCGGCCGGACAGACCCACGGTCGGTTCGTCTCGCATCCGACGGGTGGACGGTCCGTCTCCCGTGAGGACGACCTCCACGCGGTCGTGTTCGTCGCGGTCCCACCCTGGGGCCTCGACGACGTCCGCGCGTTCGACCGGGCCGGGACCCAGCAAGAACTGGAGGTTCTGGACGCGGAGCCACCGCAAGAACAGTTCCAGTGAGTACGTCCCCGGGCCAGTGCGGCTAGCACGGGGATGACAGGCTTACTCCAGATAGCCGAGGTCCCGCAACTGGCTCGTTATCTCTTCGAACTCCGCTTCGGTCAGTCCGCCCGAGCGCTGGTGCTGGATGACGATGCTTCGCAGCAGGAACCGCACGAGGTCGGAGGTCGAGGAGAAACTCGTGCCCTCGATGGTCTCTTCGACGCGTTCGGCCAGGTCCTTCGGGATGGAGACCGTCGTGTATTCGGTCATACACGGTTTCTACGTCCCATCGGCCAAGTTGCTTTCGACCGAAGGGTTTTGATGGACGCAGTCACACACTGTCACACGTATGGCAATGCGCCCGCCGTCGAACGACACGAGCGATGCTGGCGCGATGGAGTTCGGAATCGCCCGGGTCGACGCGGAACTCGACCGCGTCGACGTCGAGTACCCGGTCACGGCCGACGAACTGCAGACCCTCCTCGGGCACGTCGAGGTCCCGTACGATACCCGGGGCAGGACGATGCAGCTCGGCCGGGCCATCGGAGAGACAGGCGTCTCGGCGTTCGAAGACGAACAGGCCCTGTTGAACGCACTGTACCCCGTGTTCGACGAGCGGCGCTCCGGCAGCGTCGGCGTTGTCGACCGCGTCCGCGGACTGCTCCCGTTCTAATCGTCGGCCGAGCCCTCCATCGCAGCCCCGTCGCCACGAGCCTCCTCCGCGATTCGTTCCAGCCGACTCCGCTGTTCCCGGTGCAGTGAGACGATGGTGTCCGCGAGGACGCCGAACATCGCCAGCTGGACGCCGAGGATGAGGAGCACGCCCGCGAGCATCGCGATGATGTCGTGAGGGACACCCTTGACGAACCACTCGTAGCCGACCCACGCGCCGACGAACACGCCAGCCATCCCCGTGATTCCGCCGACGCTTCCGAAGTAGAACAGCGGGTTGTGCGTCTTCGAGCGCAGGTAAAGCGTCAACAGGATACCACCGCCGTCGCGGAACGGTCGGAGGTTCGTCTCGGACTCGTCCGGGCGCGCGAGGTACGTGATGTCGACCACCTCGGTCGGGATGCCCTGTCGCGCACACTCGACCGCGAGTTCTGTCTCGATGCCAAACCCCTCGGCCTTGAGCGTCATCCGCTCGAACGAGTCGCGGGTGAACGCCCGGTAACCGCTCAGGATGTCCCGGAAGTTCTGCCCGTGGACGACGCGGAACCCCGTGTTTATCATCCGGTTCCCGAACCGGTTGAGCGCCGTCATCGCACCCGTCTCCATGTTGGCGAACCGGTCCCCGATGACGTGTTCTGCACGCCCGGCCAGGAGCGGTTCGAGCATGTCGTGTGCCTCCTCCGGTCTGTACGTGCCGTCGCCGTCGAGCATGAGGACGTACTCCGCGTCGATGTGCTGGAGGACGCCCTCGCGGACGGCCTCGCCCTTGCCCGACCCCCGTCCGGACCCGCTCTGCTTGACGACGCGTGCGCCGTGCTGTTCGGCGATTTCGCGGGTGTCGTCCGAAGAGTGCCCGTCGATGACGAGGACGTTCTCGAACCCCTGCTCGCGCATCCCGTCGATAACCTCGCCGATGGTCGCCGCCTCGTTGTAGGTGGGAACCAACACGCACACGTCGTCGCTGTCGGCCATCGGCCGGACTTCCTCGGTGCGGGCGCAAAAGAGTTGCTGTCGGCGTGTCGATGTTCGGGCTAAAAGTATTTACCTCCAGAACGGCGCAGATTGTGATATGAAAGCAGTCGTTCTCGCCGCGGGCAAGGGGACTCGACTCCGCCCACTGACCGACGACAAACCGAAGGGAATGGTCGAGGTCGCCGGGAAACCCATCATCACGCACTGTCTGGAGCAGTTGCGAGACCTCGGCGCCGACGAGTTCGTCCTCGTCGTCGGCTACAAGAAAGAGAAGATAATCAGTCACTACGGCGATGAGTTCGAGGGCATCCCGATTACGTACGCCCACCAGCGGGAACAGAAGGGACTCGCGCATGCCCTCTTGACCGTCGAAGAGCACATCGACGACGACTTCATGCTGATGCTCGGGGACAACATCTTCAACGCGAACCTCAAAGACGTCGTCCGGCGCCAGCGCGAGGACCGGGCTGATGCAGCGTTCCTCGTCGAGGAGGTTCCCTGGGAGGAGGCGAGTCGATACGGCGTCTGTGCGACGAACCAGTACGGCGAAATAACCGACGTGGTCGAGAAACCCGAGGACCCACCGTCGAACCTGGTGATGACCGGGTTCTACACGTTCACGCCAGCCATCTTCCACGCCTGCCATCTGGTGCAGCCGTCGAACCGCGACGAGTACGAGATCTCCGATGCAGTCGACCTGCTGATTCAGAGCGGCCGGACCATCGACGCGATTCGTATCGACGGGTGGCGGACCGACATCGGGTATCCCGAGGACCGGGACAAGGCCGAAAAGCGGTTACGAGGTGAGTCTGTCGAGGAGGCGAGAGAGGAAGAGACGGCCGCCGAAGAGGCCGAGTGACAGTGGACGCAGTCGTCGTGGCAGCGAACGGAGAACGCGGATGTGGTAGCGCCCCGAGTCCGACCACTGGTACGAAGTGCCGGCCCTGTGCGGTGACCCTCTCCGACGAAATGGTCCCGAATCACACATGAAAGCAGTCGTACTCGCCGCAGGTGAAGGCCGGCGGCTGGAACCCCTGACGAACAGACGCCCGAAACCGATGCTCCCCATCGCGAACAAACCACTGCTGGAGTACGTGGTGGAGGCAGTCGCAGGGGCAGGCATCGAAGACCTCGTCCTCGTGGTCGGTTACAAGCGAGAGCGGATTCAGACACATTTCGGTGACGGCGACGACTGGAACGTCGACATCGAATACGCGATTCAGGAGAAGCAACTCGGCACTGGTCACGCTGTCTTGCAGACCGAAGAGTACGTCGAGGAGGAGTTCATCGTGCTCAACGGCGACCGTATCGTCGAGTCGGCGGTCGTGGCGGAGACCCTCCAGACCGAACGCCCGGCCGACGGAATGACGATGGCCGTGACGCGGTCCGCCCAGCCGAGTTCCTACGGCGTCGTCGACATCGACGGTGACCTCGTCGTCGACCTCACCGAAAAGCCGCGAGCGACGGAGACGCCCTCCGGTATCATCAACGCCGGTGTCTACCGGTTCGATACGACGGTTTTCGACCACCTCCGGAACTGCGAGAGCGGGTCCGACGGCGAACTCGGCATCACCAGTGCCATCGAACGCTACATCGACGAGGGGGCGGTCCAGCCCGTCCGATACCAGGGGCTCTGGCTGGACCTCTCGTACCTCTGGGACATGTCGGGGGTCTCTCGGCGAGTCATCGACCGGTTCGGCGCTGGAGCGACCGACGGGGCAGTCATCGAGGAGAGTGCAGTCGTCGCCGACGCCGTCACGCTCGGCAACGACGTCCGCGTCGGTGCGAACGCGACGGTCCGGCCGGGAACCGTCCTGGCGGACAACGTGACGGTCGGCCCGAACGTCGTGCTCTCGAACACCGTGGTCTACCCCGGTGCATCTATCGGACCAGGGACGGTCTTGCGGGACTGTGTCGTCGGAGAGAACGCCTCTCTCGGCGCGAACGTCACCGTCGCTGGCGACGCCACGTCGATGGTCGTCGAGGGGATGGTCCACGAAGACGTGTCTCTCGGAGCCGTCGTCGGGGATTACGCGAACGTCGGTGACGGCGTGGTCCTCGGCAGTGGGACGGTCGTCGGGGATGCCGCACGCATCGAATCCGGGGCGACGGTGAGTGGAACTATCGGCTCTGACGTGGAGGTGCGACGGGGGTAACGATGTGTGGCATCATCGGCTACGTCGGCGCTGACGGCGCATTGCCCATCGTCGCAACCGGCCTGAAGAACCTCGAGTATCGCGGCTACGACTCGGCCGGTATCGCCCTGAACAACGGCACGGTCGACGTCTTCAAGCAGAGCGGTGAAATCGACGACCTGACGCTCCCGGCTGAGCATTCTGCAACCTGTGGTATCGGCCACACGCGGTGGTCGACCCACGGACAGCCGACCGACGCGAACGCACATCCACACACCGACGAGTCTGGCGACGTGGCCGTCGTCCACAACGGCATCATCGACAACTACGAGTCGCTGAAGTCGGAGCTCTCGTCCCACACGTTCACCAGCGAGACGGACACGGAGGTCATCCCGCACCTCGTCGAGGAGCACCTCAGCGACGGGGACGACCTCCTCTCTGCCGTCGAGGCGACGATCGAGCGACTCGAGGGGAGCTTCGCAATCGCAGTCACCACGAGTGGACAGGACGGGTTCGTCGTCGCCCGCCAGGACAGCCCGCTCGTGCTCGGCCACGGCGAGGACGGTAATTTCGTCGCGAGCGACGTCACCGCGTTCCTCGAACACACCCGTGAGGTCTCGTATCTGGAAGATGGTGACGTCGCGCTCGTGACCGGCGCGGACGTGACCGTTTACCACGACGGTGGGACCGTCGACCGCCCCGTCCAGACGGTCGATTGGGAGGCCGATGCCGCCGAGAAGGGCGGCTACGACCACTACATGCTCAAGGAGATTCACGAGCAGCCCCAGGCACTTCGTCAGACGCTCTCCGGCCGGCTGGACACCGTCACCGGTGACGTCGACCTGGAACTCGACCTCCCCGAGCAGTACCTCAATTCGCTGGAGGAGATACAGGTCGTCGCCTGCGGGACCTCGAACCACGCCGGACAGTACGCCGCTCGGCTGCTCGAACAGTTCGCCGACGTTCGAACGACCGTCGAAGTCGCGAGCGAGTACGAGTTCCGTGGCGGCCGCGACCCCTGGCGGACGCTCGTCGTCGCCGTCACCCAGAGCGGGGAGACCGCGGATACGCTCTCCGCGATGCGCCGGGCGGCCAGTGCAGGAGCGCGGACGCTCGCCGTGACGAACGTCGTCGGGTCCACCGCGGCCCGCGAGGCCGACGACGTGGTCTACATCCGCGCAGGTCCCGAAATCGGCGTCGCCGCGACGAAGACGTTCGCTGCACAGGTGGCGACCCTGACGATGCTGACGGTGTACGTCGGTCGACAACGAGGGGCGCTCTCCGGTGACAGGGCGAGTACCCTGCTAGAGAACTTGCGACGGCTCCCCGGCGCGATACAGCAGGTCCTCGACGAGGAGGACGCGACGCGCGAGGTCGCATACGACCTCATCGACAGTGACGGGTTCTTTTTCGTCGGCCGGCACCTCGGGTGGCCGGTCGCGATGGAGGGTGCGTTGAAGTTGAAAGAGATATCGTACATCAACGCGGAAGGGTTCGCCGCCGGGGAACTGAAACACGGGACGCTCGCGCTGGTGACCGAAGACACGCCCGTGTTGGCGGTGTTGACCGACGGTGCGAAGCCGGACCAGACGTTGAACAACGTAAAGGAGGTCGAATCGCGTGGCGCACCAGTAATCGGGGTCTCCTCCCTCGACGACACTACGAAATACCTCGACGTCGAGTTCGCGGTTCCTGACCTCGGAACGCTGGAGCCACTCGTGGCGAACGTCTTCCTCCAGTTGTTCGCGTATCACGTTGCCGACGCGCTCGGTCGGTCCATCGACAAGCCCCGGAACCTTGCGAAGAGCGTAACTGTCGAGTGACTACATCAGCTGTTTTGCAACTTTTTTGATCGGTCCGAGGTCGACGTCGTACTTCTGTTCGAAGCTCAAGAAAAGCTCTATCTCTTCGTTCTCGATGCCGCCTAGTTTGAGCACGACAACCGCGTACAGTGCGGTGTACACGAGCATCGCAGCGATCATCCCGAGAACCGACACGGGACCGAACAGACGACTCGTCACGAGGTACAGCACGCCTGCCAGAGCGAGACCTGCACCTGCTGGCCGGGCCAGCGCATGAGTGACCGGGTGAATGCCGAGAGCATGATAGAGCTGAATCGAGTACAGCGCGTTCAGTGCGGCATAGGACACGCTCGTTGCGACCGCCGCGCCGAGGAACGAATACCGGGGAATCAACAGTATATTCAGCGCGAAGTTCAGGCCGACAATGATGACGTTATCGTACATCACGATACGGGTGCGCCCAGTCGATGTCAAAGTACTGTCGTTAGGGCCGACCAGGGTATGGACGAAGAACCCGGCGGCCAGAACGGTCAGTGCCGTGGCGCCCTCGATGTACTCCTGCCCGAAGGTCAAAGCGAGTGTCTGGGAGGGGAAGAAGCCGATTGCAACGAACAGGGGAATCGTCCCTAGTGCAATCCACTTCGTGACAATCTGATAGGTTCGGTTCAATTCGCCGCCTTCGGCATCAACCTGAGAAATGACCGGCATGAACATGAACCCTGCAGCGGTCAACATCAGGAGGACCAGGTTCGAGAGGGGGTAGATGACCTTGTACACCCCCACTTCACCGGTCGTCGAGTAGTACCCTAGCAAGAAGGTGTCCATGTCGATGAGCATCTTCGCCATGATGGACGTGACGACCAGTGGCAGCGAGAAACTGAGGAGTGTCCATCGTTCACGCTTCGCCCTGATGGACGAGAACAGCACAGTGTGCTTCCACAGGTAATACGTTCCGAGGGCGGCGGCGACCACGTGCGACAACATGTACGCGGTGGCGATGCCGACGACGCCATAGTCGAACCAGAGTGCCGCCAATGCGAGACTTACGCGCGTGGCTGGTAACGCGAAATCGTGAACCACGACCTTTGGCAAGGTGAGTTGTGACCCGCGGATGCCCCCCATCGAGAGCTTCTCGACGGCGAGGAACGGGACCCCGACCGCGAATATCTGGAGGATTGGCGTGAGCGAGGGGTCGGAGAAGCCCCGGGCCGCAATGGTCTCTGCACCGATGAACAACACGACACCGGTCAGCACCGAGACCGGGAGCACGAGTTCGAACGCGGAGACGAGGACACCACGGCGGCGTTCCGGGTCGTCGTATCGCGGGAGGAATCGGCTGATGCCGGTGTTCAATCCCAGCAGGATACCGGAACCGACGACCGTCAGCATCGTCGACCCGAGACCGACCGCACCGAAGTTCACCTTCCCAATGAGCCGGGCGATGAGGGCGGCACCGACGAACGAGACGCCGAGTTCGAGTATTCGGCCGATGAGCACAAGGCTCCCGCTCCGGAGCAGTCGACCGAACACCGAGTCCTCGTCGGACATAGCGCAGAGTATCTTCGTCTCGATGGTATGCCTTCCGGTTGTCTTGAGTGTCACGCCGGCCCGTGAGTCGGTCCCGCTTTGTGGTGGAGACTTGACTGCGAACGCAACAGTTAGAGTATGGAACAGGATACTAGGAGGGTGGTACATCACCAGATTAATCTACTAGTTCACTCTACCCCCGTTCAATGCTGGAGGACAAGAACGTGCTCGTCACCGGCGGGGGCGGTTCCGTTGGCCGAGCACTGATCACGCGGTTTCTCGATGACGACCCAAACGTCGTGCGGGTGTTGGACAACAACGAACCCAGCCTATCGAAGATTCGTTCCGACCTCGGGGACGACCGTCTCCGATATCTCTCTGGCGATGTCCGTGACCGAGAGCGACTCGACCGTGCGATGGAGAACATCGACGTCGTCGTCCACACGGCCGCGATGAAACACGTCGACATCTGTGAGTACAACCCGTTCGAAGCCGTCAAGACGAACGCCGTCGGGCTACAGAACGTCGTCGACGCTGCCATCGACTCTGGCGTCCAGCGGGTCGTCTTCACGAGCAGTGACAAAGCGGTCAATCCCGCCAACACGATGGGGACGACCAAACTGCTCGGTGAGAGACTCATCACCGCTGGCAACAAACACGCCGGCCGTTCCGACCTCCGACTCGCGTCCGTTCGCTTCGGGAACGTCATCAACTCCTCGCAGTCTGTCATTCCACTGTTCACGGAGCAGATACGAGACGGTGGTCCGGTGACACTGACGGACACCCGGATGGCTCGTTTCTTCCTCACCTACGACGACATCGCAGGCCTCGTCACCACGGCACTGGAGAAGACGGAAGGTGGTGAGGTGTTCGTCCGGAAGATGCCGGCGATGCGCATCGAGGACCTCGCGCACGCGATGATACAGGAATTGGCTCCCAAGTTCGACCACGACCCTGACGATATCGATATCGAGATTACGGGGCGACGCCTCGGAGAGACGTTCCACGAGGAGATTCTCACCGAGCGCGAGGCGACCAGAACCCAGGAGAACGAGGACTACTACGCGGTGCTTCCGGAGACGGCGGACGAGCCGGGACACCTCGATACCGACGGGCTGGACGGGTTCACCGACGCGACGGACATCGTCCGGTCGAGCGAAGACGCACGGAAACTCTCCCAGTCGGAGATAGTCACCTTGTTGAAGGAGAACGGTGCACTGGAGGTAGACGCATGACTGGAACCGTCGTCGTTACGGGTGCAGCAGGATTCATCGGTCGCTGGGTCGTCGCGGAACTACTGGAGCGGGACTACACCGTCCGCGGGTTCGACGACCTATCGAACGGACGAGAAGAGAACGTCGCCGACTTCGCCGCCGACGAGCGGTTCACGCTCGCCGAAGGGGACGTCTGTGACCGCGATGCACTCGAACCGCTGTTCGACGACGAGGTAGACGCCTGTCTCCACCTGGCCGCAAAGATAGATGTCCAGGAGAGCCTCGAAGACCCCGAATCGCACTTCGAGACGAACGTCGTCGGCACCCAGCACGTCCTCGAACTGTGTCGCGCCCACGACACCCGACTTGGCCTCGTCGGCACCTGCATGGTGTACGACATGGCCGGTGGCGAGGACGGCATCGACGAAGACCACCCGGTCAAACCAGCCTCACCGTACGCCGGTTCCAAGCTGGCGAGCGAGGACATGGCCGAGGGGTACTACCACGGGTACGACATCCCCATCACCATCTTGCGGCCGTTCAACACCTACGGGCCGTACCAGAAGACCGACATGGCGGGCGGCGTCGTCTCCATCTTCACGAGTCGCGATATCGAGGGCGAGACGCTGAAGATATTCGGTGACGGCACGCAGACGCGCGACCTGCTCTACTGTACGGACTGCGCCCGATTCATCGTCGACGCGACGTTCAGCGACGAGGTCGTCGGCGAGGTCGTCAACGCGGGGACGGGCACGGACATCTCCATCAACGACCTCGCCGAACTGGTCGCGAGCGAGGGTACGGACATCGAGCACGTCGAACACCACCATCCCCAGAGCGAGGTCCAGAAGCTACTGTGTGACCCGACGAAGGCGAAAGAACGGCTCGGCTGGGAGCCCGAGGTCTCGCTCGAGGAGGGCGTCGACCGTCTTCGCGAGTGGCTCCGCGAGAACCCCGACCGACGATGACCGAGACACCGGCCCACTACGGCGGCGAGCCAATACGTGCGGACGTTCTCGGCTACGGCGGCCAGTCCATCACCGATGCGGAACGAGAGGCCGTCGTCGAGGCACTTGACGGCGACTATATCACGCGGGGCCCGACTGTCGAGCGGTTCGAAGAACGCGTTGCGGACCTCGTGGGCGTCGACCACGCCGTCGCGACTACGTCGGGGACGACGGCACTGCACCTCTGTGGCCGCGCCGCTGACTTTGGCGAGGGTGACGAGGTCATCACGACCCCGCTCACGTTCGCGTCGACTGCCCACGTGGCGAGCTACACCGGCGCGACACCGGTGTTCGCCGACATCGACCCCAAGACACGCACGCTAGACCCCGACGCCGTCAGAGAGCGAATCACGGACGACACGGCCGGACTCGTCCCGATGCACTACGCCGGACATCCGGCCGACATCGACGAGTTGCTTGACGTGGCCGACGAACACGATTTAACCGTCATCTGGGACGCTTGCCACGCTATCGGCGGGACGTATCGCG
Source organism: Haloarchaeobius ordinarius (assembly GCF_051801355.1). Lineage (GTDB taxonomy): Archaea > Halobacteriota > Halobacteria > Halobacteriales > Natrialbaceae > Haloarchaeobius. Next base: position 3,013,237 of record NZ_CP196560.1, on the reverse strand, counting down.
GGGAGCCAATCGGCGCACAGCGTGACATGGCCGTATTCAGCTTCCACCCCGTGAAAAACATCACCACAGCCGAAGGCGGTATGATCGTCACCGACGACGACCACCTCGCCGAACGCCTCCGGTCGCTTCGGTCGTTCGAGATGGACTACGCCCCTGCTGGACACGAGGACGAGCCGTGGTTTCAGGTCACCGAAGGACTCGGCTACAACTACAACATCACCGACCTCCAGGCGGCACTCGGTCTTGCCCAGTTGGACCGTCTCGACCAGTTCAAGGCAAGACGGGACGAGATTTTGGCGCAGTACCGTGAGGCGTTCGCCGACGTTCCCGGTGTCGAGATGCCCGTCGTGAAGGACCACACCGACCCGATGTTCCACCTCTGTGCGGTTGAGATTCACGCCGACGAGTTCGGCTGCGACCGGAAAACGTTCGTGAACGCGATGCACGCCGAGAACATCGGCGTGCAGGTCCACTACGTCCCGCTTCACCACCATCCGTACTTCCAAAACGAGTTCGGCTACAGTGACGACGAGTTCCCGGTCACAAACAGGGTGTACAGCCGGTTAGTGTCGTTACCACTGTTTCCGGAGATGACCGAGACGGACGTTGGGCAGGTAATCGAGGCCGTGACCGGTCTGCAATCATACCACGCATCGAACGCAGAACACTAGAGAGCGACGGTAAAAACATTACCCTGCCGTCACGTATCGTGGATTCAAGCGTGGAAGAAGTTCATAGTATAGTACAATCCGCGTTCAAACGTATTCGGTCGTCTGTCGAAAGTGATGTGCGACCCGATTTCGGCATTGTTCCAGTGTGCATATCGAGGACCCTGTAGAATCCGTTTCAGAAGGCGAGGGTCGACACCATACTTTACATACGGTTCTGACTCCGTTGCTCGTTCGACAGACATGAACTCGAACCCGCCCCCGTCCATAGAAACTGTGACACACTCTCCATCGCAGAGTTCGACGACGACATCTCGCTCTGATTCGAACCCGAGTTGCTCTCTTTTCTCTTCCATCCGTTCGTAGGCGTCCGGAACGAGTGCTTCGAACTCCTCGAGCGTCGGGTACTCGTCTTCTTCGAACGAGTACTTGCGGTCTGCGAGTTCGGTCTCCACGTAGTTCCTGAGCCAATCTGGGTCTACCGGCGTAAACGGCTCAGAGCGCTCTCCCATCTCAACATCGAAAACGGTCTGACTATTGAGAAGGACGCATTCGGACGCTTCTGTGTCGATGTTCCCACGACTCCTGAGCATTTCGTCGACTTCCGACCGCGTTGGAACGCCACGGTATTCGTTTAGTTCCGATAGACTCCCTTGGAGGATGTACATCCCTGCGAAGGGGGTGAAGTAGTCGGGTTCAAAGAGGTTGATGTAATTCTCGGTCTGCCGGATGAACTTTTCCTTTTTCTGTTCGGCCTTCTCCAGCTTTTCTTCAGAAGAGAGGTTCTCGAAGCATTGTGGATGGGGTCCGGCCCCTGCGAACGGAACGAGCAAGTGTTCGATGGATCCGTATTGGTCGAGGATGTTCATCGCGGCAGGTCTCGAGAGTTCAAACGGACAATCGTTCGTGTTGACGACAGTCGACTCGTTGTTGTCGAACACCGCCATCGTGTCGATTTGGGAGGAGCCGTATCCATCGGTCGAGCCGTCGAGCCAATCACAGCCGAAGAAAGAACCACACGCTTCCGGGTCACAGTTGTCTGCTGCGAAGACGTTGACGTGGAAATCGTCTTTTAACTGTGTTCTGGAGTTGTGAGCGAGTTCGACGACATCGAACCCCATCTGTTCGATTTTCAGTTTGAGGAAGTCGAACTGGAAATCGTGAATCAGAACCGGTATCTCGTCGTTGAGTCGTTCGAATGTTTCCTCGTGTACGTGGTCCGGGTGAATGTGACTGACGTAGATGTAGTCGACATCATTGTAGTCGGTGATATCGAATTCGACGGGCGGGTAGTGTGCCCACGACCCGTAATAGGCCCCGTCGACTAGCCAGGGGTCACACAACACCTCTGTGTCCCCGTCACGAACGATCACTGTAGCCGATTTGAGAAACTCGACCTCCATTTTGTTGCCCCATATTAGCTACGCTGGAATAAATCTTTCCGATACTATCATTCTTGGAAACGGTCATCCAACAAGGCAAACTTATTCACTTGCTCGTCGGAGTACGAGTGACATGAACGAATTCGCCATCGGAACGAGCCGTGTTGGTTCTGGGAGTTCAACGTTCGTCATCGCCGAGGCTGGGTCGAACCACAACGGCGATTTCGAGACGGCGAAAGAACTAATTGACGTCGCTGCCGACGCAGGTGCCGACGCAGTCAAGTTCCAGACCTTCCGAGCTGAAGACCTATACGTCCGCGACAGCGGCGAGGTGGAGTACCTCGAAGACAAACGGTCTATCTACGAAATAATCGAGTCGATGGAGATGCCGTACGACTGGATTCCTGATCTCCACGAGTACTGCCACGAACAGGGGGTGCAGTTCATGTCGACACCGTTCGACGAGCGGTCCGCGAACGAACTGGCCGAGTACGTTCCCGCGTGGAAGGTGGCGTCGTACACGATGTCACACCATCCGTTCCTCCGGTCACTCGCCGCGACGGAAAAGCCAATACTCATGTCCACAGGAGCACACGAACTCACCGAGGTGGCCGAGGCTGTCTCGGTCCTGCGTGAGGCAGGCTGTGAGGACCTAGTGTTGCTCCAGTGCGTTGCCGCCTACCCCACGCCGCTTGAGTCCATCAACGTCGGTGTGGTGGAGACGTTGCAAGAGGAGTTCGACGTACTCTCCGGCCTCTCAGACCACACGGAGGACCCGGCAGCGGCACCTGCCGCGGCGGTCGCGCTTGGTGGGCGGGTCGTCGAAAAACACTTCACGCTCGACAAGACGATGGAGGGTCCCGACCATCAGTTTGCCCTTGAGCCCGCCGAACTCAACGAGATGGTGACAGCCATCCGCAATGCGGAGGCTGTCATCGGCTCCGGGACCAAGGAGGTCCTCGACATCGAAAAAGAGTTACACGATATGGCTCGCAGGCGGATTCATGCTGTGGCCGACATCAACGCTGGACAGACTATCTCTGAATCCGACATCGCCGTCCTTCGGTCCGGCAAGCGGTCGAACGGACTCGAACCGAAGTTCTACGAGGATGTCCTTGGACGGACGGCTGTGCGCGACATCTCGAAGGACGACGGCGTCACTTGGGACGACCTCGACACGGAGAGGTAAGCTTCGAGGCCCAACACCCTTCTGTTCGTCCGTCGAGTAGTTCCTCGACCGTCTCAGTCCTTGACCCGGTACTCGTAGTGTTCCCACCCATCTTCGACGCCATCGCAGACGAAACCACAGCGTTCGAACAGACGGCGGGACGCGTCGTTCGATTCCTCGATAGTCGCGTACAGCGGCCGTTCACCGGCAAACCGGCTACAGAGCCAATTGAGGGCTCTCGTCGCGACACCATCGCCACGGGAGGAGATATCACCGAGATAGATGCCAGACTTATCGGCACTGTCGAGACTCACGACGCCGACCCGCCGTCCATCGTAGTGAATCACGAAGTCGAACCGACTCGCATCACGGGAGTTGAACCACGAGACGTGACTATCCCAGTCGAGTGGGCTGTCTTGCTCCCGAAAATGCTCGTACACGAGCGGGTTCGACCGCCAAGCGTAGACGAGTTCTAAGTCGTCTCTGGAGAGCGGACGAACGGAAACCGCTCCGTTGGACTCGTCGAAGAGTTGCAGACACGGGCCACAGCGAGGGGCCTCGGTGGCGGGGAGACCACAATCGTCGCACACGGTTCCACCTTCGGGGGCCATTCGTTCCCTCATCTTTCTCCTATAGTTCGAGAGGTGTGATACACTTTTGGACGTCCGCCACGGTGTCAGTTGTCCGTACTGGACGCGGTCAGCGCACGGTAAGTTCGAAGCGTGCCACGTCCATCGACCAGCGACGCACCGTTTCGCTGGAGTCGGCGACGAAGTCGTGGTTCGTCGCACAGGCGGTCGATCTGGTGCTCGTAATCTCTGACTGTGGCGTCGAACGGTGCGACTAGTGCCACGTCTCGGTCCCGTAGCGCGTCCGCGACCGGTCGCTGATTGTCTACCTGTGGCGAGCCCACAAACGGCGTTTGAAGCGAGAGCAGTTCGTACGTCGTCGTTCCCAACGCGGAGACGGCTATATCCGACTCGAACAGCATCTGCGGCAGGTTCGGCGGATCGACGTGGACACGGAAGTCGGTCTCGCTGTCATTCGCCGCCGAGCGGATGCGTCGCTCGTTCGCCGCCGAGAAACCCGGTCCGACCACGACAGCAACATCTAGGTCCCGCCCGTCGAACGCACGCATCGCAGTCACCGTCGACTCACTCGCGTCAGTCCCTCCCATCGTTATCAGCGCTCGCTCGGGCGGATGCTGCCATGGTGCGGACTGTCGTGCGAGTTCACGAATCGAGCGGCGGAGGAGCGTGAAGTCCGTCCCGAGACACCATTTCGGTTCGGCCCCTACCCACTCGTAGGTGAGTTCGGGGGCGTAGATGTTTCCGTTGACGACTACGTCGGCACATACGGTGACTCGTGTGTCGTCTGAAACGACGGCATGCTTCTCGCTCGCTCGTCGAATCGCCCGCTGGTACGCCATGTCCACTTCGTAACTGTCCGTGACCACTAGGTCATGGTCGGTCGATTCGAGGAAGGCGACAAAGGAAGACCGTTCCTGGTCAGGGTCGAGTGACTTGACTGCACACGCCGAGGCGCAAGATTCCTTCACGGGTTCAGGCGTGACCGTCGCGTACGTTACCTCCCAGCGGTCGTCGAGAAACTCGTCCACGAGAGCGCCTGTTCGGACGAGATGGCCGTACCCGATGCCCGGGCCGCCGTCCGCCCGAACGACTACATGCCCACTCATTACGCTACCCTGCGTAACGAACGATGAAATACGTCTCGTTCTGTCGCACCTGTCGACTATACTGCGGAACCGTATATCGTTAAGTCCTCCCGTGGACTGTTTCTTAGATACTCAAAGAGAATGACTGAGAGAGAGCGAAAACCCGAACGGCTGTGGTCGAGCGAGTACGGTGAGACGTGGACCAAACGGAACGAGATGGGAGTCAAAGAAATCGACGCGCACTACGTGGAGCAGTTCGGGGTTTCTCGACTGTCGCTACTCGAACGGTTCTTCGAGCATCTCGACGAAGACGCCCGAATCCTCGAGGTTGGCACGAACATCGGCACGCAACTGCTGTGTCTGCGGGAACTGGGATTCACGGAGTTGTACGGCATCGACATCCAGCGGGAGGCGATAGAGTGGGCCCATCGCAGCCGCCCGGAATTGGATATTGTTGAGGGGAACCTGTTCGACATCCCGTTCAAGACCGGGTTCTTCGACGTCGTATTCACCAGTGGCGTGCTAATTCACGTCCACTCCGACGACTTGGACACCGCAATGGACGAGATAGTGCGGTGTTCGGACGCCTACGTCTACGGACACGAGTATTTCGCGGAGGAGTACACGGAGATAACACACAACGGCCACGACGGGGTTCTGTGGAAGGGAGATTACGTCTCCCGCTATCTTGAGGGAAGGCCTCTCGAACGCGTCGACGAGGAACTGCTTGATCACCGTGGGTCCGACAACGTGGACGTGGAGTTCTTGCTGCGGAAACAGTAAAAGTTCGCTTCTCTCGGCCGGAGCCCCCTACGGGCCTCAGTTCAGTCGTTCGAACTTCGTGTGTTTCACGGGACCTTCTAGTGCGTCCTCAACGGTGCCTGCCTCAATCTTCGCCGCTATTGACTCGAACACGTCGTCGACATGGTCGAGGTAGTTCTTGACGTGCGCGTCCGTATGGGCGTAGCTCACGTACACCGAACTCCCCGCCAAGTAGCCACGATTCAGCATCTCTTGGGTAAACAGTGTCGTCGCCGCGAGCGACTGCTCCCCGTGTTGCAACGAGAAGTGTGTGAGCGGTGCGAGTCCCTGCGTCTCGATACTGAGACCATGCCGTTCCGCGGCCTGTTCCCACCCAGCCGTGATACGGTCGCCCAGGTCGACCAAGTGTTCGTGGACTGCCTCGTCTCGGAACTTCTCGATGGTTGCGAGGGCGGCCGTCGGACCGATGCGTTCGGTCCAGAACGTGCTGCTGATGAAACTCTCCTGTGCTTCGTCCATCACTGGCTCCGTCCCGACCACTGCACTCATCGGGTAGCCGTTCCCCATCGCCTTGCCGTACACGGCTACGTCCGGCGTCACGCCGAGCGTCTGGTGGACACCACCGGCGTTGATACGGAACCCAGACGTTATCTCGTCGAAGACGAGTGGGACGTCGTGCTCGGTCGCTAGTTCTCGTACTCGTTCGAGGAACCCGTCGTCCGGTTCTTCGTATCGAATCGGCTCCATTACGATAGCTCCGAGAGACTTCTCGGCGAGGAGTCGTTCCAGTTCGTCGATGTCGTTGTAGCGGAAGGGGAAACTTGTCCCTTCGAGCGCGTCGGGGACACCCTTCGGGACCAGTCCAGGCAGCAGGTGGCCCTCTAGGTTCTCCGCCGTGTCGATGTTTGAGGCGAGGTACCAGTCGTGCCAACCGTGGTAGCCACAGAACGCCACAGCATCGTTTCCGGTGTATGCGCGCGCTAAGCGGACAGCCATCGCCATCGTCTCGCCTCCTGGCCGGCCGAACCGGACCATGTCAGCCCACGAGTGCATGTCGAGCATAAGTTTTGCGAGCTCGACTTCCTCCGGTGCGTTCAGAGTCGACATCGCACCAGCATCGACGGCGTCGCGTACGTGAGTGTCGACGTCCGGGTCACCGTAGCCGAGCACACAGGACCCAACCCCCATGAGGCTCATGTCGACGAGGTCAGTCCCGTCGAGTGTGGTCACGGTGACGCCCGACGCTTCGTCGTAGTAGGCGGGCCACTGCTCCGGAGCGAACATCTCTGCTCGCTTCGAAAGGAGTTGGCTGCCACCGGGGATGACCTCTGTGGCACGCTTCCACAAGCGAATCCCATCCGCGAAGCGATGGCTAGCGCGTCCGTCTGATTCGTCCATAGAGAACAGAGCGGACGTAGCGGGTAAAAATGTTCCACATTGGGGTGTCAGTGCTAACGTTCGTTTATTTCGAGGAGTTCCGGCTTGCGCTCCAACAGTTCCAGGACGGACTGCTGGTCGTACATCCACTCACCTTGCTTGCACAACTCGTCGTGGACCGCTCGAACGAACTCCAAGTCCTCCGGATAATCGACCGTCCAGCGCAAGACGGTGCCCTCGTCTGCGTAGCAATACGAAGGGATATCGACGACGTTGGTCACGTTTTCTGTGCCGAACTCGCTCGATTCGCGGATGTATATCGTCACGTGTTCGCGTTCGTCGTCCGTCGTCGCCTCCTGCCAAGCGGTTTCTAACGTCTCGGCGGAGAACACCTCGACGTCGAGACCATCAGGATGCGTGTACTCGATGATGTTCGTGACGTACTCGGCCTCGGAACGCTCGAAGCGACCTACGACCCTATCAATGACTGCTGGGGAGTGAATCGGACAATCGGCGGTGAGTCGGACGATAGTATCTGCACCGAATTGTTCTGATGTTTGATAGTATCGGTCGAGAACGTCGGCTTCGCTGCCTCGATGACACGGAACGTCGGCATCGGCACAGAAATCAGCGATTTCATCGTCACTTGGTTCTTCGGACGTAGCGACCACGACCTCATCCAAGGTTGCGGCCTTCCGTGCCCGGTCCACTACTCGCGAAAGCATCGGTCTCTCTCCGATGTTCATGAGCACTTTTCCGGGGAGACGTGTCGACCCCATTCTCGCCTGAATAATCGCGACCGTCTTCGACATTGATGACACCTCCGTGGTGTGGCGTATTTATTGTTATGTGTAGGCGATTGCATTCGGCCTCTCGCCGTACGAGATTCGGTTCAGTCGTCGCGTCTCGACCCAACCGCTACGTGCTCACCGATAGTGGCCGACTGTTTCGCCGCCAGTCCCACTTTCAAATCTTCATACCCATCCCGAAGAGTCGACCGGGGTGATTCACCGTCGAGAACGTGGTCGAGGAAGTGTCGTACCTCGTCGATGTACATCTGGTTCACGTCCCAGTCAGGGCCGTACCGGTAGTGGTTCCACTCGCCGTCACCCGCGATGCACCACTTCACGGATTCGTCTTCCCATTGCCACCGAATCGTTCCTTTCTGACCGATTACGTGACACGACCTGCTATACCGCCTTTGAACGTAGTCCATGTGAATCTCACCCAACGTACCGTCTTCGAACTTGACCAGTAGTGCAGCGGTGTCTTCGGTTTCGATGTCGAGTGAACTGCCGGACCCAAGCAGTCCGGAAACGGTTCCAATCTGTCCGAACAGTGCTTGAGCGTAGTTTATCTCGTGAATGAAGTCTAAAATCGCCCCACCTCCTTCTCCGGTCTTTGCACTGTACGAGTCCCGATAGTCCCTCTCTGGGTGCCACTCCGGGAGGTAGCTTCCTGCTTCGATGCGGACACTCAACACGTCACCGATAGTCCCCTCTTCAACCAGAGACGCGACCTGTTGGATTCCTGGATGAAACAGAATATTGCACCCGACCATGCCCGTAAGACCGCGACGTTCGACCTCTGTTAGTAGTTCTTCCACCCGGTCGAGCTCGTGCGATATCGGCTTCTCGACCAACAGATGGCAGCCCGAGCGTGCAACTTCTACGGCGACGGGAATATGGAGGTGGTTCGGAACAGCGACGATTGCGAAGTCCGGGTCGGTCGCGAGTGCTGCATCGAGTGATTCGTATCCCGAGATATCGAACTCATCTTCCAGTTCGGCCCGTCGTGCCTCGTTTATTTCTACTGTTGCGACACTTGAAACACCGATACTGAGTAGGTTCTGTAGATGGCGTTGTCCTATCGAACCCCCACCCACAACGATTCCTGACAGGTCCTGATAACTCATCTTTCGTCTCACGCTCTGACCCGATCGATGGGTGCATGATACTCAACGATTTCCATAACTCACGTCTAGCGGTTGGCCTCTGAGTCGAGCGTTCGACACTTCCTTGCGAGGGTTGGTCGGCCGTTGACAATGTTACTGACGAGTGCTTCCAACGAACTGTCGTTCAGGATGTCCTTGTGCGATACTGGAAGGACGGAAACGCCATCCTGGCCGGTCTCGTAATACGGGAAGTAGATGTGTTTCTGGACGAATAGGTAGTAGGCGTATCGCCGTGCCCGAGAGGTCATCTCATCGGTCATCTCAAGCGAGGAAGGGCGACCCAGAACGTCGACGTACTCCGCGACGGACTCCGGGTCGAACGTGAAGTCGAGTCCTCTGTAGTGTGTGTCTCCACCGACAATCACAGGGACTCCCTCGTACGCCATCTCCATTCCGACTGTCGAATTATACACAACACCGACATCTATTCCACCAATTAATTTATACGTATCGACGTCCGCATCTGGGGCTAATAATGTAACCTGTTCTGGGAGTGGCCCGTGGTTATTCTGTATCCACTCGTCGACCCGTTCGTTGGTCCCGAACTTCGCTTCGGCTGGATGCGTCTTGATAACGAGATGAATGTCTGTCTGTTCCGCTACGGTTTCTATCGTCTTCGAAATCCAATCGAAAACGGCCGGGAAGGGTGAATCTTTCGCTTCGAGTGACGCATCCCATATCAGGTTTGTGAACATTGCGATAGTCGTTTTATCGCCGACAGAGGCAACCGAGTTCGCGTTATAATTCGAATACTGATACCGGACATTTTCGCCCGATCTTCGCCCATCGATAATCGACTCGATTTTGTCGGCTTCCGCTGACGAAAGTGGGGTAGACAAGCGTTCGTTCACAGAGTCGGTCTCAGGGTAGTGAGCGAACGACTCGCTCTCGGTCACCCGCCCAACGATAAGTGCTTGGTCTCGCCACCCGTAGCCGTGACTGTACGCGATGAGGCCCCGATTTAGTGCGACTCGGAGAGGGATACCACCGTAGATGTACTTATCATCGTGCGCGATGACTACATCCGGGTCGACTCCGTCGTAGAATAGGTTCGAACACTGGACGAGGCGAAGTGCACTCCGAAGGAACTTGACGTACTGTTCTCGGTGTTTTCCCGTGATCTCGATGTGGTGGCGTTTCAGATGTTTTCGAAGAGAGCTGAGTGCAAACTCCGATACGTCGACCCCCTCGTACGTGACCGACCGCAGGTCTTCGAACGAGTCCACGTTCGGAACCCGCTCTGGGTCGTAGTAGTCCGCCAGTGAGTACGCATCCAGTCCGAACTCTTCGAGTAGTGTTTCCCCGAAATGGGTACAGACAGTACAGATAGAATCGTCGTTCCACGTCGACGATTTCCGATGGCAGAGATCAAGTTCGCCCGTACAGTACAGAATAATGGGTCGATACCCACGCACTCGAAACGCGTGGGCAAGGATTCCATAGCGATAGAGGTTTAGCGTGTGGCCTTGGACGACTGGAAAGACGACTGTTCCCTCGTACGAGTCCTCATTCGAAGCAAACTCACGAATGCGCGGGTCGATATCGAAGTTGGTGAAACCAGTAAGTATATCGTAACCTTGTATGAGATGTCGGTCGATACCGAACCGTTGAGCGAACGAGAAGAGTGATTGTTGCGTACGTTCGTCCAGATTCATCGCTATAGTGGCCTATATTCAGGCCCTGTTCGGTTTAGTCATTTCGACAGACGACACCGTTTTGGTGTTTAGTGACGACAGCCAGATTTATATCTCCTCCTTCTAATCAAGTGCTCATGAGCGTCTCAGAGAAGCGAATACTAATTACTGGAGGAGCAGGATTTATCGGTTCCCAAACGGTTAGAGAATTCCTAGAGAGAGGTGCGGACGTACTGGTGGTCGACGATTGTTCAACCGGATCTGCCGAACTGGTCGATACCAGGGCAGACCTTGAAACCTTAGACCTCACCGATGCCGACCTCGAGGACGTTTTTACCCACTTCGACCCCGACGTTCTCGTCCACCTCGCCGCGATTCACTACATCCCGTACTGCAACGAGAACCCCGAGGAGGCAGTCGACGTGAACTGTCTGGGGACACGGCGTCTGTTGGACGCCGCACGCTCGGTTTCTCTGGACAATTTCGTCTTCGCTTCTTCCGCGGCCGTGTACCCGCCTCGTGCAGACCCGAACACCGAGGACTCCGAACTCAACCCGATGGACATTTACGGGAAAACGAAGCTACTCGGCGAGGACATCGTCGAACTCTTCGAGAAGGAGACTGGTGTTCCGAGCGCTGCTGCCCGCCTGTTCAACGTCTACGGCCCCAACGAGACGAACATGCACCTCATCCCGGCAGTACTGGAGCAGGTACTGGAAGAAGACGAGGCCATTGAACTCGGAAACCTCTCCCCATGTCGTGACTTCGTACACGTGTCAGACGTTGCACGGGCGTTTCGAATGCTCGTAGAGAACCACGACGACGGGTTCGAGGCGTACAACGTCGGGACCGGTGCAGAACACTCGGTACAAGAAGTCGCCGAATTCTTCGTCACGGCATCGGGCAAGGACCTCCGCATCGAGCAGGCACAAGAACGGGTTCGAGAGAGCGACCGGCCGCACCTGCTCGCCGACATCAAGAAGATCCGGACCGAAATCGGCTGGGAACCGACGGTCGACTTCCAAGACGGCGCGAAGGACCTGTTCGAGAATCCCGGCCACCTTCCATGAGCGAACGACTGAGCGTCCTGTACGTCCCGTATTACGGGGATTCGAACGAGTACCAGAACCTGCTCACCGACAGTGTCGCAGACCGGGGAGTCGACCCGGTCGAAGGGGAGATGCACCTACTGTTCCCACTCGTCCGAAACACGCTGGGCAACGACATCGACGTTATCCACCTCATCTGGACCCATCCGTTCTTCATCGTGGGTGACTACACAGGTTCGGCGGTGGTCGACACGGTCGCCTCGTACGTCCGGGCGGCACTCTTCCTGTTCGACCTGTTCCTCGTCAGACTCCTCGACATCGACCTCGTCTGGACGGCCCACAACAAGGCGAACCACGAGAAACACCACCTCGGTCTTGACCACTTCGTCAGCCGTCGCCTCGCCGGCATGGCGGACAAGATGACGGTCGAGTGTGAGTGCGCGAAGAATACGATTGTCGACCTCTTCCGGGTCGACAATCCGTCGAAAATCCATATCATCAGCGAGGGGAGTTACATCGGCTCGTACGCTGACGAGACAGACTACGAGGCGGCGCGAGAGCATCTCGGCATTGACGACAACGAGTTCTGTTTCGTCTACTTCGGGATGATACGAACGTACAAGCGCGTCCCCCACCTCATTGACGTGTACGACGGCCTCGGTATCGACAGTGCAAGCCTCTTGGTCGCTGGGAACCCGTACACTGAAGACATCGAACTCGACCTTCGCCGTCGCGTCGATGGAATGGACGGGGTTAGAACGCGATTTGAGTTCATCCCGAACGACGAAGTACAGTACTACATGCATGCAGCTGACATAGTCGTCTTGCCGTACGAAGACATCATGACGTCCGGGTCGGTTATACTCGCCATGTCGTTCGGCCGTCCAGTCATCGCCCCAGCTATCGGTTGTATCCCGGCAGTGACCGACGAAGACGGCAGTTTCCTCTACGAACAGTCTGACCCCAACGGACTCCGTGACGCGATGGTCGCTGCGCACGAGACGGGCCACGAGGAACTGGAGTCGATGGGCTCGTACAACTACGAGCGTGCCGAAGCCCTCGAATGGAGCGCGGTCGGAGAATCAACCGTTGAAGTCTATCGGCGAGCGATACAGGCCTGATTCGACCCTACATATAGCCGAGGTCTTCCAACCGGTTTTGCACCGAATCGGACACCTCGCCTCGTTCGCCGGCCACCTTCGTGAGCGAGTCCGCGAGGTCTGCCATCGTGGAACGAGGGTTCTCGTGGACGGACGCTCCAGTTTCGGTGAAGCCGTGTATCGTCTCGTATCCGTAGTAATCGACGGGTGTCGCGATACCCGAAAGGTCACGGTCGTACTGTCTGGCTCGTTCGAGTGCGCCAGGTTCGTGCTGGAGGTTGTCGAGTCGACGCTGTGCGATACCGTGACATTCCGTCAAGAACGAGTCACCCGTCACCGAACCGACCAGTGACTGTCCTCTCGACTCCGCCTTGACGTCCGTTAGGTCGAGGACTGTCCGGTGAACGTCGAGCAAACTGACGACTTCTGACCGGTGTTCGTCGTCGAGTTCGGGGCCGGAGACGACCAGCGGCACTCGCGTCAGTTCCGGATACAGTCCGAAGAAGTGCCCCCAGAGTCCGTCACGGTCGAATAGTTCACCGTGGTCGGCACACGTGATGACGTAGTCGAACGAGGAGCGAAGTTCTGCGAAGATGTCCCGGTACCTCGACGCGAGGTACCGAACGCTGTCCTCGTATGCTTGCTCGACTACCGCCGGGTCCACGTCGTACTCTCGCATCGCGACTTCCACGGTCGTCGGGAAATCGTGCAGTTCGACCGTCCGAAAGTCGGCTGGTGGTTCGTACGGTTCGTGGGCCTCCATCAGGTTACAGAAGAAGAACTCGTCGTCTGCCACCTCCAGTTGTTCAACGTAGGAGAGGGCCTCGCTCGCCCCGTCGTCGCCGAGTCCGAACAGCCCGTTACTTGACCCGAAGAGTTTCGCGCCGTAGACGAGCGAGCGGAGCGTCGGTTTTTCGCTCCGAAGTGTCGCTGCGAGCGCGGAGAGGTACATCTGGATGCCGTCGGTGTCCGACTCGCTGGCGTAGCTCTGGAAGTCGAATACGTCACCGTCGAGTGCCGCGAGTTGCCACGGCGTCTCGAACTCCTCGAAGCCGCGGTCGAACCCGAAGTGGCTTGTCACGTACGTGTTCGCGCTGAAGGCCCGTGTTCGGTACGCCGACTCCGATAAAACCTCTGCGAGCGTCGGGTCGGGACAGTCGAGTCGGTCTGCGTCGGTGTAGACGCCCAGCTCACTCGGGTAGCGCCCGCAGAACAGTGACGCGTGGACTGGGGGTGTTCTGTGGCTCGGTGAGTAACACCGGTCGAACCAACGGCCCGGCAACCAGTCGAAGTACTCGTCGAAATAGTCCTTGCGGAGGGTGTCGAGGACGACCAGAGCGACGCTCGTCATACACGCCTGTGGCCGTCGCTGACGATTAAATGTATCGCGCTGTCACTCAAAGTCCTGCAACAGGTTCGGCTTAGTTATGGCGTAAAGATAGCCAAACCCGACCGCCGCGGTGAACACGAATATCGCGACAAGCTGCTTGACTTTCGTCAGTCGTGGGTCGACAACTAGGGCTACAATACACCCGGGCACGTGCCGCAGCATGAGGTCTTTCAGATACTCGTTCATGTCCTCAGACATCTCCAGAATCAAGTGGTCAATGATACGCTTCGAGTAGCCTTGCCAGAACTATTGGCTCATAGTCCATCTGTAGTCACCGCGGTACTAGAATAGCTTGTGATGGACGATTGTTTCTTTATTATTTGCCACACCACACCCGTATCCTTCTGCCATCTTGCATTGACCCTGCTGGAGTAGGTCTGGATGTGCTTGTCTCCCTTACGCCCGGTGTTCGTAGCCACCGACGTTTAACAGGACGTCACGCCGGAAGGACATTTTCGACCCATACGTATTGCGCATCTCCTCAATGTGTTCGCCGAAGCCCTTCTCGTCACGCCCAACAAGCCATAGAACTTCGCGGGAAAACTTCGGTTTCAGCATCCTTCACGCCGAATCGACAAGGTTGCTCTTCGTGTTACGCGTTCGCCTTCTCGACGACATCCGGCGTCACCATCGCGCACAGGTAGCCGAGGCCGACGACGGCAGTGAAGACGAAGATGGTGATCAGCTGTTTCACCTTCGGCAGCGACGGGGACCGCACGAGTGCAGCGATCCGCTTCGGCACGAAATGCGTCATGAGCTGGTACAGGTACGCGCTCTTGTCGTCGGGTGCGTTAGGGTACAGCAGGTCCATGACTCGCTTCGAGTATCCTTGCCAGAACGACCGACTGACCAGCCACCTGTAGTTACCCCGGTAGTCGAAGAGTTTGTGATGGACGACCGCGTCTTCGTTGAAAACCATCCCTCTACCGTACTCCTCGAGCATTCGAATTCCGGCAGGGGCTTCGTGCGCCTGAAGATGTTTCTCTCCCTTTCGACCCGTGTTCGGGTCGTAGCCTCCGACGTTCAAGAACACGTCGCGTCGGTAGGAGATGTTCGACCCGTACGTGTTCCGGACTTCTTCACCGTCCTCGGCGAATCCCGGTTCGACGCAGCCAACGAGCCAGTAGAACTCGTCGGGAAAGAAATCTGGTTTCTCGACTTGCCAGTCTGGCCTAACGTCTCCACCAACAGCTAATGCATCCGTAGTCTCGTACGTCTCGACGAGCGTCTCGATCCAGTCAGGTTCCGCGGTCGCATCGTCGTCTATCATCGCGACGATTTCACCGTCGGCCAACTCTGCTCCCTTCGTCCGACTGTAGGAGATGCCACGGTTCTCGTCGTTACAGTGAATCCGTACGTTCGGCTCCTGACCGAAGTCGTCGACGGTCCACTCGTGGACCTCCTCGTTCCCGTCGATGATCAGGACGACCTCCATGTCCTCGTATGTCTGGCCGAGTACACTTTCCACACACTCGTGGAAGCACTCGTATCGGTCCGTCGGATAGGTACAGACGACGACGGAGACTTTCATTGGTCGCACCAATCACGGACGGGAGAATAAGAGTTTTGAAA
Organism: Haloarchaeobius ordinarius; assembly: GCF_051801355.1. Taxonomy (GTDB): domain Archaea; phylum Halobacteriota; class Halobacteria; order Halobacteriales; family Natrialbaceae; genus Haloarchaeobius. The sequence goes on along the minus strand of NZ_CP196560.1, from coordinate 2,997,506 downwards.
GACAGGACGGCGAAAGGTGTCTGCGTCTGAACGGATTACACAAGGCTTATTCGTCGCTTCAGACTTTTCCCGTACAATGAGCACGTCGACTGGCGAGCAGACGGAATCCGAACAGGTTCGTTCGGACTCCGTTATCGAACTTTTCAAACGCTGGTATCACGTGCCCAGCGTGGGGCTGATTATGGCCTTCATGCTCTGGGTGCGGCTTCAACCACTGGATAAATTCACACGAGGCGGCGAGGTGTTCTACGCCGGGAACGACGCCTGGTACCACCTCCGACAGGTCTCCTACACGGTTCGGCACTGGCCACAGACGATGCCGTACGACGTCTACAGCGAGTTCCCCACGGGCGTCCGCGCTGACCAGTTCGGGACGCTGTTCGACCAGCTCGTCGCGACTGGTGCCCTCATCGTCGGTCTCGGTGACCCCTCACAGCACACCATCGCGATGACGCTGCTGGTCGCACCGGCTGTCTTCGGTATGCTGGTTGCCATCCCCACCTACCTCATCGGCAAGCGCGTCGGTGGGCGCTTCGGTGGCGTCACCGCCGCACTGGTTCTCGCACTCCTCCCGGGTGTCTTCCTCCGCCGCTCCACGGCCGGCTTCTCGGACCACCACGTCGCAGAGGTCCTGTTCCAGGCGCTCACCGTGCTCGGTATCATGGTCGCTCTCCGTTCGGCCGAGCGTGAGAAACCGATCTACGAGCTCGTCGCTGACCGAGACTGGGGGGCGATGCGGAAGCCAGGCAAGTGGGCCGCCCTCGCGGGTGTCTCGGCTGGCCTCTACATGTGGGTCTGGCCGCCCGCAGTGGTCCTTCTGGGCATCCTCGGTGTGTTCTTCGCCATCGCGCTCTCCATCGAGTACATCGCGGGCCGCAGTCCGGACCACCTGGCGTTCACCGGCGTCGTCGTCGGTGTCGTCTCCGCGTTCGTCGTCCTCCTGAGCATCGACCAGTTCAGCCTCGGTGTGACCTCGCTCTCGCCGCTGCAGGTCGGCCTCGGGCTTGGCCTCGCCGCAGGCTGTGCGTTCATGGCGTGGCTGGCTCGATTCTGGGAGGGAGTGGGGACAGAGACGCTCCGGAACGCGTCGCTCGCTCCATTCTCGCTCCTCTTCGTCGCCATCGTCGTTGGATCGGTGGCTGGGTTCCCGTTCCTCGGGCTCCCGTTCGCCCTCGTCCTCTTGTTCGGTGGAATAATGGGTGGTGTCGCGTACATGCGCGACGAGAAGGAAGAGAAGAAGTCCTACTATCCGATTGCCATCTCCTCGATTCTCGTCGCCGGGATGGCCGCGCTCAAGTTCGCTGTGCCGAGCGCCTTCAACGTCCTAATATCCAACGTCAACCGCACTATCGCGTTCGCGCAGAGTGACACAACGCTGACCATCGGTGAAGCACAGGCGGTCGTCGGCGCGGGCGAACCGTTCGTTCAAACGTTGACCCAGTTCATGGGCGCGCAGTACGGGCTCACCTACGTAGTCGCCGCGGCTGCGTTCCTCTGGATCGTCTGGGACCTCTACTCGGGCGACGAGTACCGTTCGGAACTCCTGTTCGTCCTCGTCTGGGCTGCCTTCATGTTCCTGATGGCGATGACGCAGGTGCGTTTCAACTACTACTTCGTCGTCAGTGTCGCCGTCCTGAACGGCTATTTCCTCGGCCGCATCGTGCAGGTCGTCGGCATTTCGAACGTGGCAGTCGACGACATCGACGTCGAACCGTATCAGGTCATGTCCATCGTCGCAGTCATCATGCTCGTCGTGATGCCACTGACGCCGGTGCTCGCGATGACCTCGACGACGGTGGACGCACAGGCAGACGGCATGTCGCCTGGTTCGGTCCTGCTGTGGGACGACAGCACGGACTGGCTGCAAAACGGCACGCCGGAGCCCGGTCGGTACGGCGGCGCGACCAACCAGCTCGACTACTACGGTACCTACGAGAACCAGGACGACTTCGCGTACCCAGAGGGTGCGTACGGCGTCATGTCCTGGTGGGACTACGGCCACTGGATTACGGTCAAAGGCGAGCGCATCCCGGTCGCCAACCCGTTCCAGCACAACGCGAAGGCGGCCTCGGACTACCTGCTCGCACAGAACGAGACGCACGCAAACCTGCTTCTGGAAGCGCTTCCCAACATCGGCGAGCGGGACAGGGCCATCGACCAGCTCTCGAACGAGGACCTCCAGAACCTCGTCGACCAGCAGAACGAACAGCAGGCCGCCGAGGACACCCGGTACGTCATGATAGACTACCAGATGGCGAGCAGCAAGTTCGGTGCCATCGCCACCTGGACGGGTCCGTCACCCCAGAGCTACTACGCGAACAAGCAGGTCAACATCAACGGCACGCAGGTCGTGTTGCCCGGCATGGGTGAGCAGTACGAGAACACGATGCTGTCGCGGCTGTACTTCGACGACGCGAACGGTCTGGAGCACTACCGGCTCGTCTACGAGAACGGCTCGCAGGTCGCGTTCGCGTCCGTCGCGGTCAATCAGGAGGGTCAGTGGCGTGCGGCCGCCGTCAACCGCGCGATGAACGTCCAGCAACTGCTGCAGTACCAGTTCAGCCCACAGGTTCACGCCTACGACGTCAGCGTCGAGTCGCTCGTGAAGACGTACGAGCGTGTGCCTGGCGCGACCATCGCCGGGCAGGCCGACGTCTCCGGTCCGACCAACGTGACCGCCCGCGTCGAACTGCAGTCCCAGACCACGAACCGGACGTTCAACTACACGCAGACCGTCCAGACGGACGCCGACGGGAACTTCGACATCACGGTCCCGTACGCGACCGACGACTCCGTGAGCGTCGAACAGGGCGGCACGGACGCCACCGTCGAGGCGACGGGTGAGTACACTATCACGGTCGAAGGCTCCGACGAGACCGGGACGGTCGCGGTGCCCGAAACCGCCATCATGACCGAGGATGGCGAGCCCATCACGGTCGACCTCGCCGCGAGCGGTGGTAGTTCCGGTAACAGTTCGGTGAACACGGACGCGAACGCCGGCATGGACTCGACCGACGATTCGGACGCCTCCCAGCCGCGTCTCGTGCGCACGGACACCGGTACTCTCGCCCGCGCGGCCTAATCACCGAAGGACAACCGTTTTCTCGCTTCCAGCGATACCTGAGAGCGATGCGTGAGTCACTCTCGGTCTACCTGAAAGGTTTCTTGATGGGCGCTGCCGACACGGTCCCCGGCGTCTCCGGTGGCACCATCGCGCTCATCACCGGCATCTACGAACGGCTCATCGAGGCGATTACCGCGTTCGACCCGCGTGACTTCCGGCACCTCCTCCACGTTCACGAAGCGTCCGGCCGTGACGGCCTCCGTGACCTCTTCTTCCGTGTCGACGCCCCGTTCTTGCTCGTCCTCGGTCTCGGCATCGCGACGGCCGTCGTCACGCTCTCTCGGCTCTTGCACACCGCGATTCAGGACTACCCTGCACTGGTCGCCGCGTTCTTCTTCGGGCTCATCGCCGCCTCGGCGGTCGTGCTCTACAAGGAGGTCGACGTTTCGACGCCGGGTCGGCTCCTGGTCGCCGCTGCCGGGGTTCTCATCGCCGCGGGCGTGACGATGATTCCCCCGAATGCACTCGGGCACTCCGGCCCGGTCGTCTTCGTCTCCGGTGCCATCGCCGTCTCCGCGATGATACTCCCGGGTGTCTCGGGGTCGTTCTTCCTCGTCATTCTCCAGCAGTACGAGTACATGACCGGGACGCTGAAGCGGTTCGTCGACGGCGTGTTGTCGCTTGCAAACGGCGGTGAACTCCAGCCCGTCCTCGAGTCCGGCGTCGTCGTCGTGACCTTCTGCACCGGCATGGTCCTCGGTCTGCTCACGATGTCGCGCGTCATCGACTGGGCACTCGACAACTACCGCGAGGCGACGCTCACTTTCCTCGTGAGTCTCATGGTCGGCGGGCTTCGGCTCCCGTTCACGAACATCGTCTCGAAGGGTGACCTGAACTCGAGCGAATCCATCGCCGTCATCGTCGCTATCGCACTGGTCGGTGGGCTCCTCGTGTTCGGTGTCGACCACGTCACCGAAGACATCGACTACGCCTGAAGGGGACGTTCGATGGCGACCTGTCCATCGCCGAGACCGCGAGTCGGTTCGACACCCGATAAATGGACTTTTGTAAGGTCTAGTGGTGATTTCTAATAGCAACAATCGAGAATTCTCTAGTATTTCTGCTTGAACATGCAGTTGCGAGAGGGCACTAGCTACGTATGTTTTCTAAACACGTAAGAAATATGTATTTTTTATAAGTAAAATTAAGATAGATTAATGTCATCAACTACCAAAGGTGTTGTTGTCATGGAAGCAGACAACGACACCCTGGCGACGTACCTGGCAGAACACCCGCGGATGATCGGCGTGCTGTTCATGATCGGGCTGTTGCTCATGCAGGCCAGCACCGTGGCAGCATCGAACAGTGCACACACCGGACCCTAGATTAGAATTGGAGAATAGAAACCCGCTGGAGTGAAAGTAGTATTCTATTCATCGAACAAGACTACACCGAGCGTTTCGTTCCAATTAATAGTGCCGTCAATCTCGAACGGATAGTTCGACCACGTTAGAAACTCTGTGAGTTGATTCTGATTAATTCGATTGGCTTCGATAGTTCTTGGATGGATATAGTGTTCCGTAATACCATCAACAGATGGTGAGACCACAGTACCGACTTGATGGTGTTTCGTTGGGAAGAGTTGAATCGTCAACTCGAAGGTTCCATCGTCTTTTGGTTCAACCCTACTTATCATCGGCGCACCTGCATCAGGTTGGACGATATCGAGTGACCCATCTCCGACAATTAGATATTGGCTCCCGATACTGGTGTGTTTTTGAACGAGTTCGACCGTGGCCCGAAGGGGGAATCCGAGGTTCAGGAAGTGAGCGATTGCTTTCCCGATATCAATTGCGTCATTGTTTACAACGTCACCTAATGTAGCGACACCTCCGAACGAGCCTTTTTCGACGAGTGCTTCGGCCTGTTCAAAGGACCGACAGGCGTTAAGTAGAAATGCGTTTACCGACACAGATTCGAGTTCTCTCACGTCCAGTTTCCCATCAGTGCACTCGATTCCTTCGGGAGTTGCATGCCCTATATAATGCAATAGGTCACGGCGTTCACCAGTTAAGATATCTACGAGTTCATCGCGAGTGACACCGAAATGAGAACGGACGCTGTAGGGGTAATCTTCTCGATCACCATATACACCATCTAGCAGCATCTGCTCATCGATCATATTCGGATCGTTACAGACAACGGTAATGTCGATGGATTCGTTCCGCTCTATGTCTCGAAGTTGGTTTTCGAATGATTCGACAGATGCTTTGGATGCGCCTAACGGAGTACCGTCTCCAAACCAGGCGTGCTCAATCGATTCGTCGCTGGGCACTGGTTGCGTAAGTTCCATCGATTGTGAACTTCCGTTTCCGCTGCGAGCCTCTTGTTGAACTGTAGTGTTCCGGACCGTCCCCTGATTTACAGTACGAGGAACCGTCTTTTCTCGCGAAACGGGTTTACGAATGATGCCAAGGTCATTGACGATATGTGGAATCGCCTCCACACTCTCCAAGACTGGCGGTAAGTGAGCTGTGAGGCACCAACGTGGTAAGAGTGGCTCGACTGTTTCGAAGGGGACATCGAGATACAACGGAAGTTGCTCCGCTAAGTCAGATTCGTAGGTCTCCGTGATGTCAAACGGCAGGTCATCCTCTATCTGTTTTCGCTCGTGTAGCTCAACCTGATAGAGGCCCTCAGTCCGGACCACGCAGTCGAGGAATAAAACCTGTTTCAGTATCTTAGCGACCTCGTTTTCAAACGCCCTACCCGTCTTGAGAGAGTGCTCGAAGTCGTCAGTAAGCAATCTTGGATTGTTTGCTGGAACAAGTTCTGCTCCGAGATAGAACGCGAGTGGAGCGGCAGGGTAAAGATACTCGTGTTCTGGAGGTACAGCAATACGGATACCAGTGTCTGGCCTTTTTAATTCATTGGGGATGTCAAGTTCTGCGCCCAACTCGATCAATGGCGGATAGCCACGTAACGTAGGGAAAGACCGTTCACATGAAGTCGTCTTCAGTGATGACGAAAGCGCTCCGAGTACGGTCATCAAGTCGTCGGGGCTACCCGTAGTGGTTATTTTCCCGGGAGGCTTCTTATGATTAGATCGGATGCCGAATTTCACTTCGGTAGATTCGGCGAACTCCAGAGAAAAAGTATCAATACCTCTGGATATTTCGGCACTACCATCGAAATACCAGTAGATCTTGAGTGGAGCAGCGAAATCGAGGCTATAGCTCCCTTGCTCAAGGAAAACTGTATTCTGAGTGTCGATCATCTGGTCGTATACGCCGTCAGCACTTCGTAGATAGACGCTCGGTGACTGGGTCAACCGCAGTCGTTCGGCGACGATGGTGAACGCTTCATCAACTGGGTATTTGAAAGAGTCAGTGTCGATTGAGACAGGTGAGACGGCTCTGTCTGCCAACACCTGAATTTGTCGTTGTTTTATGTGGTCCTTGATGACCACACCGGGCGGGTCATCGGTCGTCCGATAGCTTATGTTCATTTTTCTCTGGTGATAACCACAGTCGTCCGCACAGCGCCGGATGGCGTTCCCACTACGTCCGCGTGTCGAGGCGAGCAGTGGACCGTGTGAATCGTGACGCACCCAGGAGAGGGAGTCGTCGTTGCCCATCGATTCGATGGCCCGGTCGACCGCCAGTCGGTCTCGCGTGCTGCGTGCCAGTCGAGTGTATACCTACAGGATACGGATAACGATACTTAAATTTCCGGTCGAAAACGATTTTCTTGATACCACATTCTCTCTCATACTACGATCGGTCGAGGACGCAGAAGGGCGGGGACCGGGGGAAGAGCGAGTACTCAGTCTCCGAGCGCGTCCGCGACGACTTCCAGCGTGTGCCGGACGTCGTACCCGCTGCCGTGTTCCATCTGCATGGCACACGTCGGGCACTCGGTCAGGCCGGTCTCGGCGGGGGCTTCCTCCATGTGGTCGAACATCTCCTCACCGATGGCCATGGAGTTCTCGTAGTTCTCCTCCTTCCAGCCGTAGGTCCCGGAGATACCGGAGCAAGACTCACCGACGTCGTGGGCGTCGACCCCGTCGACGTTTCCGAGGATTTCGACGGCCTGGCCGTCGAGGCCCTGGTTGCGAGCGTGGCAGGGGGCGTGGTAGGCGAGGTCTCCGAACTCCCCGTCGTAGTCCCTGGCCGCGGCGAGTTCGCCCTCCAGGTCCTCGAAGGTCCGGAGGTACTCGACGGCGTCGTAGGTGTGGGCGGCGACGCGCTCGGTGTCCTCGAAGTCGAACAGTTCGGGGTACTCCTGGCGGAGCGCCATGGAACAGGAGGTACACGAGCAGATAACGTCGTAGCCCTCGTCGACCAACTCGGCGAAGGTCTCGACGTTGAACTTCGCCGCGCGGTGGGCATCGTCGAGCATCCCGTTGGCGAACATGGGCGTACCCGAACAGCGCTGTTCGGGAACCGCGACCTCGTAGCCGAAGTGCTCGAAGGTCCTGACCAGCGCTTTCCCGACCTCGGGCGTGTTGTAGTTCGCGTAGTCGCCGTGGAAGTACGCGATGCGTTTCTCCTCGCTCTGGACCTGTGCGCCGCCGCGCTTTTCGAACCAGGTTCTGAAAGTCTCGGTGGCGAACTCGGGGAACTCGCGTTCGGCGGTGATGCCGAGCAGTTTCTCGTTGACTTTCTGGACCAGCGAGTTCCCCATCACGACGTTGGTCAGGCGGGGGAACATCGAGCCGAGCTTGCCGAGTCGGCCGTAGTTCGCGAGGATCTTGTTGCGAACGTACTCGCGAGAGAAGGTGTCTAAGTGCTCGTCGACGTACTCGGCGCGGGCCGTGTTGTGCATCTGGCTGAGTGGCACGTCGGCCGGACAGGCACCGTCACAGCGCATGCAGTTCGAGCACTTCATCACCGACTTGTCGATGTCTGTGTCCTCCTTCTGCTTGAGCCGCCACTGCTCGGGTCCCTGGAACTTCGGACCGGGGAACTCGTCGTCAACCTCGGCGACCGGACACGAGGTGTCGCAGGTCGAGCACTTGTAGCAGCTGTCCGCGCCGGGGCGGAGGTCGGCCTCGCCCTCGGGGAACACCTGTATCGGTTCGAACTCGTCGTCGCTGTTCGTGGTCGTCGTCGTATCGTCCGTACTCATGCTTTCTCTCCTGCTCGCGTACCGGCGAGCCAGCCGGTCGCGAACGAGATACCGCTGCCTGAGAGCTCCGTCGCGAAGTCCGCACCGCCGACGACGCTGCCGGCCGCACGGAGGTTCTCGTAGGCGACCGACCCGTCGGCGTCGAGCGGGCGGCCGTCCTCGTCGATTCGCACCCCGAACCGGGTGAAGGCGTGGTCGCCGAAGGCGGCCTCGGCGGACCAGTCGTACCGGTCGTCGGGGTGGGGGACGTGCAGGTCGAACAGGGGTTCACGCACCGACTCGCGGTCGGTGTCGATGCCGCCGCCGACCAGTCCGCCCGTGGCGAGGACGACCTGGTCGGGGTAGTGCGGGATGGCTGCGCCGTTTCTGTCCAGTACCAGCACGTCGATGCTTCCATCCTCGGCTTCGAAGTCAACCATCGGGCAGCCGGTCGTCACGGCGACGTCCGCGTCGAGCAGGGCCGAGCGCATCCGGTCGCGCAGGCGCATCCCCGGCAGGCTCGGCGGCCCGGTCGACACCTCGAACACCGGGACCCCGAGCGCCTTCGACAGGGAGTCGATGACCGGCCCGGGCTTCTCGCCGAGGACCGCCGGGAAGCCGACGCGCTCGGCGGCCACGTCTTCCAAGTATGGTTCGACGGCGCGGGCGAGGTCGCCCCGGACACCGCCGTCTTCCTGCAGCAGCTTTGCGATTCTGGTGGGTTTCACGTCGTCGCGCAGGTCGACCGGGAACGAGAGTTCGACACCGGCCACGTCGCCCGGAACCGTCTGGTCGAGTTGGTTCGCGGCGAGCGGCGCGTCGAAGTCCGGGTCGGATTCGAAGCTCACGAGGAGGGTCGCGCGACCGTCGCCCGCGAGGCCAGCCTCGACGCTCCTCGGGTAGCGGAAGGTCGGTTTGACCGTCCCTTGCGTGGTCGGGACGAGGACGTTCCGGTCGTCCCCACCCTTGCTGCCCGAATAGGTGTCGCCGGTCACCTCGTCGAACAGGGCGAAGCCCTCGCGGATGGCCTCCTCGCCGGCGATGTTGTAGGGGTGCTCATCGGGGAGGTCGTCGAGTCCCGCGAAGGGGTCGGCCAGCAGGTCGCCGTCCGCCCCTGTGTAGCCCAGACAGTCCGCGAGTCCGGACGCCTGGCGCATCGTGCTCTCTTTCGCGGAGACCAGGCGCACGTCAGCCCCGGTCTTCGCGGCGGCGAGGGCAGCGGTCGAGCCGGCGAGGCCCCCACCGACGACGAGCACGTCGTCCGCGATCATCGGTCGGCACCTCCGAACTCGTCCCAGTCGATGTCCTCGGTCTCGTGCTCGTGGCCGCGGTTCCACGTGGTCGCGTGCATCGCGTGGTTGAGCATCGCCTGTTCGAGCTGCTCGCCCCAGAGCGCGTGGCGCTCACCTTTCCAGCGTTCTTGCCAGAGTTCGTCGAGGGCGTCACCGGCTTTCTCGGAATCGTACTCGGGGTGAAGTTCGTTCGCGAGGCGGTGGCAGCACATCCCGCCCTGGCAGTTGCCCATCGAGGCGCGGGTGCGGATACGGACCGCGTTCAGGTCGGTGCCGGACTGGTCGATGGCGTCCTGGACCTCGGCGCGGGTGACGGCCTCGCACTCACAGAGCACCGGGTTCGGGCTGGTCGAGGAGAGCACGTCGTCCGCGCGCGAGCCGAGGCGTTCCTTGCTGCGGCGGGCGACCGGGGAGCGCAGGCCGTAGGCGTTCATGCCCTTGTCGAGGCGTTCGGGGTTCTCGCTGCCGGGGAGGGGGACATCCGCGGTCTGACAGGAGGCGTTGACGCCGAGGACGTCACAGACGTGGTCGGCCACGTCCTCGGCCATCATCCGGTAGGTGGTGAACTTCCCGCCGACGACGCTGGTCAGCCCGTCGAGACCGTCGCGCTCCTCGTGGTCGAGCAGGAAGAAGTCACGCGTGATGTCGGTCGGGTCCGTCGTGCCGGTGTCCGGCGGTTCGTACAGCGGGCGGACGCCCCAGAACGACCGGACTGTCCTCGCGTCATGCAGGATGGGGACGAGCTGGGAGAGTTCGTCTATCATCTGGTCGACCTCCCAGCCCTCCTCGGGGTAGTCCTCGGGGTCTTCGACCTCCTCGTCGGTCGTGCCGAGGATGGCCGTCGTCTCGTGTGGGACCACGATGTCTGCGTCGCCCTTGGGCTTGCAGCGGTTGATGACCGTGTCGACCTGCCGGACGTTCATCACGACCATCACGCCCTTGGAAGGGCGGACCTCGACGTCGACGCCCGCCATGTCGCCGATTCGGCCGGCCCACGCCCCGGTGGCGTTGACGACGTAGTCGGCGTGGATGTCCTCTTCCTGCCCGGGCAGCCCATGCTCGCGTTTGCCCGGCCCGGATTCGTGTTTCACGCGTGCGCCCGTGACGCGGTCGCCGTCGGTGAGCAGGTCGATCACTTTGGCGTGGGTCTCGACGCGCCCGCCGTGTTGCTCGGCGGAGATGGCGTTCGCCACACAGAGCCGGAACGGGTCGACTGCGCCGTCGGGGACCTCGATGGCCTTGTCGATGTCCTTCGCGAGGTAGGGTTCGACCTCGCGGGCGTCCTCTCGCGAGAGAACTTCGGCGGGGATGCCACAGTCGGCACAGCCCTGCAGTTTCTCCTCGAAGTACTCCTCGGTGTCCTCCGGTCGCTTCACGAACAGGCCACCGGTCATCTCGACGCAGTGGCTCGCGATGTCCCGGAGGACGCGGTTCTCCTCGATGCACTCCGTCGCACTCGCCTGGTCGGCGACGGCGTACCGGCCGCCGCTGTGGAGCAGGCCGTGCATCCGGCCCGTCGTCCCGTGGGTCAGGTTGCCCTGCTCGACGAGTGTCACGTCGAGTCCACGCATCGCGAGGTCGCGGGCGATACCCGTACCCGTCGACCCCCCGCCGATGACCAGGACGTCTGTTCTCGATGCCATTCGGTTACTGGCACTGGGTACCGTGGCCACTTTATTTTTTACCCTCGGTCGGCCACCCCCAGTAACTTCCGGCAAGATAGACTCCATTCGGGTCCTTGCCGGGGGTTCGGTCGCGATTCGCCCGGGTACTCTCCCGGTCGTGGGCCGCAGTCACCCAAGTTTTATCTGGATGTACAGTCCACTTTATCGCCAGTGGCTGACCCCTCGTAAACATCGGTCGGCCGACCCCGTAACCATGGCAGACAACAGCTACGTCGGTGCGATAGACCAGGGAACGACAGGGACCCGATTCATGGTGTTCGACCACCGCGGGCAGGTGGTCGCAAACGCCTACGAGAAACACGAGCAGGTGTACCCGGAACCCGGCTGGGTCGAGCACGACCCGTTGGAGATCTGGGAGAACACGAAGCTGGTCGTGACCCAGGCGCTCGCCGACGCGGGCATCGAGGCGGACCAGCTCGCGGCCATCGGCATCACCAACCAGCGCGAGACCACGGTCATCTGGGACCCAGAGACGGGCAAACCAATCCACAATGCACTGGTCTGGCAGGACCGTCGGACCACCGACCGGGTCGAACAACTGGAAGCGGAAGGCAAGATAGAGTGGATTCGCGAGAAGACTGGCCTCGAACCCGACGCGTACTTCTCGGCGACCAAGGCCGAGTGGCTGCTGGAGAACGCCGACCCCATCAAGATGGAGCGTGCCCGACCGCAGGACATCCGCGACCGGGCCGAAGATGGCGAACTCCGCATGGGGACCATCGACTCGTGGCTGATATACAAGCTCACGGGCAACCACGTGACCGACGTCACGAACGCCTCGCGGACCATGCTGTACAACATCCGCGACCTGGAGTGGGACGACGAACTCCTCGACGAGTTCGGCGTCCCCGAGAGCCTGCTGCCCGAGGTGCGCCCCTCCAGCGACGACGAGACCTACGGGACGACCGACCGGAAGGGCTTCCTCGGGGCCGAGGTCCCCGTTTCGGGGGCGCTCGGCGACCAGCAGGCGGCGCTGTTCGGCCAGACCTGCTTCGACGAGGGTGACGCGAAGAACACCTACGGGACCGGCTCGTTCTTCCTCATGAACACGGGCGAGGAAGCGGTCACGAGCGACCACGGCCTGCTCACGACCATCGGCTTCCAGCGCTCGGGCGAAGCCGTCCAGTACGCGCTGGAGGGCTCCATCTTCATCACCGGTGCGGCCATCGAGTGGCTCGAAGACGTCGAACTCATCGACAGCCCGGCCGAGACGGCAGAACTCGCCCGGAGCGTCGACTCCACCGACGGCGTGTACGTGGTCCCGGCGTTCACCGGCCTCGGCGCACCGCACTGGGACGGGCGTGCTCGCGGGACTATCGTCGGGATGACACGTGGCACCCGCCGCGAGCACATCGTCCGCGCGACGCTCGAAGCCATCGCCTACCAGACCCGGGACGTGGCCGAAGCCATGGAGGCCGACTCGGGTATCGAGATGGGCCGTCTGCGCGTCGACGGCGGTGCGGTCAAGAACAACTTCCTCTGTCAGCTCCAGTCCGACATCATCGAGACGGACATCGTCCGCCCCGAGGTCGACGAGACGACCGCCCTCGGCGCGGCCTACGCCGCCGGCCTCGCCGTCGACTACTGGGAGACCATCGACGAGTTGCGCGACAACTGGCAGATAGACCGGGAGTTCTCCCCGAGCGCCGACACCGCCCAGATGGACCGCAAGTACGACCGCTGGCACGACGCGGTCGACCGCGCCCGCGACTGGGCACAGGACGAGTGACCCGGACACCCGAGTGATGCATTCGAGATGGACCTGAAGACACGCATCCGCCGCCGCCAGCGGACCGGGACCGACGCCGCCATCGTCCTCGACTACGACGCGATCAGTCCCATCGTGCACGTCGAAGAGCCGACCGGCCGCGGCCCGGTGCTCGAACGGTTGCTCGACTACCTCGACCCGGTGTTCGACCAGCGACTGCCCCCCAACGCCTACGTCTGGGGGCCGGCCGGGTCGGGCAAGTCGGCGGTGCTCACCGCGCTCTGCTCGCACCTCGACCGCCTGCTCACGCATGCTGGGTCGGCCATCCAGACCACCACCCGCGCTCAGAGCGGGGCTGCCCCGGCCTTCGTGTACGTGGACGCCCGCCGCGCGAGTAACGAACTGGGGCTGTATCACGCGGTGCTCGATGGGTTGCTCGACGAGTCGGTCCCCAAGCAGGGCGTGGGGGCTGGGGACCTCCGGGAGCGATTGGTCGCCCACCTCGGGTCGCCCACCCGCGATGCGGTCGTCACGGTCGACCACGTCGGCGAGGCGGACACGGTTTCGCTCGGGCTCCTCACGGACTGTTTCGAGCCGGTCGCGGACTCGCTCTCGTGGGTCGCCGTCGGCCGGGACGACCCGGCGACCCTCCCGGGGTCGGCTCGACCACCCGAGCACATCGAAGTTCCAGCCTACGAGCGACACACGCTCGTCGACGTGTTGACCGCCCGGGCCTCCGACGGGCTGGCCAGACAGGCCATCGAACACGAGCAGGTCCGTCGACTCGCCGACTGGGCCGATGGCGACGCCCACGACGCGCTCGCCGGGCTGTTCGGGGCTGCCGACATCGCTTCCGGGGCTGGGCACGACCGCATCCGCGAGCGCGACCTGGAAGCGGGGATGGACGCGGTCCCCCACCCCTCGGTGTCGCTGGGTCGCGTCCTGACACTCCCGGCGAACCGCCAGCTCGTCCTCCGGAAACTGGTCGACCTCGACGGGAGCGCGGCTGAATCCGTCGGGTCGGCGGCGGAAGCCATCGCAGACTCGCCCGACGTGGACCTCTCGGCGGCCACGGTCAAACGGTTCCTCTACGAACTTGCCGAAGCGGGCATCACCGAGCGCGTGACCAGCGAGCACGCCGCGGGTGCCGGTCGGCCGCCGAGCCGGCTGGAACCGCGATTCCCGACGCTCGTCTTCCGACGGCTGTACGACCTGCGGACGGACTGATTCTCGGCTCCAGTACCGGTCAGGAGAGAGCGTGACCGATTTACTTCACCCGCCCCGAGAAAACATATGACCGACCTTCCCCCGCTCGTCCTCGACATCGACGGGACGCTCACCCGCCCCGACCACGGCGTCGACCCGCGCGTGTTCGACCCGATTCGCGACTGGCCCGAGCCGGTCGTCATCGCCACCGGAAAGGCCTTCCCGTACCCCGTCGCGCTCTGTCAGTTCATCGGCATCGAAGAGCGCGTCATCGCGGAGAACGGCGGCATCGGCTTCGTCGACGACGAGGTACTGGTCCACGGTGACGGTGAGTCCGCGACGGCCGCAGTCGAAGCGTTCACCGAGTCTGGCGGCGACCTCGGCTGGGGTCGCTCGGACCTCGTGAACCGCTGGCGCGAGACCGAGGTGGCACTCCGCCGGGACGCCGACGAGGAACTGCTCCGGCGGATCGCGACCGACCACGGCGTCGAGGTCGTCGACACCGGCTACGCGTTCCACGTCAAACAGGGCGACATGTCGAAAGGCCGCCTGCTCGAGGAGGTCGCACCGCGACTCGGGTACGACCCGGCCGACTTCGTGGCCGTCGGAGACTCCGAGAACGACGTGTCCACGTTCGAGCGGGCCGGCCGGAGCTTCGCCACGGCGAACGCTGACGACGCGGCGAAACGGGCGGCAGACACCGTCCTCGACGGTGCGCACGCCGACGGGACACTCGATGCACTGGCCACGCTTCGCGGGGAGTGAGACGAGAACCGCGGTCGGAAAACCACACACGATGGCCCGACCGGGAACGACGGGGCACTGAAAAGGCGGGGCGGGGGTGACCGGATTCAGGGCATCGAGATGCCGTGGCGGGCGAGGAACTTGCTCGCCCGCTTTATCTCGACGGGACTTCCGACGAGGCGATAGTACTCACCTTCTTCCAGTATCGTGAGCACGAACTCCTCGTCGAGGTCCTGTCGCACTCCGGTCAGTGCGTCGTCGGGTAACACGATCTGCGTGCTATCTCGGAGTTGCGACGGGTCTGGCATTCCTCGTTTCGGCCGTCACGGCCGTTAGATATTAATGCACCGAAGTACCCACTGGTGGGGTCGTGGGCACGTCCACCACGGCACGGGTGAACCGATTCACCACGGCGCGAGTGGACAGGTTTTTCGGTACCGACGGCGGACCTAGGACCAAATGGGGCTGAAAGAGGAGATCGAGGCGATCGAAGAGGAGATATCCAACACGCCCTACAACAAGTCGACGGAGGCCCACATCGGCCGGCTGAAGTCGAAGCTCGCACAGAAGAAAGAGAAGCTCGAAAAACAACAGTCGGGCGGTGGCGGCGGTCACGGATACGCCGTCGAGAAGCACGGCGACGCCTCGGTCGCCCTCGTCGGCTTCCCGAGCGTCGGGAAGTCCACGCTCATCAACGCGATGACGAACGCCGAGTCCGAGACCGGCGAGTACGAGTTCACTACCCTCACCGTGAACCCCGGGATGGTCGACATCAACGGTGCGAACATCCAGTTGCTGGACGTGCCAGGGCTCATCGAGGGTGCAGCCGACGGGCGTGGTGGGGGGAAAGAAGTGCTCTCGGTCGTCCGCAGTGCCGACCTCCTCGTGTTCGTCCTCTCGGTGTTCGAGATAGAACAGTACGACCGCCTCCGGGAAGAACTGTACAAGAACAAGGTCCGCATCGACCAGACTCCACCCAGGGTGACCATTCGCAAGAAGATAAAAGACGGCATCAAGGTCACCTCGACGGTCGACCAGCCGATGGACGACGACACCATCAAGCAGGTCCTGCGCGAACACGGGTACGTCAACGCCGACATCAACCTCGGCGAGGAACTCGACATCGACCGACTCATCGACGGCATCATGGACAACCGTGTGTACACGCCCTCTATCGTCGCCGTCAACAAAGCCGACCTCATCGACCCGAGCTACAAGGAACACGTCGACGAGGAACTCCGAAAACGTGACATCAGCCCCGAGAAGGCGACGTTCATCTCTGCCGCCGAAGAGAAGGGCCTCGACGTTCTGAAAGAGCGCATCTGGAACAACCTGGGGCTCATCCGTGTGTACATGGACAAACCCGGTCGCGGCGTCGACTGGGAGGAACCTCTCGTCGTCCCCGAAGGGTCGACGATCGGCGAGTCGCTGCCAAAGCTCGGCGGCGACATCGAGAACCGCTTCCGGTTCGCTCGCATCCGCGGTCCGAGCGCCAAACACGACGGCCAGCAGGTCGGCGAAGACCACGTCCTGCAGGACGAAGACGTCCTGAAGCTCATCCTCCGCAAGTGAGTGACTCCCCGCGGCGTCGGCTCGCCGTCGTCGTGCTGGTCGGGCTGTTCCCCTGGACCGTCGTGCTCGCCAACGGTGAATACACGATGGTGTTCCCCTGGGCGCTGGTCGACCCCGACTCGCTCCACGTCACTCCCATCTTCGACTACCTGTTCCGTTTCACCGGCGGGTTCGCCAGTCTCCCCCCGTTCTTGCAGGCCTGGCCGCTGGCCACACTCTCGCTCGTTGCCGCCCTCGTGACGGCAGTTATCGCAGCGACGACGGGGCACGAGGACCCGCGGTTGACCGGTGGCCTCCTCGCACTCGCGGGCCTCACGAGCTTCCGGCTCGCCCTGGGGTTTCTGGCTCGTCCCAGCCAGACCGCCGTTCCGGTGGCCGGTGTCCTCGCGCTCGTCGTCGCCTGGAGATTGTACTGGCCGCTCGTCCACAGCGAGCAATAGTATACTTCTTCGCGCACGCGAAAGAGGCCTGGCCGTCACTGACCAGAGTTCCCGTTCCGGTATCCCTATCAGGCCGCTCGCCATATCGCCGGCCATGTCCGCAACGCTCGACCACACGATGCTGCGCGTCGAAGACCTGGAAGCCTCGCTCGAGTGGTACCAGACACACCTCGACTACGAGGAGAAGGGTCGCTGGGAGGCAGACACCTTCACCAACGTCTACCTCGGCCCCGAGGACATGCACGACGCCGGCGCGATGCTCGAACTCACCTACAACCACGACGACCGGTCCTACGAGATGGGCGACGCGTGGGGCCACATCGCGGTGCGGGTCGAAGACGTCTACGACGCCTACGACGAACTGCTGGCACAGGGCGTCGAGGACTACCGCGACCCCGACTCCTGTGGCGGGTCCTACGCCTTCGTTAGAGACCCCGACGGCCACGAGGTCGAAATCGTCGAACGCGACCACGGCGCGAAGTGGAGCCTCGACCACACGATGATTCGCGTCGAGGACGCAGACGCCGCCATCGGCTGGTGGGCGCGGAAACTCGAGTACGACCTCGTCCGCCGCGCCGAGATGGACTCGTTCGCGCTCTACTTCATGAAACCCGAAGACGCCCCCGAGGAGGCCATGTCGATGGAACTCACCTACAACTACGACGGTCGCTCGTACAATCTGGGCGACTCGTGGGGCCACGTCGCGGTCCGCGTGGACGACCTCGACGACACCTGGGCGGACCTGCTGACCCGCGACGCCGAGGACTACCGCGACCCCGAGAGCTGTGATAACATGTACGCGTTCACCAAGACCAACGACGGCCACGAGGTCGAACTGCTCGAACGGGACGACTAACTCGGAATCGACTCAATCGGCCGTTAATCGGGTATTTCCAATGGTTTGCTCTGGTTAAGACCATCCAAACACAGGAATTTGGTTTAAGTACTGTTTCGCCCCATCGGGGCACCCGGCAAATATTGTATACCCGGTGTAGACCGCGTCTGACAGGGTATGAGAACGAATCACACGTAGCCCCTAGGCCAGAAAGCATTTATAGTAATGCTCTAATTAACGTGACGTACCCCTACCCATGGTGACAGTACCGAGTACACCTGGTCGCCCCCCACAGGCATCAGGCGCGAAAGGTGGTGTCGCCGCCGAAACGAACCCATATTACAACCTATGACAGGAAACAAAGACAAGGCACGCAGCATTCTGCTGGCGGCGCTGATGGTCACGTCCGTCTTCGCGGGCGTCATCGCGTTCTCCGGTAGTGCTGCTGCGGCCGCTCCCGCGGTAAACACCGCGGTTGAGTACAACGATGGTTCGGGCGATTCGACCATCGAAGTCGCATTGACCGAAACACTCGATAATGGTGTAGACAACACGACCAATATTTCCGTTTTCAAGAACGGGAACAACGTCACGGCCAACTACTCCGTCACCTCTGACGGTGCTACCAATGGCCAGATTATCCTGAAGGAAACTGCCGCGGACTTCGACGTTAATCCGACCGACACGCTTACTGTCGAGATCGGTAACGTCTCGTCTGGCAGTAACTCTGCAGTCATCGGTGAGGTCGCCGTGACCATCACGAGTTACACGCTCCAGGCGGGTACGTCCGGCAAGAACTTCTACGAGGGTGGCAAGCTCGCCTTCGTCACGAACGAAACGAACGAAGGTCTTGACGTTCTCAAGGGCGGCTCCGTTATCTTCAACGGTTCCGCTGGCGAGAACAGCAACATCTACGTGTTCAACACGAAGGGTCGTAACGTCTCCGCAAGTTACGGCATCAAGACCTACGGTGGTTCCGGCGACAACACGACTAACTTCGGTCTGCGCGAGCTCACGCTCGACGCATCCGCTGACGACACCAGCATCACGACCGACGACTCGCTGACGGTCTCCGTCAGTGAGAACCGCGGTGGTGCGCTTGTTCAGGCTGTCCTCATGGACTCCAACGACGAGGAAGTCGCTACTCAGACGACGAACCTCGACGGCTCCGGTGAGGCCGCCTTCGACTTCGGTTCTCAGGACGTCGACAACTACACCGTTGAAGTGACCGACGTCCAGACCGGCAAATCCGTTACGACCGACACCGTCGTCGTCACGGAAGCCGCTGAGGGCGAACTCTCGCTCGACAAGGGCATCACCACCGAGCAGCTCGGCGACGTCGCCTCCATCGACATCTCGATGACGGGTACGTCGACGGGTGTCGTCCACATCGGTAGCGAGGACGCTGGCTACGAAGCCAACGTCACCGTCACCGACGAGGACGGCGACGGCTCCGTCACACTCCTCGTGAACACCTTCACGATGGGCGGATACACCGGCAGTGACACGTTCAGTGTCGCTGGCGATGACTCGATCGACGTCCCGACGACCGCGGACGCTCCCGACAACGAGACGCAGCTCGCTTCGCTCATCGACACTGGCGACTACGACATCACTGTTGCAACTGGCACCGACTACACTGCTGACTCGCAGGACGTCGGTACCCTCAGCATCCGTGAGCGTAGCACGAACAACCTGAACGTCTGGACCGCACCGAAAGACACCAGTGTCTCCTCGGCTTCTGATGTCCTCTCCGCAGTTGAGGACGGCACGGTCACTCAGGACTCCACCATCGCGAAGGGTGACGTCGTCATCCACGAACTCGACGCATCGGGTATCGAGGGTGCTGTCGACATCACCGCTGGCGACAACGTCTCTGCCAAGTTCTTCAACCTCACTGCTGGCGACAACGCGTCGCTGACCGTGATGCAGACGAACCCGGCACAGAACAAGCAGCCGAAGATTATCACGCTCGGCACTGACAACACGACCGTCATCGCCGACGCGGACAACAACACGTACTACCTTGTCACGTCGACCAGCGCTCTCAGCAATGTGGCCGTTGGCGACAAGTACGAGGCTAACTTCACCGCCCTCGCAGGCGGTAACCTGACCGACTCCGACGAGACGGTCAAAGCGAACTTCGAGGTTGATGACCGTGAGGTTACCCTCGACACGAACGCAGACGACGAGGTCGTCGTCTCCGCTGACACGAACCAGACCATCTCCGGCACGAGCACGCTCGCCGCCGGTTCCACGGTCAACGTCCGTGTCAACAGCGCAGACGCCGACGAGCCGTTCCTGAAGACGGGCTCCGCGACCGTTGACGCCAACGGTACCTGGAGCCTGGAGATGGACTTCAGTGACGTGCCCTCCGGCACGAACTTCACTGTGGCCGTCCGTAACGACGGCTCCCAGCTCGACTCCGCCGACGGCCAGGTCGCTGGCGCTGCTTCCCTGAGCATCGCGTCCCTCGACGCGCCGAGCTCGGTCGAGCAGGGCGAGACCGTCACCGTCACGGCCGAGATCTCGAACTCCGGCGCAGCAGAAGGCACGGCGACCGTCGAATTCCGCTTCGACGGTGACACGGTCTCCTCCGAAGAGGTTACCGTCGCCGCTGGTGCAACGGAGTCCGTCGAGTTCAGCGTCGCAGCTGACGTCGAACCCGGCACCTACACGCACGGCGTGTACGTCGGTGACATGAACTCCACCGCGGAGATCGAGGTCACCGCACCGGCAACGACGGCGACCGCGACGGCAACCGCCACGGCAACCGCGACGCCGACCGCGACGGCAACCCCGACCGCGACGGCAACCGCCACGGCAACCGCCACGGCGACCGCGACCGACGAGCCGACCGAGGAGCCTGACGACGGTGGGCAGCCCGGCTTCGGCATCGGTGTTGCACTCGTCGCACTCGTCGCAGCGGCACTGCTCGCAGTCCGCCGCCAGAACTAAACGCTAACTGACCGGACCTCGTCCGGTTCCTGACTTCGCTTTCTTTCGGATGCTACTTCCCACGGAGTGGCGACGCTGTTTTTCGTAAGTACTGCCGTGTTTGGCTTCGTGTTGTTCTCGTTCGCAGTCGAGGACAGGAGGCTGTTATCGAATTTCGCATGACAAATCAGTGATAGTCACGTCCGCGCCCGCACGAAAAGTAAATTATCCTATAGTAGTTATATTGTTGATGTCTTGCCCTAATCGGTCACTAGATGGCTCAAAAGTCTGGTCTGGGTGCATGATTACTAATGCTCCCCATTGTCATATCATCAATTGAACACCACAAAGCATTTATACAAATGGGCAGACGGTTTTGGATGTACCCCTACCCATGGTGACGACACCGAGAACTGCCGGGCCTTCCACACCACCCGGCGGGAAAGGTGGTGTCGCCGCTGAAACGAACACACGATTCCAACTATGACAGGAACTACAGACAAGGCACGCAGCATTCTGCTGGCGGCGCTGATGGTCACGTCCGTCTTCGCGGGCGTCATCGCGTTCTCCGGCAGCGCTACTGCAGAAGACTCGACACTGGCACCAACGGTACAGAGTGCTGTCGAGTACGACGATAGTGGCACGTCCACTATCGAAATTTCGCTTTCAGAAGCATCGAACAGTAGTATCACCATGTCGAACGTGACCGTCACGAAGAACGGAAACGACGTTACCGGCGACTACTCCGTCGGTGGCGATGACGGGACGTCTGGCAAATTGGTACTGACTTCGAGTAGCCAGAGTGTCGACCCGACGGACGACCTGGTCGTGACACTCGACGCCGTGGATTACTCGAGTGGAACCCACACCCTGGGCGACATCGAGCCGACGGTCACTAGCTATACGGTCAAGGCTGGTAACTCGGGCCAGAGCGTCTACGCCGGTGGAAAACTGGCCTTCATCGCGAACAACACCGATGAGGGACTCGACGTCCTCCGGGGTAACGATGTCATCTTCAACGGCTCCACCGGGGCCAACAGTTCCGTGTACGTCTTCAACACGGCGAACCGCAACCTCTCTGCGACGTACGGGTTCAGGACCTACGAAAGCGGAACGCCGACGACGACCTTCACGCTCCGTGAGCTCACGCTCGAAGCGTCGGCAGATGACACCAGCATCACGACCGACGATGCGCTGACGGTCTCCGTCAGTGAGAACCGTGGTGGTGCAAACGTCCAGGCGGTCCTCATGGACGCTAACGACGACGAAGTGGAGACCCAAACCAAAAAGCTGGACGGGTCTGGTGAGACAACCTTCGACTTCGGCACGCAGGACGCCGGCAACTACACTGTTGAGGTCACGGACGTTCAGACCGGCAAGTCCGCTACGACCGAGACCATCACCGTCGAAGAAGCCGCCGAAGGCCAACTTTCGCTTTCGCAGGGAATCACTACCGAGCAACTCGGTGACGTCGCCTCGATCAACATCTCTCTCACGGGGACGTCGACGGGCGTCGTCCACATCGGTAGCGACGAGTCCGGTTACGAAGCGAACGTCACCGTCACCGACGAGGACGGCGACGGCACCGTAATGCTCAGAGTCAATACCTACACGATGGGTGGATACAACCCCGGCGCGACGTTCAGTGCCGCGGGTGACGACACTGTCTCCAGCCCCGAACAGGACAATCTGCCTTCGATCATCGACACGGGCGATTACGACATCACGGTCGCAGCTGGCACCAGCTATACCGCTGATTCGCAGGACGTCGGTACGCTCAGCATCCGTGACCGCAGTACCAACAACCTCACCGTCTGGACTGCACCGCAGGGAACGAGTGCTTCCTCGGTCTCTGACGTCCTCTCCGCAGTCGAAGATGGTGCAGTCACCAAGGATACCACCATCGCGAAGGGTGACGTAGTCATCCACGAGCTCGACGCATCGGGCCTGGAAGGCGCACTCGAAGTCGTCGACGGTGACAACACCACTGATGACTTCTTTACTCTGGCTAACAACGGGAACCTCTCGCTGAAGGTAATGCAGACCAACCCGTCGCAGAACCGTCAGCCGAAGGCCCTGAACCTGGGAACGAGCAACACTGCGGTCATCGCCGACCCGGTCAACGACACCTACTACCTGCTCACACCCACGGACGGACTTCAGGCGACTCGCTCCGGCAGTTCCGTCGACGTTAACGCCGGTGACGAGTTCAACGCGAACCTGACCGTCCTCGCCGGCGGTAACCTGACCGATTCCGACGAGACGGTGGAAGCCCAGTTCGAGTTCGAGAATCGTGAGGTCACGCTCGACACGAACGAGAACGATGAGGTAAGCGTGGCTTCCGCCGCGAACCAGACCATCTCCGGCACGAGCACGCTGGCGTCCGGTTCCACGGTCAACATCCGTGTCAACAGTGCGGACCCCGACGAACCGTTCCTGAAGACGGGTTCGGCGACTGTCGGTCCGAACGGGAAGTGGAACCTGAACCTCAACTTCAGTGACGTGCCCGCAGGCACGAACTTCACTGTCTCCGCCCGTAGCGGTGGCACGCAGCTCGACAGTGCCGACGGTCAGGTCGGTGGCGCTGCCACCCTCGAAATCGCCTCGCTCGACGCACCGGCGTCGGTCGCACAGGGCGAGACCGTCACCGTCACGGCCGAGATCTCGAACACCGGCCAGGCGGAAGGCACTGAGACCGTCGAATTCCGCTTCGACGGTGACACGGTCGCCTCGGAAGAAGTCACCGTCGCGGCAGGCGCGACGCAGTCCGTCGAGTTCAGCATCACTGCCGACGTCGAACCTGGCACCTACACGCACGGTGTCTACGTCGGTGACATGAACCAGACGGCAGAGATCGAAGTGACGGAAGGTGGCACGACGGCGGCGACCACCACAGCCGCGACCACCACGGCAGCGACCACCACGGCAGCAACCACGACGGCGGCCGGCGGAGAGACGACGACGGCGGCCGGCGGGGAGACGACCACCGAACAGCCAGGGACGGAAGAGCCCGGTGACGACGGTGGCCAGCCCGGCTTCGGCATCGGCGTCGCGCTCGTCGCGCTCGTCGCTGCTGCGCTGCTCGCGGTCCGCCGCCAGAACTAACTGCTAACTAACCGGACCTCGTCCGGTCCCTGACTTCGCTTTCTTTCGGACGCCACACCGCACAGCGACAGCTCTGTGGGGCGACGTCGAACTGAACAGCGTAGAACGAGAGTCGGGATTACACGTCGAGCAGTTCTTCGGGTGCACCTGCGAGGTCACGCAGCGCGTCGGCTTCGATGAGGTGCAAGTCGCCGGGGACGACGAGGAGGTGGAGCGGGTCGCCGAACTCGCGGTCGGCGAGCGCGGAGAGGCGGTCCGCGGCGACGAGAGGGTCTGGACTGCCGGCGCGGGCGACGACCACGCCGAGCGTGTCGGGGTAGTACTGCGCGAGGAGGTTCGCGGCGTAGTCCGCGGTCATGTACTCCTCGTGGGCCGGGTCGTCGCCGTCGGGGCCTCGGCCGACCTTGATGTCGAGGTAGACCACGGTGTGCAGGCCCTGTTCTCGGTTCGTGTCGATTGTCTTCCGGACGCTCTCGGGCACGTCGTCGCCGCCGTGGGCGTACTCGAAGGGGAGCGTCGTCGCTTTCCCGAAGCGATAGTTCTGCAGGCCGGTGAGCGAGCTGGTCGCGGTCTGGGCGGTCGTCCCGTGGATGATTCGGGTGTCGATACCGCGGTCCTGGGCGCGCAGGCGGAGGTCGACGTGGGTCGTCGATATCATCGTGTCGCCGGCGGTCAGGAAGGCGACATCCTTCGATTCCGCGGCTTCGAGGATGTCTTCCGGGTGCTGTTCGACGCCCTGCCGGTCGCGGACCTCGATGTCGATGTCGTGGTAGGCTTCGAGGTCGGCGACGTCCGCACCGATGAGTTTGCTGGTGTAGAACTCCGCGTAGGCCCGGTCGGCGGCCTGGAGGGCGTCCGCCCCTTCGACCGTGATGGAGCGTTCGTCGTAGAGGCCGAGGCCGATGAACGTGAGCATACCGTCCGTAGCGCCATGAGCGGCTATAACGTTTCGAGTCGGGTCGAGCGTCGGCTATCGACCCGGTCGCGTCGAAGCGTCAGCGTTAGGACGCCTGCACGGTTCGCACACGGTATGAACGTCCCCTGTGTGCGAGTGGAGCGGTCGGCGGGCGAGGAGACGCGCCAGACCCTCGCCGAGGCGGGCCTCCTCTCGGACGAGTACGAGATATCTGCAGCGGACGGCTGGGTGTACATCCCGGTGACGGACCGGGCGGCAGTACCGGCGGGGTACGAGGTGGTCGAGCACGACGCCTCGGCTCGTCGAACACCGACGACACCGGCGGACATCCTCGGGTTCGAGCCGAGCCACGAACGCCTGGGCGACATCGCCATCGTCGACGAGGCGGACCCCGAACGCGCGATGGAGATCGCCGAGGCCATCGTCGCGTCGGACCTGCCGGTCACGACTGTCGTGAACCGTGCGTCTGAAATCAAGGGCGAACTGCGAGTGCGGGACTGGGACGTACTCGTCGGCGAGGACACGGAGACGGTCCACCGCGAGTACGGGTGCGGGTTCGCGCTGGACATCGCCGAGGTGTACTTCTCGCCCCGACTGGCGACCGAACGCCACCGCGTCATCGAACAGGTCCAGGCCGGAGAACACGTCTTCGACATGTTCGCGGGCGTCGGCCCGTTCGCCATCCCGGCCGCAAAGCGCGGTGCCGAGGTCGTCGCCGTCGACCTGAACGAACGCGCCGTCGAGTACCTTCGCGAGAACGCCGAGCGAAACGGGGTTGCCGACCAGGTGACCACCATCCAGGGCGACGTTCGGGACGTCGCCGTGGACTACGAGGGCTGGGCCGACCGGGTCCTGATGAACCTGCCCCACAGCGCGAACGAGTTCGTGGATACGGCGGTCGCCCTCGCCGGGGACGACTGCGTCCTCCACTACTACGACATCCAACACGAGGACGACCGCTTCGGGCCGGGTGAACGCGCCATCCGCGCCGCCGCGGAACCCGAGTACGAGGTGACCGTCGAGTCCCGCCAGACCGTCCGGTCGTACGCCCCCCACGAGTACAACGTCTGTCTGGACGTTCGCCTGACGCGGCGGTGATAGTCGAGTCGATTCGCAACCCTTATTGGTATCATCGGTTTACGTGAAGATGCGTTCGAGCGCCGGAGGATGGCGCCGGACGAGTGTACGCCCGCGCCGGTGTAGCTCAGACTGGCTAGAGCGATTCCTTCGTAAGGAATAGGTCGAGGGTTCAAATCCCTCCACCGGCTCTTTCTGTCGAACGAAGTGAGACTGAAGAGCCCTGCGAGGGGTTTGAATCAGGGAGCGAAGTACCGTGGTTCAAATCCCTCCACCGGCTTACTTCTCGCGTCATTTTCGCACGCTAAAGCCGTTGCTGTCGGCGGGATGATTTAATACGGTCCAACCTGTTGGGCGGCGTATATGAGACGCAGACGGGCGCTGTCACTCCTCGGTGGGGCACTCTTTTCCATCTCGGGGTGTCTCCGCCTCGACCAGGGTGGCGCAACGGCGACGAGGACTGACACACCTGGTTCGAGGAGTGCCACGGCGACGGCGACGGGGACCCGGATGGAGACGGCGACTGCTGGGACCACTTCCGAGACGACAGCCGAACCAGTCGAACCGTCCTACCCGATGGGACTCTCCGAGGACGGGGCGACATCGGTACTGTTCACCAGTCACGTCCGGACGTTGCTCCAGACGAGTTTCCGGGCGAGCTGGACGAAACTCGACGTCACCGACACGGAGATCATGTGGCAGAAGGAGTACGAGGTCGATACCGGGTCGGCCGTCGGTCGGTGGACGAGGCGGGGCGGTGGCGGCGACGTGACCATCTTCCGCGACGGGTCGGAGGCGTTCTGGCGCGAGGACCTGGGCGACCGGGTGACCTACGGCGAGGACGGCGAAGGGTTCGACATCGCCACCGTGACCTGGGCGGTCGAGATACGGGGGCTCCTCGACGTGTTCTCGTGGGGAACGCCCGAACTGGTGCAGCGGTCGCCTGGCGTGTGGCGAATCGAAGCGACCGGGTTCGAAGACGGGGCAGTCTCTCCGGGGCACTTCGACGGCCCGCTGGTCGGACTCGACGCCGCCCAGCTAGAGGTCACCGAAGACGGCGTGATACGGAGCGCGGAGGCGACCTACCAGGTGCGGCCGCCGGATAGTGGCGACACACGCCGGTTCGCGAGCGAGTACACGGTGGATTCGGTCGGCGACGGCTCGGTCACCGACCCGCCCTGGCTCGCCGATGCGAAGGAGGACGCACCCGTCCTCTCTGCGTCCCTGACCGACGACCGGCGCTTCTGCCGAATCGAGATAGCGTCGGGGAATCGAATCGAAGGCGGGTCACGTCTCAAACTCTCGGACATGGAGGGTCCCGGACGGACGGTCGTCCCGCTCGAGCGGCCGGTCGAACCCGGCGTTCCGGTCTACATCTACAAGGACGAAGAGCGGTTCTCCGGGTTCGTGGCGGGCGGAATCGCACGAGGGTCCGTTCCCTCGGGCGTCTCACCGGAGCCGTTCGAGAGCACGTACGAGGTATCTGCGGTCCGCAAGACGACGACGTACAACCAGAACCGAGTCCAGATAACGGAGTGACTCGTCGTTCCACACGTGACCGCTGGGCCCGATTTCTGCCGAAAAATCGAACGTGTGATGGGTGACGAGGCAGCACCGGTACGGCTCACCAGTTTCGATGGACAGTCGGGACGAACTGTCCAGCAGCACGGGTCCTGACAGGATGTGGTGAGTCGCCGGGCTGCCTCTACACGGGGTTTTGTCGCCATTGGTAATGTGTCTTGGCCATTGGTCGTAAGGGGTTCAAGTGTCCCGCGCACGACGAAGACCAATCGATTCGATGGAATTACCACCTCACCGAGAGTACATCCCGGTATGCGAATCAAGACCCTCGTCAGGGACGTGATGCGACAGACCATCGAGTCTATCTCGACGACCGCGACCGTCCGTGCCTGTGCCGAGCGGCTCCGGGACGCGGACGTCGGGTCGCTCGTGGTGACTCGCGAGGGTGACCCGGTCGGTATCGTCACGAAGAGCGACGTGGTGGCGCTGGTCGCGTCTGGGGAAGACCTGAAGAACCGGACCGCCGAGTCGTTCATGTCGTCACCGGTCGTGACGGTCGCAGCATCCCGGTCGGTCGAACACGCCGCGGACCTGCTCCGCAAGGAGGACATCGACCAGCTGATAGTCACCGAAGGAGGCGCCCTCGTCGGCGTCCTCTCCGTAGTCGAGCTGTCGTACTACCTGCCGCGGTTCCAGTACGAGGCGGTCGTCGAGAGGGGCGAGGACTGGTCGACCAGCTACGAGGACAGGGAAGACGAGGGGTTGAGCGTGGGCGACGTCGTTCGATTCTCTCAGACGATAACGGCGTCGGAGGTCGAGGAGTTCGCGGCGTTGAGCGGCGATACGAACCCGCTGCATCTGGACGACGAGTACGCTGCGAAGACGCGGTTTCGCAGGCGAATCGTCCACGGTGCACTCGCGTCGAGCGTCATCAGTGCCGCGCTCGCTCGCCTGCCAGGGCTGGTCATCTACCTGAATCAGAACCTGAGTTTCCGGGCGCCAGTCCAGCTCGGCGACCGCGTCACTGCCGTGTGTGAGGTCATCGACCGCGTCGGCGAGGACCGGTACCGGCTTCGGACGGACGTGTTCGATACGGACGACGACCTGGTCATCACCGGCGAAGCTGTCGTCCTCGTGGACGAGGCACCGGCCGCAGAGTGACCTGCCGTCGGCGTCGGTCGGCCCGCTCAGCGAACGACCGTGACGGGGACGGGCGACCGCCGAAGTACCGTCTCTGCGACGCTGCCGAGGAAGACACGTGAGATACCGGACCGGCCGTGGCTCCCCATGACGACGGCATCGACGTCGGTAGCTTCGACGTACGCGAGTATCTCCCGGGCGGGATTCCCCGTCTCGAGAGCGACTGTCACCTCGATGCCGCGGTCGGCGGCTGTCTCGCGGGCAGTCTCACAGAGTTCCTGTCCGTGTTCCCTGGCGAGTTGGACGTAGGACCGGCTCTCGGTCGGCCCCTTCGTCTCGGCCACGTAGACGGCTTCGACCGGGTCGACCACGTGGAGGACCGTGATTGTGGCGTCGGGATACAGGTCGAGAGCGTACTCGAGGGCTCGCTCACCCAGTGGGGAGCCGTCTATCGGCACGAGGATTGACTGCATACCCAGAGAGACGTCCCGAAGTGTGATAGGTTGTTGCAAGGAGGCCTTTCTTTTCGCTCGCACGAGTACCGGGTTACGATGTTACGTGAATTGCTCGGAGACGACGTCACGGAATCCGGCCGGTACATCGCGGAGGTCATCTACGGGGCGAACGACGGCATCGTGACGACGTTCGCGGTCGTCTCTGGCGTCGCGGGGGCCGCACTGGACCCCGGCATCGTGCTCATCCTCGGGGCGGCGAACCTCTTTGCGGACGGGTTCTCGATGGGGATGAGCAACTTCCTGAGCCGTCGGTCGGAGATAGACTACGTCGAGGCGACCGGGAAAGAACCCGTCGAGGACGGGAAGACACCCGGGCGAACCGCCCTGACGACGTTCGTCGCGTTCGTCCTCGCCGGGTGGACGCCGCTGTTGCCGTACATCTTCGAATCGCGGCCGCTGTTCGAACTCTCCATCGTCGTGACGGCCATCGCGTTCTTCGCCGTGGGTGCGAGTCGCAGTCTCGTCACCGACAGGTCGTGGTACGTCAACGGGACGGAGATGCTCGTCGTCGGGATGGTGGCCGCGTCGGTCGCGTACGCGGTCGGTGACCTGCTCGCGGGACTCGGGTGACACTCGAAGCCAGTCGCGTCGTAGAAGCAGGGCGGTGGTGTGGCGTTACTGCTCGGTGAGGTACCGGTAGGCGCTGATGACCAGAACGACGACCGCGGCGGCGAGTGCCAGCACGAACAGGGACAGAATCATCCCGAAGATGGCCTGACTGAAGCCGCCACGCATCCAGGGGAAGATGTCGTTCGCGATGTCGAGGGCGAGTATCATCAACAAGAACAGGACTTCGACGACGGCGAAGGGCTTGAGCCACGCGTTGCGGGAGAGGAAGCCGTCGTCGACCTCCTCGGGACGCCGGAGTTCTGCGGCGTCGGCCTCGGTTCCAGTGCTCATGTGAACATTGTACGCCCCCCCACGCAGATAAAAATTGCCTGTTTCTCCCGTCAGCGCGGCGAGGAAGAATCCGTCCCCTCGACCGGTGAGTCGGACGGTTCGACCGTGGTCCGGTCGTCGTGGACCTCGCGCGCCCACGAGCGACGTTCTTTGGGGTCTGGCGCGGCCTCGTCAGTCTCGGCTTCGACCTTCTCGGTCAGGAGGTCGACGGCCATCTGGTTCGCACCCTCGGGGATGATGACGTCTGCGTCCTTCTTCGTCGGTGCGACGAACTGCTCGTGCATGGGCTTGACCGTCGAGAGGTACTGGTCGATGACGCCGGCGAGTTCGCGCTCGCGCTCGATGACGTCGCGGCGGATGCGCCGGAGGATGCGAACGTCGGCGTCGGTCTCGACGTACACGCGCAGGTCACACATCTCGATGATGGCCTCGTGGTAGAGCGCGAAGATGCCCTCGACGACGATGACGTCGGACGGTTCCACCGTGACCGTCTCGTCCTTGCGGTTGTGGACGGTGAAGTCGTACTGCGGCATCTCGATAGGTTGACCCATGAGCAGGGAGTCGAGCTGGTCGATGAGCAGTTGCCACTCGAAGGCGTCGGGGTGGTCGTAGTTGAGGTCCTCCCGTTCGTCCATCTCGAGGTGGGTGTTGTCCTGATAGTAGTTGTCGAGTGGGATTCGTGTCACGGCCTCGCCTACCGTGTCGGCGACTTCGCGGGCGACAGTCGTCTTGCCTGCCCCCGTTCCGCCCGCGATGCCGATTACGAACGTCGGGATGGTCATCGTCCGTACAACGGCGGTTTGGGTTTTGAAAGAATCGATTCCCATCCTGCCTGCGGCAGCTCTCGGGTGAACGGTTCGAGCCACTGGCTGGGCGTGACGGGGGCGTGACTGAGGACCCGGTTACTCCCGCGCCGTAAGTGTCTGATAGTCTATATTATATCGGATGCTGGCCTAGTCGCAATCGACCCTGGAACAGCCCCGCGAGCGACGGAGCGGCCGCGACAGTCGTACTGCCGACTCGCAGGGGAACTGGGACGACGACGATACCATGAGAAAACAGCAGCTGACACGACGACAACTACTTCGACTGGCGAGTGGTGGACTCGCGGTCGGGGCCCTGAGTGGCATGGGCCAGGCCGCACCCGTCGGGCACGACGGAGAGACACTGGAGAGGACGAACCTCGTCGCTGGCCTGGAAGAACCCGAAGCGGCGAGCGCTGTGCCGAGACTGGTCGTCGCCTGGGAGGAACGAGTCAACGGGCGCGTCGTCGACGCCTATCCGACCGACCGGACCGGCGCACAGGCACCGCTGTGGTCGCTGGCCCAGTACCGCGAGCGGTTCCCGATGGTCGCCGAGTCGACGTTGCAGGCTGCCTTCCACGAGCAGTTCCTCGACGTGAACGCGCTCTACGGAACGTCCGGGAACGAACCGCTGATGGACCTCTCCGGTATCCAGCCGGGTGACGAGGGGCAACTGGACCTGTTCGTCCAGCCCCTCGGAAGCGCAGGTATCGTGGGCGTCACCGGTCGCCTGTTGCCCGCGACCACGCAACAGCCCCAGTCGACTGGCTCGCAGCCAGCCACGGCCGAGGCAGGTACCGACACCGACCCGGCGACCACGGCGACGACGCCGCTGGCCGACGCCGTCACCGCGACACTCGTCCAGACGGGCCACAACGGCGATGGAAAGATGGCGACCGTCGTCCTCGCGGACGGAACACTTCGCGAGGTCGTCGCCGCCGTCAGCGGCCGCCCGGTTCCTCTGGATGGCGACCTCTCGACCGACGGCGTCGACTGTACGACCGACCGGTCGGTCCCACACGTCCGATTGACGTGGGAACTCCCAGAGACGGCGACGGTGGTGGCCGACGACGCGGTTCGTTTCGACCTCCGCTTTACGGCCGCCGCGTGCCCGTCTGAGCCACGCCCCAGCCTCTCGGTGACCACGCGTTCGTACGCCGACACGAACGACAGGGACCTGGTGTACATCGTCCGGGTGCGCAACGATGGCCCGGCAACCGCGACGAACGTCCGGGTCGTCCCGACGCGGGACCCGACGCCGGCGAGTCAGCGGACCACGATAGCGGGCTACGGGAACTGCCTCGTCGACCAGTACGACTGGCTCAACGTGAAGGCGATACGCGTCCGGAAGGGCCCCACCGTCGACATGCTCACCGACTTCTCCAGAGGGGACGCCGGTGGCGGCCGGACGTACGACGAGACGTTCGACCCGACGACCGGTGTCTGGTACCTCGGGACCGTGAAACCGAACCAGACCTGGGAGTTGCTGGTGTCTCTGGACGCCAGACCCTGCAGCGCAGGTGAGACCTTCCGCAACACCGTCACGGTCCAGACCGACGAGTGGTGGGGGAACCGCCGCCGTGACCCCGGTGCGTGGACCGCCACCACCGAGACCAGGCTTCGGTGAGCCGTCCGGACAGCTCTCCCCGTGTCGTATCGTTCCTGTGAGGGCAATGCCCCCGTGCTATACGTGAACGTCCCGTAGTTCGAGCTATCCCGCCAACCCGGGATAGACCATGACGACGTACCAACGACGGCGACGACGTGTGCTCGCGCTCCTCGGCGCCGGTATCGGCACCGGTGCCGGAGTCGAGTCCGTCGGTGCCATCGCACAGCAGGCAGACAGTGGCCAGACCGACGGCTCACCGCGGACGGACCCGCCCGTCCTTCGAATCGCCTGGCAGGAGACGCAGAACGGGGTCGATGTCGACGCCCATCCCGCCAGCGACGAGGCAGGCAAGCGGGCGACCATCCGTTCGCGCGAGGAGATCGAAGCGGCGGTTCCGGCGCTCGACGCGACCGGGGTCGAGGCGGCCTTCCGGGCGCAGTTCACCGACTCGGTCGACGCGTTCGGCTGCGACGGACGCGGTCCGGTCGTCGACCTGTCCGACGCCCACCCCGGTTCCGAGGGGTCGGTACAGTTCGACCTCCTGGTGACCGGGGGTCCCGGGGTGGCCGTGATGCGTGCCAGGCCATGTGCCGACGCCGCGAGCGCCGAGGAAGCAGGGAGTTCTCCCGTGGCCATCGACGCCAGGGTCATCCCGATTTCGACGGACTTCGGGCTCGCTCGACCGATTCCCGGCCAGTTCCCGATGGACGACCACGCGGCCACAGGCGAGGCGAGTCCCATCTTCGATGCAGTTCGCGCGAGGGTCGTCCGGGTCGGCGGGGCTGCCGAGGAGGACACAGCCGAGACAGTGGTCGTCGAGGGCACGCTCGGGGCGGTCCTGGCAACTATCGACGCCGGTTCGGTTCGAATCGGGGGCGAATCGTCGGCGGAAGGGGCCCCTGCGACTGCGGGCACCTGCCTGTCCGCTGGCAGCCGCCGGGTTGTCCGGTTCGACTGGGCCGTGCCCACCACGGAGACGGTGACCGACCGCACGACCGAACCGGTCAGGATTGCACTCGGGTTCGAGGTGGCGGCCTGCGAGTCGACGTAGCTGGGCGGGTTCACGCCGGGTTCAGCGTCGGCTTCGAACGCGACGCTTACCCGTCGTGACCCACAACCCACTGCGTATGTCCACCACCAGCGGCCGGTTCCGGGTGCTCGCGAACCCGCGGGCCGACGACGTCTGGACCTTCGTCTCGCTCCCGACGGACCCGACCGAGCCGACCGAGGAGGCCTACGAGCTAGTCGACGTGGCCCACGCCGGTCACGGGGACCTCGACGAGACCGTCGCGGGACTGCGCCCGGGCTACGTCGTCGAGGCCGACCTCTCGTGGGCCACCGAGGACCCCACCGTCGAATCGCTGACCGTCGAGAAACGGACGCTGTACGCCAGTGCCGACGGCGTGACGAACCTGTTCGAGGCCGCCCAGGACGCCTGGGAGAACGCCCGGGCCCAGGGCGAGGCGATGGCCTCACAGGTCACGCGCGACACCGACGGCGCGGTCAACGGCGTCCTCTACGTCTTCGGGGAGCCCCAGGGGGCGGGCGACCTGTACGAGGAGTTCGTCTCGGGTCGGCGGCCCATCGAACCGCTCGTGGCGCGGGTGAACGAGAACGAAGAGCCGGGCGACCGCGAGGTGTTCGTCCTGCGGCCTGCCGGCGGTGAGTTCGTCGTCATCTACATCGCGCTGGCGAAGGAGGGACTGCTCGCGGATACGGTTCGGGACACCTACGACCTGCCGCGGCCCGACGAACCGCTGGCCTGAGTCGTTCTACTCCGAATACGTCAGTCGTTGCACCCGCCCGTCGGTGTAGATGACGTATATCTCCTTCCTGCCGTCATCGTCGGTGTCCGCGAGCACCGGGTGTGCGAGCACGTCGACGTCGCGGCCGTGACTCGCCAGCACCTCGCCCGAGTCCGGCGCGACCACCGAGACGGTCCCTCGTTTGCTCGCCACCACGAGTTCTTCGTCCCCGTCGCCGTCCACGTCGCCGAGTACTGGCGGCGGCATCATGTTGACGTTCTCCGTTTCGACCGTGCTCTCCCACCGAACGGCCCCGTCACGACCGTCGAGTGCGACCAGCGAGCCGTCCCCCGCGGTGGCGAACACGGCCGGCACGCCATCGACCGTCCCGACCGCCTGAACCGCCGAGAGCAACTGCCTGTCGTGGCGCCACTCTTGCTCGCCGGTTCGCCCGTCGAAGGCGACGACCGGCCCCTGGTTCGTTCCGGCGACGAGTTCGACGGCAGGGTCGGAATCGAGCTGTCCGGTCGTCATCCAGGTCACCGAGAGGCCGGTCCGGGCGTGCCAGACGGCCGAGCCATCGTTCCCGTACACCGCGAGGATGCCGTCACGGCCAGCGATGGCGACCTCGGTCGTCCCGTCGTCGTCGAGGTCGTCGACGGCGGGCGTCGCCCAGACGTAGGTGGAGCGGTTCACCGTCCACACCGGCGAGCCGCCGCGGTCGAGCGCCTGAACGTACCCTCGAACGTCCGCGACGAGCGTCTCGTTTGCGGCGTCGCCCGTGACGTTCGCGACGATGGGTTTCGAGTAGCCGTACGCCGAGAGCGGGTAGCGGTCCTCGACTGCGCCGGTGAGCGGGTCGTACGCGACGAGGTCGCGTTCGGTGGTCGTCGCGAGCACAGACCGACGGCCGTCACCGTCGTGGTCGACGACGCTCGGGTCCGCGACCGAGTGCGTCGTACAGTTCGCCGCCGGGACCGCGTCCCGCCAGCGTTCGGCCCCCGAGTCTGCCTCGAGTGCGACCAGCGCGCAGTCCCCGAACTGTCGCGTCGAACTGACCGGAGCGAACACCAGGGGTTCGCCGTCGACCACCGCGACGGCCGGTTCGTGATGGTTGCTTCCCCCCTCGACCGCGGTGTCACTCGTCCACGCGACCGTGAGTTCGCCGCCCTGGCCGCCGGTGAGGCCGACGGTGGCGACGCCGACCAGTCCAGCAACGATGACGAGCAAGGCGACGAGCGTTCGGGGGCGCATCACCTCGGAGTTGGGAAGTCGAGAGAAAAACCTTGCCCGTCCAGGTCCGAGTTTCGACCGGCGAACCAACGGGATTTTTGCGGGGGGCGGGACGACTCGCAGCCAATGACTCGGGTCTCACGTCTGCTGTCGGTCGTGTTGCTGGCGTCGGCGGCGCTCGTCACACCCGCCAGCGCGCACGGGAACACGTCGGCCGCGCCACCGATTCCCGCCTGGCTGTTGTTCCTCGGTGCCGGCAGCGCGGTCGCCGTGACCGCCGTCGTCGTCGCTCGAGTGGACGCCGAACCGACGGCCGTCGACGACGTTCTGGTTCGCGTCCCGGCCGGCGTCGGTGACGCGGTCAGGTGGGCCGCCCGACTGACGTTCCTCGTCGGGTTCCTGGCCGCCATCTACACCGGGTTGACCGGGCCACAGACGCCCCAGGAGTTCGCGACCGTGTTCGTCTGGCCGGTCTGGTTCAAGGGCCTCCTCGTCGTCTCCGCAGTCGTCGGGAGCCCGTGGCGCTCGCTCTCGCCGTGGGAAACGCTGTACGACCTGCTCGAACGGCTCGAAGGGGCTGAGCCCGCGTTCGAAACGTATCCCGCCGGACTCGGCACCTGGCCCGCCGCGTTCGGCTTTCTCGTCTTGATCGGGTTCGCAGAGAACCTGAGTGCGGTCCCGACGACTCCCCGACTCACCGCCGTCACTATCGCGCTCTACGCGACCGTCATGCTCGTCGGTGGCGCTGCCTGGGGGCGTGACTGGTTCGCCAACGCGGACCCACTCGCCGCGTTCTATCGGCTCGTCGGTCGGGTCGCACCCGTTTCGATTCGACGCGACGGACCCGACGAGGACGGCGAGGGTGGCGGCGACTACCAGGTGGTCCAACAGTCGCCGTGGAAGGCCTGCAGCGACCCACTGCCCGACCGGGGGGCGGCCGCACTGGCCGTGGCCGCGGTCTACACGGTCAGTTTCGACGGACTGGAAGCGACCCCGACCTATCAGGGACTACGGTTCTGGGTGCGCGAGACGTTCGGTCTCGGCGTCTACACGAAGCTCCTGCTGTACGTCGGTGGCTTCGTGACGTTCCTCGTGGTGTTCTGGCTCGTCGTCCGCCTCGCCGCGACGCTCGGAGAGGGTGACACGAGACGAGCGACCCTGGCGTTCGGCGCGACGTTGCTCCCCATCGCGGTCGGCTACGACGTGGCACACAACTACCCCTACGTGCTCCAGAGCCTGCTGGCGTTCGTCGAGGTGACGACCCAGCAACCGGTCGTTTCGACACCCCTCGCGCTCGTCCCGGCGTCGGCCATCTGGGGAAGCGAGGTGTTGCTGGTCGTGCTCGGCCACGTCGCGGCCGTCCTCGCCGCGCACACCGTCGCACTCCGGTTGTTCGGGTCGACGACGTTGGCCAGGCGGGGGCACGCGCCGCTTGTCGTCCTCATGATCGGCTACACCGTCCTCTCGCTGTGGGTGTTCGCCCAGCCGGTCGTGTCGACGGTCGCCTGATAGTCACGGTCGACTCCCCGGTCTATCCTGCGGTGCTGGCCAGCGACGTCCCCCGGTTCGACGCCCGAACCACAACGGTTTTTTACAGTATATTGCTACACGACACCATGCGACGCCGCCGACTCCTCCGCGCCCTCCCCGCGGCCGCACTGACCGGTGTAGCCGGCTGTCTCGGTGACGACAGTGGCGAGACCGACACGCCCACCGACGAGCCGACAACCAGTCCCCCGACCACCGCCGCACCCGACGGTCCCTCGGGCGTGTACGTCCAGTCGTACCGTGAGGGGATGGCCATGTTCGGACCGAAGACGAGCGGTGACTACACCTTCGCGCTCATGCTCGCGGTCCCCCACGACTTCTGGACCGTCACCGGCACCGAGCGCGAAGCCAAGCTGAAGACCGACGAGCACGCCGTCCACCTGATGGCACAGGTCTGGCACAGAGAGAGCGGGCAGGTACTCGCCGACACGAGCCTGTCGGTCGAGATACTCCAGGACGGCGACCTCGTCAGCGAGGAGGTCATCTATCCGATGCTCTCACAGCGTATGGGCTTTCACTACGGCGGGAACTTCACGCTCGCCGGCGACGGCACGTACACGGCGAAGCTGTCTGCGGCGGCACTCCAGATCGACCGCCTGGGCTCGTTCGCGGACCTGTTCGGAACCCCGGAGACGGCCGAGGTCGAGTTCGAGTTCACGAAGCAGGTGCGGGACAAGCTCACGATACAGGAACTGGACGCCGCAGGCGACAGGGGGGCGATTCGCCCGATGCAGATGGGCGATATGCCCGTCGGTATCGCACCGAAGCCGGAGGCGTTGCCGGGGACGGCCATCGGGACGAAGCGGGTCGACGACGCCGACCTCGTCGCGCGGTACGTCGATGGCGGTCGGTTCGCTCGAACCGGAGAGTCCTACCTGTACGTCTCGGCGCGGACGCCCTACAACGACCTCTTGCTCCCGATGATGGGGCTCGACGCGACTGTCCGCGGCGCGAGCGAGACGACGTTCGACGGCAAGCTCTCGCGGGCCATCGACCCCGACCTCAGCTACCACTACGGGGCGACGGTTCCGTCCCTGCAGACCGGTGACGAGGTCGAACTCACCGTCGTCGCCCCGCCACAGGTCGCCCGACACGAGGGCTACGAACGGGCGTTTCTCCAGATGGACGGCGTGACGTTTACGGTGTAGCGACAGTTCTTTTTTCGTCCGGTCCACACGTGGTACCATGCGCCGCCCCCTCGCTCTCCTCCTCGGGGTTCTCGTCGTGGCCACGTCGGTCGTCGTCGTCGTGACGCCAGTGGCCGCCCACGGGAACCACCTGAGCGTCGACGCGCAGGTCTCCAGTGACGGCACCATCGTCGTCGAATCGATGTTCATGACCAACCCCGGCCACCTCGTCGTCCACCAGAACCAGGGTGGCGAAATCGGCCCGCCGCTCGGACACGCAGCAGTCGAACAGGGCTTTCACTCCGACTTCGAGGTCGCCATCGGCGACCAGTACTGGGCGGACCAGGACGGCCCCCGGTCGTACTGGCTGGTGCTCCACCGCGACGACGGTGACGGCGAGTTCGAACCCGGTACCGACACGCCCATCCAGGGCATCGCCGGTCAGTACGCCGGCCAGCGGGTCACGGTCGGCAAGACCGACGACGGTGCAGTTCGGGTCGTCACCGGCGGGTTCACCACCCAGCGGGTCGACGACGGTGCGGTGACGGTTCGGCGAGTCGACCTCGACCGACCGGGGTACGTCGTCCTCCAGAACGTCACCGACGACGGGACCACGGGTGCGGTCGTCGGGACGACGTCCCTCGACGCTGGCTCGCACGACGACGTGAGTGTCGCGCTGTCCGACTCCTTCTTCGAATCGCTCGACACCGACGAGAGCGCCGAACTCGAAGCCGTGGTGCACGCCGGTGACGGCGACGGGAGCTTTACGGCCGCATCCGACGAACCGATTCGTGTCGGCGACGAGGTCGTCAGTTCCCGGTTCGCCATCCGGAAAGTCGCGAACGCGCAGGCGACCACGCAGCCGCTCATCAATACGCCGGAACCGACGACGACCGGCGCGGTGACGACCGACACCGCGTCCGCGACGGCATCGGATACCCGGTCCGGCGGCGGCCAGTCAGCGAGTGCGCTCCCCGGCTTCACCGGTGGTCTCGCTGTTGTCACGCTCACGGCGCTCCTCCTCGTCTGGCGACGTCGGTAGTAGGCGCACCTCGGTCGCTCGTCGGTCCCGGGTCCCGACGTTCGTACCTGCCGGAGACGGGGAACGACAGCCCAGACCATGACAATTATACTCGATTATATTATCTGAGTTTCGTAATAGGAAGGTTTACCTGCCTCCTCCCAGTTTCGTTAGATAATGGCTGTCCGTAACCCACCGAGTGAACCAGTATTCGACTGCCCAGCCTGTGCAGGCAGCGTCAGCACCGTCGACAACTACCTGAAGTGCGAAGAGTGCGGCTACGCCCCGCGCCACGCCGCGGACTGAACACCGCTTCGCCGCGGCGGTCCCCGCCCTCCTCGTCCGACCATCGAACGAGATTTTCTACCTCGCTATCGACCCTGTGCAGCCGTGGGGCTGCCGTTCGTGGACCTCTCGACACTGACGTGAATCACGTGAACGCCGGTCGACACCTGCGTCAGGGCAGACGGGATTCCCGTCGGCCCCCTACTCGCACGTATGCCCGTACAGCAACGGGGGCCCGACGCTGAACCGCCGGTCGAACTCCCAGACGGTGCCATCGCATCGTTCGCGACGAGGGTCCACGGTGACGTCCTGACGCCCGGCGACGACGGATACGACGAGGCCAGACAGGTGTGGAACGGGATGATCGACAGACGACCGGCCGTCGTCGCCCGGTGTACCGGCGTCGCCGACGTGGTCGAGGCGGTCACGTTCGCCAGCGAGCACGACCTCGTGGTCGCGGTCCGTGGCGGCGGCCACAACGTGGCTGGCACCGCCGTCTGTGACGACGGTATCGTCGTGGACCTCTCGGAGATGAACGGCGTGTTCGTGGACCGCGAGACGATGACGGTCCGCGCACAGGGCGGGGCGACCCTGGGTGACGTCGACCGGGAGACGCAACTGTTCGGGCTGGCGACGCCGTTCGGCGTCATCAGCAAGACCGGCATCGCCGGGCTGACACTCAACGGCGGCGTCGGGCACTTGCGCCGGAAGTACGGACTGGCCTGTGACGGCCTCGTCTCGGTGGAGGTCGTGACCGCCGCTGGCGAGGTACTCGTCGCCAGCGAGGACGAGCATCCGGACCTCTTCTGGGCGGTCCGCGGGGGTGGCGGCAACTTCGGCGTGGTCACCGCGTTCGAGTACGCGCTCCACGAGGTCGGCCCGGAAGTGTTCGGCCTGTTCGTCGTCCACCGGGGAGAACACGCGGCCGACGTGCTCAGCCTGTTGCGGGAGTTCGACACGGACGCACCCCGGGAAGCCAGCGTCGTGCCGTTCCTCGGCTTCGTTCCCGAGCAGGTCGAGTTTCCGGCCGAGGCCTGGGGTGACCCGATGGTCGCTATCCTCGGGTGCTACGTCGGTCCCGCCGGGAAAGGCATAGAGACCTTCGCCCGGTTCCGCGACATCGACACCCCTATCCTCGACGTCAGTGGCCCGATGGCTTTCACCACGCTCCAGTCGATGCTCGACGAGGAGTACCCCGACGGGCGCAACTACTACTGGAAGGCGACGTACCTGACCGACCTCTCGGACGATATCGTCGAACTGCTCGTCCGGCGCTGGGCGGAGAGTCCGTCGATGCTCTCGACGGTCGACGTGTGGCAACTCGGCGGGGCCATCGCGGACCTTCCGCAGGACGCGACCGCCTTCTGGCACCGCGACAAACCGTTCATGCTCACCTTCGAGGCGAACTGGGAGGACCCGGCCGACACCGACGCGAACGTGGCGTGGGTGCGCGACAGCCTCGAGGAAGTCCGTTCCATGCCGGTCGCCGGTGGCGGATACGGGAACTTCCCTGGCTTCGACGAGGACCCCGCACAGTCGCTGTTCGGCGAGAACCTCGATAGGCTGGTCGAGGTCAAGACCAGATACGACCCCGGGAACCTGTTCCGGTTGAACCAGAACGTCGAACCGCGGTCGAGCGCGGTCGAGTGAGAGCGGCGGCGACGAGAGACTGGCGGCGGTGACCGACCTAGTTCGGCCGCGGCGGCAACCAGAGGTCCTCCAGTTCGGGCAGGTGCTTGACGTTGCAGACGACCTTCATCGTCGGCGTCGTCGGGGTGCCGATACAGGAGAGCACGATGCCTTGCTCGGACAGCTCCGGCGGGATGACGTGGTCGACGAACACCTCCATCTCGCCCTCGACCACGGCGACCGCGCAGTTCGCACACGCGCCGCCGCGACAGGAGAAGGGCCACGAGCGCCCGGCGTCCTCGGCGGCTTCGAGGAGCGAGTCGTCCCCGGTGACGACGAAGTGGCCGTGGTCGGCCTCGTCGAGGCCGGCGCGCCGGGCCTTTTCGAACAGGTCCTCGTCGTCGAGCGACCAGCCGTAGTCGTCGAGCACCTGGTACTCCAGGTACTCGACCTCGGTCTGGAACGCCTCGGGTTCGGCCGGTTCGGGCTCGGGACCGCGTCGCGGCCGGGGGCGGTCTCGGCCGTCGTTCCACTCCTCGACCCGGCCCTCGGAGATCGCCTCGTACGCTTCTTTGACCCGCTGGAACTCCCGCTTCGACCCACCCTGGTCGGGGTGTGTCTCCTTCGCTCGGCGGCGGTACGCCTGGCGGACCTGCCCCTCGTCGGCGTCCGGGCTGATGCCGAGAATCTCGAACGGAGACTCCACAGCCACAGTAGCGACAACAGCCCCTTAAATCGCTCTCACTCGGAACGCCTTGCAGGATGACGTGCCGGGTCCCACGACGGCCCACGAATCACACCAAAGAGAGAGAATAAAC
The DNA here is from genome assembly GCF_051801355.1 of Haloarchaeobius ordinarius. Lineage (GTDB taxonomy): Archaea > Halobacteriota > Halobacteria > Halobacteriales > Natrialbaceae > Haloarchaeobius. Next base: position 2,955,922 of record NZ_CP196560.1, on the reverse strand, counting down.
CAGATGCTTGCGTTGTCACAAATATGAACTCTGCGTTCGTCCAGCTACTGAAGAACAACCTCGAACACGCAAACGAGTTCGAGCGGCGCTTCGACGAGGTACAGGACGCACAGCATCCTGACGTCGTCACCGTCTGCTGTTCGGACTCGCGGGTCCTGCAGGACCACATCTGGGGTAACGACCAGCCCGGCCGCATTTTCACCTGCGGGAACATCGGCAACCGCGTGATGCAACAGACCGACGCCGGCGAGGTCGTCTCCGGCGACGTGCTCTACCCGGTCGAACACACCGGCACCGACACGGTCGTCGTCGTGGGCCACACCGGCTGTGGGGCCGTCACCGCGACCTACGACTTCCTGACCGACGGGGGCTCCGAGCCCGCGGGTATCGAACACTGCATCAACCTGCTGAAGCCCCACCTCAAAGGCGGGGTCGAGGCGCTCCCCGCAGACCTCGACCGGGCCGCGGCCGTCAACCGCCTCGTCGAGTACAACGTCGACCAGCAGGTCGCCTTCCTCTGCGGCAGCGACGACATTCCCGACGACGTGGACGTGGTCGGCGTCGTCTACGACTTCCAGGACGTCTACGGCGGCAAGCGCGGCGAGGTCCACGTCATCAACGTAAACGGCGAGCGTACCGTCGCGGCGCTCCGCGAGGCCGAACCGGACATCGACGCGCGCATCGACCGGCTCTGGGAGTACTGACGCATCCGTGCCTGGCCACCCCATTCTCGCGGCGACATTTGGGGGAGACACCAACCGATAAGCGACGGACTCACGAACTGGCGGTGTGCAAGTCACCATCATCGACTACGGCGTCGGGAACCTCCGGAGCCTCCAGCGCGGCCTGGAACGCGCGGACGCGACGGTGACCATCTCGGACGACCCCGGGGAGATTGCTGCCGCGGACGCGCTCGTGCTCCCGGGCGTGGGCGCGTTCGGCGAATGCGTGCGGAACTCGAAGCCCTTCCACGACGTGCTCGTCGAGGCGGCTGCGGACACGCCTATCCTCGGTATCTGTGTCGGTCTGCAACTCCTGTTCACCGAGAGTACCGAGGGTGCACCCGAGGGCGAGACCATCGACGGGCTGGACCTGATTCCGGGGCGGGTCGAGCGCCTCCCGAGCGACGACGTGAAGGTCCCACACATGGGCTGGAACCAGCTCACCATCGAGCGCGAGCACCCACTGGTGGACGGAATCGACGAGGGCGACTACGCCTACTTCGTCCACTCCTACGGGTCGGCCGTCGCCGACCACACCGTCGTCTCGTGTGACTACGGCTTCGACTTCGCCGCCGTGGCCGCGAACGAGGCGGGCAACGTGATGGGGACGCAGTTCCACCCGGAGAAGAGCGGCGAGACGGGGTTGAAGATTCTCCAGAACTTCGTCGAGTACGCCCGGTCGTACACCGAGGAGACGGTCGCGGCGGAGTGAGTGGCTGACTGCTTCTCTCGTCGATGTTCCCCGAAACGAGGTGGATTCAGAACTCGGCCGTTCGGCCGGACAGTCGTGTCATCGACCACCACCGGTACACGAGTACCGGAGAACAGTACCGGGCGAACGTCGGAGACCAGTCTGCCGGATTCGAGTAGGCCTCATTTCGCGGTGGTCTCTGCGTCTGCCCCTGTTTCGGCCTCGCCGGTCTCGTCGGAGACCCGGTCCGTGAATCCCCGGACGGCGGCCGTGAAGTACTCGGGGTTGTCGAGGTTCGAGGCGTGTCCGCCACCGGGGACTACGTCGACCGCACAGTCCGCGAGCGTCCGGGACAGCTCCCTCGCGTGGCGTTTGATGAACCCCAGCTCGTTCTCGCCGTAGATGACGAGGGCTGGGACCGTGATGGCCGAGAGGTCGATTGGGTGCTCGTGTGCCCGCGACATCGACCTGATGACCTTGATGAACTCCGTGGTCGTCATCGTCGGGCCGTCCTCACGGAGTTTTTCGACTTCGGCGTAGTCGCCACTCGCCCCCCTGGAAAGCCGCTCGGACACCCAGACGTTCAGTCGTTCCAGGCGCTCGATTCCCAGTACCCGGACCAGTGGGAGGAAGGCGTTCATCGCGACTCGACGCAGGAACCACTCGCCGCGGGTGAGGATGGTGGGCGTGAAGGTGTCGGCGAGTATCAGGCCAGACAGCTGGTCCGGGTACTGGACCGCGTACGCCTGCGCCACGAGCCCGCCCATCGAGTGCCCGCAGATAACCGGTCGGTCGAGGTCGAGCGCCGTGACGAGTTCGTGGAGGTCGTCGGCGTACAGGGCCATGTCGTACCGGTCCCGGCTCGACCCGCCGGTCCGGCCGTGGCCGCGAACGTCGTAGACCACGGTCGTGAAGTCGTCACGCAGCGCGTCTCCCTGCTGGTCCCACATCCCCGAGTCGACGACGGAGCCGTGGACGAACACGATTGCGGGGCCGTCTCCGCGTCGGTCGTAGCAGGTCTCGATGTCGTTCGTCTGTACCGTCGGCATTTGCGATAGAGAGGCGTTCTGAGAGCATCAAGGTGTGTGAGATTCTCACATGGGGAGAACAGTTAGTCGAGGTCCTGCACGAACGTCACCTGCTTCTCCTCGAAGCCGGTGTCACGATAGAACCGGCGTGCGCCCCTGTTGTGCCATTCACACGAGACCTTGAGGTGATCGCACCCTGCCTCGCGAGCGAGTTCTTTCACCCGCGAGACGACCGCGGCCCCGTACCCCTCGTTACGGTACTCCTCCTCGATGCGCAGGTTGACGATCTGGGTGTAGCTCGTGTACGTCCTGGATGGGTGCTCGCCTTCCCGGAGCGTCACCCAGCCGATGGTCTCGCCGTCTTCCTCGACGAGGTAATTGGTCACGTCCTCGCTCTCGAGGTGTCGTCTGAATCCGTCCTCGGGGACCTCGGCAGGGTCGTCGTAGACGAGTTCGTTGAATCTTGAGAACTCCTCCATCCCCGAGGCGAGGCTGTACCACGAGTGGATGAGGGTGTCGATGTCGTCCGCTGTTGCTTCGTTGAGTTGCATGGCGACTGATGCTCGTGCGGAGAGAGTCACGCCTGTGCTACTTATCAGTCCCCGTCACTTGCGTGGTGGTGACAGCTGACAGGTCTTCCAGAACGCGATGTCGGCTACCGCTTGCGACAGTGTTCGACCCTGTTCAGGTTGCTGGAACGCGTGAGACGGAACGGTGGAGAGTACTTTCACCACCGATGGGGAGAACTGCGTGCCCAACATTGATTGACCGACCCACAGTAGACTCGGACGATGGTTCAAGGAGGCCCAATCGTTCAGATCGGTGTGATCCTTCTCTCCATACTGGGGCTGTGGATCGGGGCACGGCTCCTGGTCGACGCAGTCGTGCGGCTGGCGCGACGATTCGGACTCTCTGACCTCACTATCGGACTGACCATCGTCGCGATGGGGACGTCGACACCTGAACTGGCAGTTTCGGTCGACGCTGCGCTCAAAGGAGCTGGCGATATCGCGGTCGCCAACGTTCTCGGGTCGAACATCTACAACCTGGCGTTCGTCCTGGGCGTGCTGTCGCTGGTGAAGGTGATACCCATCGCAGAATCACTCGTCCGTCGTGACGGCGCTGCGCTCCTTGGGAGTACGCTCGTCGGTGGAATCGTGATTTTCGACCTCACCATTACGCGGCTGGAAGGGATACTTCTGGCAGGCGTGTTCGTCGCCTATACGGCCTATCTGCTCCGCGCCACCCAGACGGACTCGGCGGCACCCACCGTGCAGGTATCCGGGGACGGAGGAATCGTCAGCGCAGCGACCGAACGTGTTGCCTTCCGCGGGCGCGATGTCGGACTCCTGCTTGGTGGACTGGCGCTGGTGCTGGTGAGCGGTGATTATATGGTAGTCGCCGCTTCGGAGCTGGCCCGTGGCGTCGGCATCTCCGAGTGGGTCATCGGCGGGACGATCGTCGCAGCGGGGACGTCGACACCAGAGTTCGCCGTCTCGCTGGTGGCAATCCAGCGGGGGAGCCTCGGCGTCTCGGTCGGAAACGTGATCGGCAGCAATATCTACAATATCACGGGAATCCTGGGCGTTGCGGCCGTCGTCCGTCCACTCGCCGTGAGCGGCCTGGCACTGGAATCGTTCGCATGGCTGGCTGGAATCTCTCTCCTTATCGTCGCTGCCCTCTGGACGGGTCGAGTCCTGTCCCGGTTGGAAGGTGCGCTGTTGGCTACTTCCGAGATCGTTCGGTGGGCTCTCGGTATCCTCGGGGTCGTCGGATAGGACTCCCGGGACCGCCGGTTTCGGCTACCTGTTCTGGCGCTGTTCGACCCTGTTTTTTACTAGGTGAAATTCACGATGTAGAATGATAGAGCGAATTGATTGTGGGCAATAGTGGGCAGGACTTATCGAACAGTGGGTCATAGTGGGTAACAGCATGAAAGTAGACGCCCGTGACCTACGAACCAGCGACACCGACGACCGAGGTCGAATCTATCTCGGGACGGAGTACGCGAACAAGCGTGTGACCGTTGCGGTGGTCGAGGTCGAGTCTGACCGACCCGACGAGGACGAGCTGGCAGCCGCGTACCGAGACGCTTCTGAGAGCGCCGAAACGCTCGCAGCGGAGTGGGACGAAGCGTCGGAGGAGGCGTGGGACGGGTTAGCTGAATGAGCGAGGAGACAGACGTTCGACGCGGCGATGTCGTCCGACTTGACCCTGCCGAGGGACACGAGATGAGGAAGACACGACCTGCGGTGGTCGTACAGAACGATGTAGGGAACAGAAACTCGAGTACGACTATCGTCGCACCAGCGACGGGAACGTATCGAGGGTATCCCTTCGAGGTACTGGTAGAAGCCGACGGCTCGCCGTTTTCGAAGGATTCGTCCGTCCGCCTCGACCAGGTTCGCGTCGTTTCCATCGAGAAGCGGATACACTCGGTCGCCGGGAGTCTGGATTCAGAGACGATGGACGCGGTCGATGGGGCACTGAAACTGAGTCTGGGACTGGACTGACTCAGCGGTTCTGGCGCTGTTCGACCTTGTTCAACTCGATGAGCAGCCGGAAGATGGCCTTCACGAGGTTCGCCTCGACCTCGAAGCGTTCGGCGTTCTCCCCCGCGCGGTCCATCACCGCCTGTTCCTGGGCTTCGTCGGTGGTCGGCAGGCCCTGTTCTTCTTTGACCTGCGCGATGGTGTCGGCGACGTACGTCCGTCTCGCGATGAGTTCGACGATGTCGCGGTCTATCTCCTCGATCTCCTCGCGGAGTTCGTCGAGGCTCATGTCGTCTGGCAGCCGTTGGGTCGTGTCGTCGTGAGCCATGTCTCTCCGTGTCGTTGGTTCCAGGTGTCTGCGAGCGATTCGAGCGCGTCGCGGTCGCCCACCGCGACGTAGCTGGGGCCGGTGCCCGACAGGGACACGCCGTCCACGTCGGGCATGGCTTCGAGCATCGGGTCGGTTGGGAAGCCGAGCGCCCCGCAGAAGGCGAAGCCGTTGACCGTCATCGCCTCGCCGTATCGTCCGTCGAGGGCGAGCTCGGCGACGAGGTCGGCCATCGGGGCGACCCGTTTGCAGCGGTCGACGTCGGCGTCGGCGCTGAAGGCCTGCTGGTCGGGCCACCAGACCAGCACGTCCCAGTCGACCTCTTCGCGGGCGAGCAGTTCGTCCTGCGTGTTGTCGGTCACGGTGACGCCGCCGAGCATGCTGGCGCTGGCGTCGTCGAACGCGCCGGTGACCGTGACGCCGGCGTCGCGGGCGGCCTGCACGCCCACGCGACAGGCGTCGGTCGGGTCCGGTTCCACGCCGATGGCATCGCAGGTGGCCATCACGGTGGCGTTGGCGGCGGCGCTCGATGATTTGAGCCCGGCAGCCATCGGGACCTCGCTCTCGGTTCGTACCTGTGCCCCGACAGGGCCGTCGTCGCCCCAGCGGTCGACCGCGAGTTCGGCACAGCGCTCGATGAGGTCGGTGTCCGCGTCGGCGGCCTCGGCGACCTCGCCGTGGTAGGTCCCCGAACCGTCGAGCGTCACCTCGGCGGTCGTCTCGAGGTCTATCGCGAAGGCGCAGCCTCGTCCGTTGGCGAGCGCGTTGAGCACCGTGCCCGCGGCCGGGGCGGTGGCGCGACCGTGACCGTCCATGTCAGTGCGGACTACGGTCGGGAACTTGGGGGTTGCGGTGGGAGCGATATCGGCCAGTGCCTGTCGGGTCGCGGCGGGGGTGTCGAATCAGTCCAGCCCGAGCTGTGCCTGTTCGTGTTCCAGCACCTCCCTGAGCCCGTCCTGGAAGGGTCGGTGTTGCAGTCCGAGTTCGCGCTTGGCCTTCGAGTTGTCGCCGAGGTACGTCGTGCCGCCCAGCACGCGCAGGGCCTCGGAACTGTAGGTCTCGGGGAGCGAGACGAACCGTTCGGCGACGCCAGCCAGCATCGCCATCGCCCGGAACCAGATGGGTGAGACCGCCCGCGGCGGCTCCTTGCCGACGATGTTGCTCGCGATTGCCATGGCCTCGACCAGCGTGTAGGGTTCGCCCGCGATAATGTAGTCCTCGCCGGGCTCTCCCTGTTCCATCGCGGCGACGTGGGCGTCCACGATGTCGTCGACGTGGGACCAGCAGTAGGCGGTCTCGCGGGGGATGACGGGGAGGTCGCCCTGCAGCCAGTCGACCCAGAGGTCGCGCAGCTGGCTGGTGTCGCCGGGGCCGTAGATGACACCGGGCATGACGGTGACGACGGGGACGCCGTCTTCGGCCATCGGTTCGACCACCTCGTAGTGCGCCCGCCACTTCGTCTCGTCGTAGAGCGAGAGGTGCTCGCCCTCGAAACGGTACTCCTCGTCCACGAGTTCACCGTGGGTGTCGGAGTTCGTCGCGAGCGTGCTGGTGTACACCGCCTTCGGGACGTCGAGTTTGTCGACCAGTTCGAGTACCTCGCGGGTGCCCTCGACGTTCACCTGTTCGGCCAGCGCCGGGTCGTCGACGCCGAGGCGGTACCAGGCGGCGAGGTGGAACACGCCGTCGGTGCCGGCCATCGCGTCGCGCATACTCGACCCGTCGGTGATGTCCCCGGCGACGAGTTCGACGCCCAGCTCTTCGAGGTCCGCCGCCTTCCCGGGTGACCGGACGAGGGCCGTCACCTCGTGGCCGTCGGCGACCAGCCGTCGGGCGAGCCTGCCGCCGACGAACCCGGTCGCGCCGGTGAGAAAATAGTGCATACCGGGTCGACTGCAGCCTGCCACATCAACCTTTCATTCGTCCCTTGTCCGGAGCAGGTGGAACACGTACGTCTGGACGTACCCCGCGTACTCGCCGCCGAAGGTCTCCCGGAGTGCGCGAGAGGTCTCGGCGTAGTTCCCGCGGTCACACGCCGGGTAGTAGTCCGACACGACAGTCTGCATCCAGGTGTCGAGCGGAATCGCTTCGAGGTAGCCCAGCGAGAACAGCAGGATGCAGTCGGCCACCTTGTCGCCGACACCCACGAACGTCGTCATCGCCTCACGCGCGGCCTCGTACTCCATGTCGAAGAAGTCCGCCGGGTGGGCCTCGCCCGAGGCGACCATCTCCGCGGTTCGCTGGACGTACGGTGCGCGGTAGCCCAGGCCGAGGTCTCGCAGGTCTTCCTCGGTGGTCGCGGCGAGTTGTTCGGGTCGGGGGAACGCGTGGTACGTCCGACCGTCGAACGCGACCTCGTCGCCGTAGGCGTCCGCCAGCGAGGAGACCATCTCGTGGATGCGTTCGACCCGCATCTGCGCCGAGCAGATGAACGATATCAGGCAGCCAAAGGGCGGGTCGCGGACGAGCCGGAGTCCGCGATGGGCGTCGTAGGCCGCTCGGACGAGGTCGCGGTCGGGCGCGTCGCCGACGATGCTGTCGAGGTCGTCGTCGAGCCGCAGGAGGTGCGTCACGAGGTCGTGCGCGTCGCACGAGGATTCCCACTCGACGGCCTCGTCGGTCACACGGACCCGGACGACCGTCGGCTCGTCGGCGTCGGCTGGCACGGGGGTCACGTCGCGGTCCTTCTCGTCGAGGTCGAGGACGGTGTAGTACCACGGCGACCCCTCGTCGTCGCCCTCGTACATGCGGCCGTCTTCGCGTCGCCAGAGGTACGACTGGCCGCTTTCGAGCGTCACGTGTGCGTCGAACCCGCCGGAGAGCGCAGACAGCGGTATCGTCCCGGATTCCATCACCGGGTCGTTGGTGTGGGGACGTTTCTGGGTTTCGGGTCGCCGTCGGCCGCCGGTGGCTTTCGCCGCTGGCATCGTGTCAGGGCCAACCTTGATACTACTCGGCCGGGAATGAAAGAACGATTATGAACTGCAGAGTGGTCGTCGAGGCTGCAGTGCCGGTTTACGACGTCGAGACAGAGGACGAGGCGATCCGCATCGCCATCTCGAAGACGGGAGAGATGCTGAATCCCGACCTCAACTACGTCGAAATCAACATGGGTTCGCGGACCTCTCCTGGTGGTGAGGAACTCCCGCCCGCGTTCATCGCAGCCGACGAGGCACTCGTCGCACTCGAACTGGAGATGACCGTGTTCAACGTCGAACGCGAGGAGCACGCCTCGCGCATCGCCCGCAAGGAGATCGGGCAGCGCCTGACGAACATCCCGCTCGAGGTCCTCGAGGTCGCGGTCATCGAAGACGACGAAGACGACGAAGAGGAGGAGTCGGAAGCGGAGATGAGCACGCCAGATGGTGGTGAACCGGTCGCAGAGGCGGACGAGGGCAGCGACGACGACGTGTTGCCCGAGTTCGAAGACCTCATCGAGTGAACGGCGCGCGCTCGAAACGAATCACGATAGAGTTCTCTTCTGGGTCGGTAGATGGCAGCGTAGAACTGAGTCAGCGGTTTCAGTCTGCGGAGACGGCGACGGTCTCTTCGGTCTGCTCCTCGTGCATGTCCGAAGTGATTCCGGTCGCCAGCGCAAAGACTGCAGCTTTGTGGTCGGTCTTCGATTTGTGAATCGACGTTGGACGGATACCGAGGGACTCGTACTCATCGAGTGTGAGCGCGTCCTCTGTCCGTGTGTCGTAGTGATTGCTTACCTCTGCGAGCAGGCCGTGAAGGTGAATGAGCTCCTGCTTCTTCATAACCAAAATGCTCTACCGTCTCAAGGGTTATATTATTATCCTGAGTCGCGTTAACACACTCCGTTAGTAGATTGCCGGTCTCAATGGGTAGAGCCCCGGAGAAATACATGTTTTTCGTTAAATTAACCGAGATATCTGATACGAGAAACGAGTCCACTGAAGTATCAAGATATTTTACTCGCTCAGTCCGAACGATGGCGTATGGACTACGAAGACCACCTGGACCGTGCCATCGCGGAGTCGCCAGACGTCGAAGCCACAGGTGACCGCTTCAGCGTCCCCGACCCGACGGTCCGACAGGAGGGGAAGATGACCGTCTACGAGAACTTCGACGATACTGTCGACGTGCTCAACCGGGACCCCGCCCACCTCATGAAGTTCCTCCAGGACGAACTCGGGACGAGCGGCCACATCGACGAGAGCGGGCGTGCGCGCCTCACGGGGTCGTTCAGGGAGACCCGGGTCGCCGACGCGCTCGACGAGTACGTAGAACGATTCGTCACGTGTGACGAGTGTGGGTCACCCGACACCCATCTGCAGGAGCGACAGGGCACGACCGTGTTGAAGTGTGACGCGTGCGGTGCACTGTCGTCGGTCGGCAAGAGCTAACTGAGCTGTTTGAGCGCCGAAAGGTCGTGCTCTGTTCGCATAAACTCGGCCGTACGCCGCGTGGCGTGGCAGTTCGGACAACTGAAGTTCTTCCGCGGTCCGGGCAACGAGTCGGGTGCTGACTCCCAGTCTTTCCGGCATTCCGGACACAGGAGGCGGACGTAAGTTTCCACCATGAGGAGTAGTAACACAGGTAGGTGTGAAAAACTTTGTCGCAGCCCCACCCCGGCACCATCAGTCGGCCATCACCTCGCTGATGCCGTTCAGAGGGTCGTCAGCGACGCATCAGAGGCGTCGAGCAGTTCCTTGTAGCGGTTCCGGATGGTGACCTCGGAGATGTTGGCCACGTCCGAGACCTGGTTCTGCGTGACCTTCTCGTTGGTCAGCAGGGCGGCGGCGTACACCGCGGCGGCCGCGAGGCCGACGGGCGACTTGCCGGAGTGGATGCCGGCCTTGCGCGCGTTCTCCAGGAGCGTGCGGGCGCGGCGCTCGGACTCGTCGGACAGCCCGAGTTCGCTCGCGAATCGCGGGACGTAGTTCTCGGGGTCAGCGGGCTTGATCTCGAGTTTGAGCTCGCGCACGATGTAGCGGTACGTGCGGGTCAGCTCCATCTTGTCGACGCGGCTGACCATCGCCATCTCGTCGAGCGAGCGCGGCGTGCCTGCCTGTCGCGCGGAGGCGTACAGCGCGGCGGTCGCGACACCTTCGATGGAGCGGCCCGGAAGCAGGTCCTCGTTGAGCGCGCGGCGGTAGATGACCGAGGCGGTCTCGCGGACGTTCGCCGGGAGGCCGAGCGCGCTTGCCATGCGGTCGATTTCGCCGAGTGCCTGCTTCAGGTTGCGCTCTTTCGAGTCGCGGGTGCGGAAGCGCTCGTTCCAGGTGCGGAGGCGCTGCATCTTCTGTCGCTGGCGGGCACTCAGGGCGCGCCCGTAGGCGTCCTTGTCCTGCCAGCCGATGTTGGTCGACAGCCCGTCGTCGTGCATCATCTTGGTCGTGGGTGCGCCGACGCGCGATTTCTCGTCCTTCTCTTTCGAGTCGAACGCGCGCCACTCCGGGCCGTGGTCGATGTTCACCTCCTCGACCACGAGCCCGCACTCTCCACAGACCACTTCGCCGTGTTCGCTGTCCTGAACGAGCGCGCCACTGCACTCTGGGCAGACCGTCTGCTCCTCTTGCTTGGCTCGTTCTTCTGCCTCGCCAGTGTGGGTCCGAATGGTTGTATCGCTCATGATATGTATCCCTCGTGATGGCCGCGGGCAGGCGCCGGAATGGGTGGAAAAATTCACGCCCAGACGGGAACCCGTCCTCACTCTAAGTAAGACCGGAAAGTACTTAAGTCTATTGGTGGGTTTAAATACTCATGAGTTCAAAGCTTATCACGCCATCGGTAATCGAAAAAAGGTTGATATCAGTTTCGACACTCCAAAGAATATAACGCTAACGGCTCCTGAGGAGTGTCATCGGCCGGACCGGCGGCTGCCGAGTGCCAGTGCGCCGACCAGTGCCAGCGCCACCGCGATGAGGCCGAAGCCCGGCGAGCCCGCGCTGTCGCCGTCGTCGGTCCGGGTCGACTCGTCGTCCATCATCGTGGTCGACCCGGTCGTGTCCTCGCCCATGCTCGTGGGTTCGTCGTCCATCGTCGTCTGCTCGGTCGTCGACATCGTCGTCGTCTCCGTCGTCGACTGGCCGGTGTAGGTCACCGAGGCTGCGGAGGTGACGGCACCCTTCGCCACGTAGGGGCCGTCGGTCGCGCCATCACTCTCGACGAAGGTGTACGTCTGGTCGCCGTTCGAGTCCGTGTGCGGCATCGCGATGAGGGTCGTGTCGGCCTCGACCGGGGCGTCGAGCGTGACCTCCACGTTCTCGTGCGTGCCCGGTGGGAGGTACGCGGACGTACCGCGGACGCTCTCGAAGACCGCACCGTCGGTGAGGCTCGCGTCGTGGATGGTCACGAAGCCACCGTCGGAGAGCGTGACCGATTCGACGACGACCGTCTCACCCATCGTCTCCTGGGGCTGGAACGTCACGGTCGCCTGGACCGTCGCGCGGGCCGTGTCGACCACGGCACCGCCGTCGTAGGTGTAGGGGCCGTCAGCGCCGCCCTCGTCCTCGACGAAGGAGTACGTCTGGTCGTCGTTGCTGTCCATGTGGGCCATCGGAACGAGCGTCTGCGTCGAGCGCAGCGTGCTGTCGAGGGTGACCGTCACGTTCTCGTGGTGGCCAGCTTCGAGGAATTGGGAGGTGCCCACCACGCTCCCGAACGTCTCGCCCGCGAACAGCGAGTTGTCGTGGATGGTCACGAAGCCACCCTCGACGAGGTCGACGTCCTGCACGACGACCGTGTGCCCGTCGGAGGGCTGGTCGGTCATCGAGACGCTCGCGGAGATAGTGACGTTCCCGGCGTCGACCACGGCACCGCCGTCAGCGGTGTACGGGCCGTCGTCGCCGCCCTCGCTGTCGACGAAGTCGTAGCTCCGGTCACCGTCCGTGTCCCTGTGCGGCATCGCGACGAGCGAGCCGTCCTCGGTCATCGGCTTCTCGAGGACGACCTCGACGTTCTCGTGGTAGCCCGGAGCCAGGTACGCGGAGGTGCCGCGGACGCTGTCGAAGACGGCACCATCCTGCAGGCTGGCGTCGTGCATCGTCACGAAGCCGCCATCGGGGAGGAACACCGAGTCGACCACGACGCGGTGGCCGCCGGAGGCCTGGGCGTCGAAGGTCACGGTCGCTTCGTCGGAGAGCGTCACAGCCGCCGTGTCGACGACTGCGCTCCCGTCAGCGGTGTAGGGGCCGTCGGCCTCGCCTTCGGACGTGTCGAAGGTGTACGTCCTGTCACCGTCGGTGTCCCTGTGCGCCATCGGGACCAGCGTCGTGTTCTCGGTCAGGGGTTTCTCGAGCGTGATGCGCACGTTCTCGTGCACACCGGCGCTGAGGTACTGGGAGGTGCCGCGGATGCTCTCGAAGACGGCACCCTCGGTGACGGTCGCGTCGTGGACCGTCACGAAGCCGCCCTCGGAGAGTTCGACGCGGTCGACGACGACCGTGTCGTTCGTGACCGGGCCGTCGGCCATCGAGACGGTCGCGGCGACCGTCACGTCCGCGGACTGCATCACGATGTCGCCACCGGCCGTGTACGGGCCGTCCGTGGACCCGCCGTCGGCGACGAAGGAGTAGATGCGGTCACCGTTCGTGTCCTGATGGGCCATCGCGAACAGGGTCGCATCCGACGAGAGCGTGTCGTCGAGGTGGATGGTCACGTTCTCGTGCGTGCCCGCTTCGAGGTACTCGGAGGTACCGCGAACGCTCTCCAGGGTCTTGCCGTCACCCAGTGATGCGTCGTGGATGGTCACGAAGCCACCCTCGGGCAGGGTGACCTCGTCGACCACGACTGTGGAACCGCCGGAGGTCTGTCCAGTGAACTGTACTGCTGCGTCCGCCGCGGTCGTACCGTCGCCAGCAGCCGCCACGCCAGCCAGCCCGGTGCTGACGAGCATCGCGACGACCACCAGCGTGGTGATGCGTTGCCGCATACTCCAGGCATCGGAGAAGATAGTAAAACCGATTTGCCGAACTGCGGCCCCAAGCTCACCCAATTTCCACCACAATCTCACCACTGTATTGCGTTTTCCGGGGCTGGATTCGGTATGACGAGAATCAGGGAGGAAACGCGAGAGGGTATAAAAGGACGTGTCGCGGGAACCGGTGCGTTCTGGCCATCGACCGCGTACTCGGGTCAGTCCCAGGTGACCCAGGCGAGGAACGCGAGGCCGACCGTCTGCAGCGCGTGGATGGCCATCTGCCACTGCCAGACGATGGTCGGGACCATGCTCTCGTTGTGCCACCACGCGGAGAGGTCGGGGTCGATGGTGTAGTAGTAGAGTATCAGCAGGTTCTCCACGAGCAACAGGCCGGAGAACACCAGCAGGCCCATGGTGTGCTTCGAGCGGAACTTCAGGAAGTTCCGGCCCCACACGTATCCGAGGGCGAGCAACAGCGCGACGTTGGCCACCGTCGCGGCCTTCGCCAGGTCGACCCAGATGCTCATCTATCTCTCCGTTTGCCGCAACCGTGGTTATACTCTTTCCCAATTTCGGCCATAGTCACTCCACACGCTCCATGATGTCCTCGACGGTGTCCCAGTGGTGGCGGGCCTGTTCGGTCGGCAGGTAGATGGCTCCGTAGTCGTCGCCACTGTCTTTCACGATGTCGTTGTCGCTGAGCACGTCGAGGTGGTGTCGAACCGTCTTGTAGTCGAGGTCGAGGTCCTCGGCGAGCTGGTTGGCGTTCCGTGGTCGTTCGTCGAGGGCACGTAAGATTCGGACACGGTTCTCACCACCGCGCGTCCCGGTCAACACGTACCACAGGACCGCCTCCATCGTCTACCCCCGACACAGTCCCCTCTTGTAATTCCATCGCCAACGGGTGGTGAGATTGCCGGTCTCGCTGTCGATCGCGTCCTCTCAGAAGGCTGGACTCACACCGTGAACAGGTGGCCCTCTCGCGGCACCTCGAACAGGCCGATTCTCGCCCCCGCGTCCAGCCACGCGTGCCCGTAGGAGAACGCGGCCAGCGCGTTCACCCAGTCGTCGTGCTCGCGGAAGTGTTCGCCGTCGTCGAGGTACGACTCGGCCATCTCCAGACACTCCAGGGCAGCCCGACCCATCGGCGTGTCCGTCTGGGGGGCGACCTCGGCCACGTCGAGGGCTTCGGCAAGCAGGTCGTGGTACCGGTTCGTCTTCTCGTGCAGGTCCGCGGCCATGCCGCACCCGATGCGAGCCCGCGGGGTAAGCCCTTCGTCGTGGGGGCAGACGCGACAGCTGCCATCGGCCCGGAACAGCTGCGACTTGGGTACACCATTATCCGCGCGGCGCTACCATGCCCGACCGTATGCGGCTCGTCCGTATCCTGGTTCCACGAGCCCAGGTCGACGACCTCGTCACCGTGTTGGAAGAAGAGAGCGTCGACTACGTCGTCACCTCGGACACACGGGAGGCCGACGAGGACGCCGTGGTGCTGGAGTTCCCCGTCCCGATACAGGCCGTCGACTTCGTCCTCGGACGACTCCGCGATGCGGGGCTCGACGACGAGGAGTACACCGTCATCTCGACCGCAGAGACCGCGAAGACCAGGCACTACGACGAGCTAGAAGACCGGTTCGTCGCTGGTGTCGAGGAGGACGACACGGTCGCCAGCGAAGAGATACGCGGGAAGGCCCTCGGGATGCACCGGAACGCGCTCACCTACTACTCGATGACCGGCCTCAGCGCCGTCGTCGCCGCCATCGGACTGCTGCTCGACTCGCCGGCCATCGTGGTCGGGGCGATGGTCATCGCGCCGCAGGTCGGGCGGGCCCTCATCACCAGCGTCGGGATGGCCCTGGGCGACCGCCGGATGCTCTCACTCGGTGTCCGCACCCAGCTGGCCGGGTACACGATGGCGATAGTAGCCGCGACGCTGCTCGGGGTGGGCATCCGGTCGGGCCAACTGATACCGGTGGGGTTGCACGTCGCGAGCGTCGGGCAGGTCGCCAAGCGTATCTCACCCGGGTTGCTCTCGCTCGCGGTCGCCATCTGTGCCGGCGCGGCCGGCGCGTTCGGGCTGGCGACCGCGCTTCCCGTCTCGCTCGTCGGTGTGATGATAGCCGCCGCGCTCATCCCCGCCGCCGCGGCGGTCGGCATCGGTATCGCCTGGGGGGCACCATCGGTCGCCATCGGCGCGTTCGTCCTGCTGGTGGCGAACGCCGTCGCGGTGAACCTCTCCGGATTCTCCGTGCTCTGGTACCTCGGCTACCGACCGGACGGCTGGGACGGCCCGTCGAGCCTACGTTCTCCCCGTGAGTACTGGCCAACCCTCGTGACGCTGGCGGCGCTCCTGCTCGTGGTGACCGCGGCCGGGACGCTCCTCGTCGGCAAGGCGTCGTTCGACACACAGGCCAACGACGCCGTCTCCGAGACGCTGGAGCGCCCCGAGTACGAGGACCTCGAACTGGTCGCGGTCCAGACCGAGATGACCGGCTTCGACCTCGGCCCGTCGGAGGAGCCTCGCGGCGTGACGGTGGTGGTCAACCGGCCAGCGGACGAACAGTTCCCGGCCCTCGCCTCGACCATCGAAGCCGCGGTGGAGGAGCAGACGACGGCCGACGTGACGGTGTCGGTCGAGTTCCACGAGGTGCAGTCGTCGGACGCCCAGCTCACCCGGTCGCGGGATTCGTCGGCCACCGGTGGCGTCCCCCGGGCAGCGACGGGAGTCTTGCCATGCTATCACAAGACAGGTGGGCGCAAGCCATGCAGAACAACGCAACTATAAAAGCCGTACGACCGGTAGGGACAGCCATGACAGACTCGCCGCACGTGGAGATTTACACCAAGGAGAACTGCCCGTACTGCGACAAGGCGAAAGACCTCTTCGACGAGAAAGGCGTCGAGTACGTCACCTACAACGTGACCGGAGACGACGACCTCTTCGCGGAGATGGTCGAGCGCGCAGACGGGCGCAAGACCGCCCCCGAGGTGTTCATCGACGACGAACTCATCGGTGGCTGGGACGACACGAGCGCGCTGAACGAGACGGGTGAACTCGACGAGAAACTGGGTCTGGCACGTGCCGACGGTGCCGGTGACGTGGTCGAACACCGCAAGATGATCGTCGCCGGGACCGGCATCGCCGGCCTGACGGCGGCCATCTACGCGGCCCGGTCGAACAACGAGCCCCTCGTCATCGAGGGCGACGAACCCGGCGGGCAGCTCACCCTGACGACCGACGTGGAGAACTACCCCGGCTTCCCCGAGGGTATCTCCGGGCCGGAGCTCATCAACAACATGAAAGCGCAGGCCAAGAAGTTCGGTGCCGACACGAAGAACGGCATCATCACGGACGTCGATGCGTCCTCGCGACCGTTCCGCGTCGAACTCAAGGACGGTTCCGTCTACACCGCGGACTCGTTCATCGCGGCCTCCGGCGCGTCCGCCCGCACGCTCGACATCCCCGGGCAGGACGAACTGATGGGCTACGGCCTCTCCACCTGTGCGACCTGTGACGGCGCGTTCTTCCGCGACGAGGACATGCTCGTCGTCGGCGGCGGTGACGCTGCCATGGAGGAAGCGTCGTTCCTCACGAAGTTCGCCAACAAGGTGTACATCGCCCACCGCCGCGACGAGTTCCGCGCCGAGGACGTCTGGATC
The DNA here is from genome assembly GCF_051801355.1 of Haloarchaeobius ordinarius. Lineage (GTDB taxonomy): Archaea > Halobacteriota > Halobacteria > Halobacteriales > Natrialbaceae > Haloarchaeobius. Next base: position 2,939,110 of record NZ_CP196560.1, on the reverse strand, counting down.
GACCGCATCATGGACAAGGTCGACGCGGGCGAGATCGAGATCCTCTGGAACACCGAGGTCACCGAACTCCACGGCTCCCAGGAGGACGGCATGGACCACGTCACGCTGGTCGAGAACCCCGAGGGCCACCCGACGGCCAAGCTCGACGACCCGGAGACGACTGAGTACGACCTGGACGTCGGTGCCGTCTTCTACGCCATCGGCCACACGCCGAACACCGACTACCTCGAGGGAACGGGCGTCGAGATGGACGAGGAGGGCTACCTGAAGACGAAAGGCGGCTTCGGCGGCGGCCAGACCGAGACCCACGTCGAGGGCATCTTCGGCGCGGGCGACGTGGTCGACTACCACTACCAGCAGGCCGTCACCGCGGCCGGGATGGGCTGCAAGGCCGCGCTCGACGCCGACGAGTACCTGGAGAGCCAGGCCGCCGCCGGGGCGAAGGGCGCGGAATCTGCGGCGGAAGCGGACGACTAGCCTGAATACTCCACCCGCTGTTTTTTACTGTTTCCTGCAGTTTATCGCTGTAGCATGGGGGTCGCTGGCATCGAGACGACGCCGACCATCGACGAGTGTACCGTGGGTGTCGCGGCGCTCGACCCGGACGGTCGGCTCGTCTTCGCCAACGGTACCTACGGGGCGATGTGCGGGTACGACGACCCGGCGACACTGCTCGGCGCGCACTGGAAAGAGTTCGTACCACCGTCGGAACACGCCGTCGTCGAGGAGGGTATCGAGGCCGTCGGCCGGACGGGGCGCTGGTTCGGCCGGATTCGTATCGGTTCGAGGGAGCTGACCCCCTTGGGCGACGACGAGGCGACCGACGGGCTGGCCGACGAACCGACCGACCCGACCGACGAACCGGACGACGACCAGGCGACCTGCCGACTCAGCATCGTGCGGGCCACGACGGGGGAGACCATCTTCGTCGTCCGGCCCGGCCGTGACCCGCTGGAGTACGAAGAACAGCTGGCGGCCCTGAGCGAGGCGACACGCGACCTGTTCGCCGCCGAAGACCCGAGAGTCATCGCGAAGAAGACGGTGAACGTGGCCGAGAACGTGTTGGACCAGTCGTTCGTCGGAGTCTGGACGAGAGACGGGGACTCCGGACCGCTCGAACCGCTGGCTGGCACCGACGGACTCCGGGCCCTCACCGGTCACGAGTCGCTGTCACTGCCGGAGATTCCTCCCGGGACGTTCGAGATGTCCGTCTTCGAGAACGACGAACGACTCCTCGTCGAGAACTTCGACTCGACACCGAACCGTGCGCATCCGGACCTCCCGCTTTCGGTCGTCCTGTTCGTGCCGCTGGGCGACCGCGGCCTGCTGGTAGCGGGCGTCCCACACGCCGGCCAGTTCGGTGACCCGACCGTCGAGTTGCTCACAATCCTCGGTCGGAACGCCGGTGCTGCCCTCGAACAGGCCGCCCAGCGCCGTCAACTCAAGGAACGAAACGAACGACTGGACGAGTTCACGAGCGTCGTGAGCCACGACCTCCGGAGTCCACTCTCGGTCATCATCGCGAACACGGAGTTCGCACGCGAGACGGGCGAGTGCTCGTACCTCGACGAGGTCGAACGGGCGGGCAGACGCATGGACCGCCTCATCGACGAACTCCTGACACTCTCACGGCAGGGACAGGACATCGGCGAGGTCGCTGCTGTGTCGCTGGAGACGGCCGCCAACCTGGCCTGGAGTTCCATCCCGGTACCGGCCGCGACGCTCGAGGTCACGGCCGACTGCACGGTCGAGGCGGACCGCGAGCGGCTCCAGACGGTGTTCGAGAACCTGTTCCGGAACGCGCTCGACCACGGACGCGAAGACGTCAACCTCACGGTCGGCGTCGAGGGAGACTGTTTCTTCGTGGCCGACGACGGGCCGGGTGTGCCGCCGGCAGAGCGAGACGCCGTCTTCCAGCGCGGGTTCACCACCGACGGCGACGGGACCGGGTTCGGACTGGCCATCGTCGAACGCATCGCCGACGCCCACGGCTGGACCGTCCGACTCACCGAGAGCGACCAGGGTGGCGCGCGTTTCGAGTTCTGCGGGGTATTCGACGACAGGGCGGTGTGAGACGACCGCCGCACGTGTACTGGTCGGTAGATGTGCGAGCGCATGGAGAGTCACTCTACGAGGACCACATGAACGGCGAGCACGACGCCTCACTTCTCGCAAAGAGGACGACACCGGAATACTGGCTGCAGGCGCACCTCGGTCGAGCACGACGTGAGCCTGTCGAGGCGGGGTCACTGGCCCGCTCGTGCGTCGTCCGGGCACGGAACCCACAGAGGCTTTACGTCCCAGGGCCGATTCCTGCGGTATGGCAGACGACATCGAGACGGTCACGTTCAGCATCGAGTCCGACGACGACAGCGACGAGGTCACACTCCCGAGAGACCTCCTCGACCTGCTCGCCGAAGGTGACCAGAGCCCGGCCGAGGTCGTCGGCGACATCGCGATGCTCTCTTTTGCCTCCCGCGCCCACCACATCGCCCACCACGGCGAGGAGAGCAACGAGCAGCTCGACGCCGTCGAGCAGTCCGCGATGGACCTCTTCGAGGAGCGCTTCGGCGTCACCTTCGGTGAGGCGACCGGCCACCAGCACTGAGACGGCGACCCACACGAGACACCGAACCACGCCCCACACACAGCCAAGTAGCGGGGCGATACACCTGTTGCTATGTCGACCGAACCGCCCAGTCTCGCGACCGCCATCGGCGACCTGGAAGCGACCCACGACTGCACCGTCCTCGCGGCGCGTGACGTGGGGAGCCGTGCCTGGGGCCTCGACAGCGAGCGCAGCGACTACGACGTCGCGGTCCTGTTCCGGCAACCGGCGGTTCGATACGCGACTCTGGACGAGTACGTCCCGAGCGTCGAAACCGAGCACGGCCCGGCCCTCGAACTGACGGGCTGGAACGTCACGCGGTTCGGTGAACTGCTCGCGGATTCGAACCCGTCGGTCCTCGAATTCCTGCACTCACCCCTGCGCTATCGCCAGTACGAGCCGCTCTCGCGACTCGAAGCCGACGTGGCAGGCGACTTCGAGCCCATCCGGTTGTACCACCACTACCGGTCGCTCGCACAGCACCAGTACCGCAAGTACATCGAGCGCCGGGTCCTGAAGAACGGCGACCCGGCACTGGTCGTCACCGACGAGACGGAGACGCACTGGGTCGGCGAGCCAGTTCACGTGGGGGACCCAGCCCGCGTCCCGAAGACCGACGAGCGCTACGCCGAGGGCTCGTGCGACCAGACGGTCAAGCGGAACCTGTACGTCGTCCGGGCGGTCCTCTACGCGAGACACGTCCGCGACACCCACACGTTCCCGAACTTGCACTTCCCGTCGTTCCTCGACGAGTGCGAAGAGCGCGGGAGCGTCGATGCTTCGGTACTCGACCGGGCGCGCGAGCTGGTCGCTCGGAAGCGAGCGGGCGAGGGGGACGCGGTCGTCGGGCAGGTGTTCACGCCCGGGGAGGTCGCGCTCCCCGAGCACATCCCACCCGACGACCACGCGGTCCGTGGCATCGCTACGGCTCGCGTCAATCGATTCGTCGAAGAAACGTTCGAAGTGTGAAGACCGTCAGGCGGGAGTCAGTCGTCGTCGGCTCGGGCCTCCGTTTCGGCTTCGAGTTCGACGTCGATGTCGATGACCTCCTCCTCCTCTTCTTCGATGCGCGGTGGTTCTTCCGAAACCTCGCCCGTCTGCACCTTCTTCGCGTACTCCAGGTCTTCTTCGATGATCTGGGATTCCTTGCCGAGGTGCTTACGTTCTCGTCCGCGCTTCGTGTCTCCCATGACAATCGGTACCTAGGACCACTGTCGTCTTAACTGGTTCGGCAGTTCCTCGCCAGTTTCTGATAGACGGACCTGACAGAGAGAAGTCTCGGGCCGGGTTCATACCACGCGCCACTCCAGCAACACGCCGTCGTCGACCCGTTCGACGCCGGTCAGCTCCAGCTCCGGGAAGTCCGTGACGAAGCCGTCCCCGTCCGCCAGCGTGGGCGCGTCGCGCCCGCCGACGACCATCGCGCCGACGTAGACGGTGAGTTCGTCCACGAGCGAGTCGGCGAACAGCGAGTAGATGAGTTCGCCGCCACCCTCGACCATCAGCCGGTCGATACCGCGGGATGTGAGTTCTGCGAGGGCAGCCGCGAGGTCGACCCGGTCCTCGCCCGCGACCACGATTGCTGCGCCCGCCTCGCGGAGGTCGGCGACCTTGGCGTCGGGAGCAGCCTCGCTCACACAGAGGTACGTCGTCGCCGTGTCGTCGAGGATGCGAGAGTGGGTTGGGGTTCGCGCTCTGGAGTCTGCGACGACCCGGGCCGGGTGCGGGCTCTTCCCGGCGTATTCACGCTCTTCGATTCGTGCTTGGTCGTCCAGCGTCAGTGAGGGGTCGTCCGCTAGCACCGTGCCGACGCCGACCATCACACCGTCACTCTCGGCTCTGATCTGGTCGACACGGTCGAAATCCTGCTCGCCGCTGATGCGCAACTGTTCACGTGTACGCGAGGCGAGCTTGCCGTCGGCGCTCATCGCGGCGTTGACGTGGACGTGCATAGTCGGGAGTTTGTCGGGAGGGGCAAACTGATTTCGGTGCTGTCGATGGAGGCGGTGGGTGGACGACCGCGTGCTGGTGGTCTCTGCTGATATCTCGCCCCGGTCACCGTCGCTGGGATTGGAACTGTTTCGGAGCCGACGATCGCTGGCGTCCACGACCGCAACCACACCACACGCTCCCCAGCGCGCGCCGGGGAGGTCGGTCAGCGTCCGATAGTAACCCGCTTCCACCGTCCGAAATCCCAGCCATCTCGCCACGAATCCTTTTAAACGATGCCGCCGAACGCACTGCCATGAGTCTCGACGACCGCGCCGAGGAGCTCGCCTCCGACCTCGGTGTCGACAAAGAGGAGGTCAAATCCGACCTTGAGAACCTGGTGTCGTACAGCGTCCCGATGGACGAGGCCGTCCAGAGCCTTCGCCGGAAGTACGGCGACGACTCGGGCGGCGGCAGTTCCGCGCCATCCGAGAAGACCATCGGGGACGTGACCCCCGAGGACAGCAGCGTGAGCGTCACGGGCCGCGTCCTGACGGTGGGCAAGCGGTCCATCCAGACGCAGGGCGAACAGCAGGTCATCTTCGAGGGCGAACTCGCCGACGAGACGGGCAAGATCTCCTACACGGCCTGGACCGACTTCGGCCTCTCGGCGGGCGACACCATCCAGGTGGGCAACGCCGGGGTGCGCGAGTGGGACGCCAAACCCGAACTGAACCTCGGCGAGAGCACGTCGCTCTCGTTCCTCGACGAGGCACTGGAAGTTCCCTACAACATCGGTGGGGAGGCCAACCTCCGCGACCTCAAGTCGGGCGACCGCGGCGTGACCGTCGAGGTCGCCGTCGAGGAGGTAGAACGCCGGACCATCGACGGCCGGAACGGCGAGACCGACATCCTCAGCGGCGTGTTCGGCGACGAGTCCGGCCGACTCCCGTTCACCTGCTGGGAGCCCGACCCGGTCATCGAGAACGGCGGGACGGTCCGCATCGAGAACGCCTATGTGAGAGAATACCGCGGCGTTCCGGAGGTGAACGTCTCCGAGTTCTCGACGGTCACCGGCATCGACCACGACGTAAAAGTCGGGTCGGCTGCCACCGAGATGTCCATCGCCGAGGCGGTCGCCTCCGGCGGCATCTACGACGTGGCCCTGGTCGGCAACGTCATCGCGGTACGCGAAGGGTCAGGCCTCATCGAGCGCTGTCCCGAGTGCAACCGCGTGGTCCAGAACGGCCAGTGCCGCGCCCACGGGAACGTCGACGGTGTCGACGACCTGCGCGTGAAGGCTATCCTCGACGACGGGACCGGCACCGCGACCGTCGTCCTCGACCGCGACATCACCGAGGCGGTGTACGGCGGGACCCTGGACGACGCCAAGGACCAGGCCCGCGAGGCCATGGACAAGGAGGTCGTCGCCGACACCATCCGTGACGCCATCGTCGGACCCGAGTTCCGGGTCCGCGGGCACTTCTCGGTCGACGACTACGGGGCGAACCTCGACGCGACCGAGTTCGGTCGCACGGAGGACGACCCGACCGCGCGTGCGAAGGCCCTGCTGAGCGAGGTGGACGCATGAGTGGCATCCAGCGCCGCGAGGTGGCCTACCGCCTCTTTGCGAGCGAGTTCGACGACGCGACCCTCTCCCATCAGGAGTCCGACGAGGAGCGCGCCCCGAACTACGTGGTCACGCCCTCGGGTGCCCGCGTCAACCGGGTGTTCGTCGTGGGCGTGCTGACCGAGGTCGAATCGGTCAACGAGGACGTGCTCCGCGGGCGCATCGTCGACCCGACCGGCGCGTTCGTCGTCTACGCTGGGCAGTACCAGCCCGACGAGATGGCCGCCCTCGAACAGGCCCAGCCGCCGCAGTTCGTCGCCGTGACGGGCAAGGCCCGAACCTTCTCGCCGGACGACTCCGACCGCGTGTACACCTCCATCCGCCCGGAGAGCATCAACGTGGTCGACGCCGAGACGCGGGACCGGTGGGTCGTCGGCACCGCCGAGCAGACCCTCCAGCGTGTCGCGACCTACGCCGAGGCGGCCGCGATGGACGAACACGGCGACGCGCTCACCGCGGCGCTCGAAGCCGAGGGCGTCCCCGCCGGCCTCGCGAACGGTATCCCGCTCGCGATGCAGCACTACGACACCACGCCCGCCTACCTCTCGGGCCTGCGCCAGACCGCCATCGAGGCGGCCCGCGTCGTCGCGGGCGAGCAGGACGAGGTCTCGGGCACCTCGCTCGCTCCGAGCGACAAGGGCGATGGCACCGTGACCTGGGGTGACCTCCGCGATTCCGACCGGGCCGCGTTCGGTGTCATGCCCGTGGAAGCCGGGAGCAGAGTGGCCGAGTCGGCGGAGGAAGAAGCGGAAGCTGCCGACGAGTCGACGGCTGAAGCCGAAAGTGACTCGGTGGCGGACGAACCGGCGGCTGACTCGGACGCTGAGGCCGGCGTCACGGCGGATTCCGGCGGCACCGAGCCGGCGAACGTCGAGGCCGACGCTGGGTCCGAGTCGAAACCGGCCACGGAAACTGAACCGGAGAGCGAGCCCGAACCGGCGGTCGACGCCGAACCAGAACCCGACCAGGTCGCGGCGACCGAATCGGTCACCGACGCCGAAGCGGAACCCGAACCGGCAACCAGCCTCGACGCGGACGACGACGACATCGGCGACTTCGAGCCGGGGAACCTCGGTGGCGACACGGACGACGACCTCGCGTCGGCCGCAGACGAGACGGCCGACGCGGCCACAGTCGACCAGACCACTGCGAGCGACGAGACGGATGCGTCGGCCGCCGCGAGTGCCACCCCGGAGGGGATGTACCAGATGGACGACGAGGAGCGCCAGGAGATCGAGGAGGAGTTCGGCACGGAGTTCAGCTCCGGAACCGACGTCCCCGACCCCGGCGAATCCGATATCGAGACGCCGACGCCGGAAGCGGAACCCGAGCCAGCAGCCGAAGAGCCGGCAACCGAGGAGCCGGCAGACGAGGAGCCGGAACCCGAACCTGCGGCGGCGGTCGCAGACGAGGACCCCTCGACTACCGACGAGACGGAATCCGTCGACGAGGCGGAGACGGACGACGACCCCGCCGAAGAGGTCGACCTCGACGACTACGTGATGGAGGTCATGCAGGACCTCGACGACGGCGACGGGGCCGACCGCGAGGAACTGGTCGCCCAGGTCGTCGCGGACACCCAGTCCGCCGAGACCGACGTCGAGGACGCCATCCAGAACGCCCTCATCGGGGGGCAGTGCTACGAACCCGACGACGACACGCTCAAGCCCATCTGATGGCCGCGGTCGAACCGATACCGAACAGCCCGGCCGCCGTGGTGGAGACGGGCGAGGACCGCTGCCTCGTCGTCGCGGACCTCCACGCCGGCATCGAAGACGCCCTTCGTTTCGAACGTGGTGTCCACGTCCGGAGCCACGCGTCCGACCGTCGCGAACAGGTACTCGACCTGGCAGCCGAGACCGACCCAGACCGGTTCGTCGTCCTCGGAGACGTCATGCACTCCATCGGCGGGCCGGGCGGCGCAGAACGCGGCGAGATAGAGGTCTTGCTGGAGGAACTCGGGTTGCCGACGACCGTCGTGAAGGGGAACCACGACGGCGGCGTCGAATCCTGGATAGACGCACAGGTCACAGACGGGACCGGTGTCAGAATCGGCGACGTGGGGTTCACCCACGGCCACACCTGGCCGTCGACCGCGGTGCTCGGCGCGGACGTCGTCTGCATGGGGCACGAACATCCCTGTGTCCGGCTGACCGACGAGGTCGGCGGCAGTCGCATCGAGCGAGTCTGGCTCCGGGGTGCGCTCGCTCGCGACCCGTTCGCCGACCGGGACGCGGCACTCGTCGAGGACTGGCGTGACCCGGAACTCGTCGTCTTCCCCGCGTTCAACGACCTCTGTGGAGGGACGTGGGTCAACACGAGAAACGACTTCCTCGCACCGTTCCTGCCGGCTGGACTCGAAGGCGGACAGGCCTACTTGCTCGACGGGACGCGACTGGGCGCGTATCAGCGCGTCTGACGCCCCGTCTCCGGCGTCTGTTCGGTCCGCGCCGCTTCGAGTTCCGCCTCGAGGTCGGCGATACGGGCGGTGAGCCGTTCGATTTCCTCTTGCAGCACGCCGATAGCGTCGGCCGGCTCCTCGTCGCGCCGACGGTCGGTCGCGTCCAGCGGCGCGTCCGCGAAGGGCTCGAAGGTACTGCCCCAGGCCGGCGGGCCGACGTCGGTCGTCGTTCCCGGTTCGGATTCGGAAGCGACCGTGTCGACGGCCGAGGTCGCCGCCTCGGCGACTTGCTCCGTCGTGTCTTCGTCGACCCAGACCATCCCGTCACTTTCGGAGGCGGTGGGTGCAACATCGGCCGGGGCCGTGGCCTCGACGGTGGTCTCCCCGGGGGCGGGGACTGTCTCGTCAGCTGGCTCTGGCATCGGTTCCGAGCCAGCCACCGGTGCAGCTTCCGCCGCCACCGGTGTCGGGGGACGTTCACTGCTCTCGGCTGACTCCCCGGACGTGTCGGTTCCCGACTCCTCGTGGGTTCTCGCGTCGCCCTGGTCTTCCTCCGTCTCGGCTTCCAGGCCGTCTGTCTCGACGCCCTCGACGAGTTCGTCGATGGTGAGGTCGTCGTCCTCGCTCAAGCCCGGGAAGGAGACGGCGTCGAGTTCCGCTTCGAGTTCTGCGGCGTCGACCGGGTTGAACTCGGCTCGCATCGCTTCGAACTCGGCCGCGGTGTCTGGTTCCGACGTATCGTCGTCACCCGGCGCAGGCAGTGGCTCTGGCGCGTCGGACTCGAACAGCGGTGACACCAGCACGTCCGAGACCTGTGGCCGGTCGGCGAGTGCGGCGACGATACGGTCGGTCGGCTGGTCGGTCCGGACGACGGCCTCGACGACGTCGACGTTGCCCTCGCCGGCGAGCCTGCGGCCGCGGATGTCGAACGCGTTCGCCAGTTCCTGAACGACCACGACGGCCCCACCGCCGTGGTACGTGTCGGTCGTCTCGACGCGGACGAGATGGTCGCCGGGGCCACCCGAACCCTCTGCGAGTTCGTCCACATCGTCGCTCGTCGGCAGGGCCAGGTCGCCCGCGCCAGCACGGTGGACCGGGTGCGGCCACGCCGTGGTCCCGTGGTCGACCTGCACCGCAATCTCGGCGGGGCCGTCCGTCTCCTCTGGCTCCGGCTGTGCGGGGACCGCCGGTGTCGCCAGCGACCGCTCGACGTCGTCGAGGACCCGGCTGAACCGGTCGGCCGGCGCGAAGCGACTGTCGACGCTGCGGACGTCCGTCTCCACCCCGACGGGTCGCAGCGACGGCGCGTTCGGGTCCGAGGTCACGCGGAGGTACGGCTCTGTCAGGAACCGGTACACGTGTTCGGGCCGCTGCAACCACACCATGTACAGCGTGACCACCGTCTCGCCGGGCGGGACGGAGCCGGTGTACACGAGCCGGCCGTCCTCGAACGCCGTCCAGTTCACGCCGTCGTGGTCGGTGTGGACGGCGACGTGTTCGAACGACACGCCCTCCGGCAACTGCTCTGTCAACCGAACGCCGACAGGTGTCTCACGCCCCGACTCGAACGCGAACTTGATGGCCGGCAGCGGTAACGTTTCCAGATCGAGCCCCTTTCGCACCGTCACACCGTCTCGGACGGCGTCGATGGTGTATCCCCCATACCATCCACCGGATACACTCATTTCGTATTTCAGAGAGCGAGACACGAGGAGATAGTCGCTTTGCTCAACTCGCTAACGGTAATTGCTGAAATAAAGTCGGTGGGTCGAGGGGTGGTCCGAGAGGATTATCCCGCTCCCGTGGCTAGTGAATCCGATGACAGCGGGCGCAGCCGCGTTCACGGTGCTCGGCGAGACGGTCAGGGGTGCGCTCTCCGAGCGTGGCTTCAAGACCCCGACCGAGACGCAGGCGCGCGCTATTCCGGCTATCGCAGCGGGCAGACACACCCTCGTGGTCGCGCCGACCGGGACGGGCAAGACCGAGACGGCGATGTTACCGGTGTTCGACGCGCTCGTCGGCGAGGACCGGTTCGGTATCGGCGCGCTGTACGTGACGCCGCTGCGGGCGCTGAACCGCGACATGCGCGAGCGACTGGACTGGTGGGGCGAGGAACTGGGTCTCGACATCGACGTGCGCCACGGCGACACCAGCGACTACCAGCGGAGCAAGCAGGCGAACGACCCGCCGGACGTGCTGGTGACGACGCCGGAGACGGTGCAGGCGATGCTGACCGGGTCGAAGCTCCGGGTCGCGCTGGAAGACGTAGAGCACGTGATAATAGACGAGGTGCACGAACTCGCGGCATCGAAACGCGGCGCGCAGTTGACCATCGCGATGGAGCGCCTGCGCGAACTCGCCGGGGACTTCCAGCGCATCGGTCTCTCGGCGACGGTCGGGGACCCAGCGGAGGTCGGAGCGTTCCTCACCGGTGGGACAGAGTGTGCCATCCGACAGGTCGACGTTGGGAGCAACCTCGACCTGCGGGTGCTTTCCCCCGAGGTCACCGACGAGGATGGGACGCTCGCGAGCGAGTTGATGACCGACGCTTCCGTGGCGAGCCACGTTCGGACGATTCGGGACATCGTCGACGAGAACGAGTCGACATTGATATTCGTGAATACTCGACAGACCGCCGAGGCTCTCGGTTCGCGGTTCAAGGAGCTCGATTTGCCCATCGGTGTGCACCACGGGTCGCTGTCGAAGGCGGCCCGTATCGAGGTCGAGGACCAGTTCAAGGCGGGCGACATCGACGCCCTGCTGTGTACCTCCTCGATGGAACTCGGCATCGACGTGGGTCGCATCGACCACGTCGTCCAGTACCAGAGCCCCCGGCAGGTCGCCCGCCTGCTCCAGCGCGTCGGCCGCGCCGGCCACCGCCGAGACGAGGTGTCGGCCGGGACCATCGTCACGACCCGCGCCGACGACACCTTCGAGGCACTGGCCATCACCCGGCAGGCCAGAGAGGGAGAGGTCGAACCCGCAGGCATCCACGAAGGGAGTCTGGACGTGGTCGCGAACCAGATTCCCGGGCTGGCGATGGACTTCGGCGAGATTTCTGGCCGCAAGGCGTACGAACTCGTCACCCGCGCCTACCCGTTCCGAAATCTCTCCGAGGAGGACTTCCGTAACGTGGTCCGGGAACTCCACGGGAATCGCGTCGTCTGGCTGGACGAGGGCGAGGACCGCATCGAGAAGACCGGCGGTACCTGGCAGTACGTGTACGCGAACCTCTCGATGATTCCCGACGAGGAGACGTACGAGGTGTACGACATGGCCGCCGGCCAGCAGGTCGGGACGCTGGACGAACGCTTCGTTACCACCTTCGCCTCGCCGGGCGAGGTGTTCATCCAGCGCGGCGAGATGTGGCGCATCGTCGAGGTCGACGACGAGAAGTCGAAGGTGAAGGTCTCGCCCATCGAGGACCCCGCGGGCGAGGTCCCGACGTGGATCGGCCAGGAGATTCCGGTCCCCGAGTCGGTCGCCCGCGAGGTCGGCGAGATGCGCGCCGTCGCCGAACCGCAGTTCGCCCGCGGTGCGCCCCGCGCCGCGGTCGCCCGCGAGTTCTGCACCCGGTACCCGACCGACGAGCGGACTGCGACCGAGGCACTGGAACAGTTCGAGCGGCAGGTCGACGCCGAGGCCCCGATGCCGACCGCGGACCGAATCGTCGTCGAGGGCCGTGCGAACACCGTCGTCGTGAACGCCCCCTTCGGGCACAAGGTGAACGCGACCCTCGGACGGCTCCTGTCTGCCCTGCTGGGCCAGCGAACCGGTTCGACGGTCGGGCTGGATTCGGACCCGTACCGTATCGAACTGGAGGTGCCCTCCGGCGTCTCGCTCGGCGAGGTCGAGGAGGTCCTCAGGACGACCGACCCCGACCACGTCGAACCGCTCATCGAACTCAGTCTGAAGAACTCGGACTCGCTGAAGTTCCGGCTCTCGCAGGTCGCGGCGAAGTTCGGCGCGCTCAAACGCTGGGAGGGCTCGGGCATCTCCGGCGACCGACTGCTGGCCGCACTGCAGGACACGCCGATGTACGACGAGGCGGTTCGGGAGGTGTTCCACGAGGATTTAGCGGTTGACGCCGCGAGCAGGGTGCTGGCGGCCATCCAGTCCGGGGACGTCGAAGTCGTCCTGCACGGCGACCTGAGCCCTATCGGGACCGACGGGCACTCGGTCGGGAAGGAGTTGCTCGCGCCCGAGAACGCCGACGCGAGCGTCATCGAGACGGTCAAAGAGCGAATCCAGAACGACCGCGTCATCCTGTTCTGCCTGCACTGCACCGAGTACGAGCGAACGAAGAAGGTGAAACGGGTCCGCGACCAGCCGGAGTGCCCGAACTGCGGGTCGACCCAGATAGCCGCGCTCAACCCGTGGGCAGACGAGGTGGTGAAGGCGGTCCGCGCACACGAGAAGGACGACGAACAGGAGAAACAGACGGAACGCGCCTACCGCGCCGCGAGCCTGGTCCAGAGCCACGGCAAGCAGGCCGTCGTCGCGCTGGCGGCCCGCGGCGTCGGCCCGCACAACGCGGCGCGCATCATCAACAAACTCCGCGACGACGAACAGGACTTCTACCGGGACATCCTCACGCAGGAGCGCCAGTACGCCCGCACGCAGAGCTTCTGGTAGGGAGGCTCGTGTGTGGAATCGAGGGAGGGCCCGGCGAGAATGGAGAGTTGGGGGAGTTGCGGCCTCGACGAGCCCGGGTATGCAGCCTCAGAACGCCCGGTCACAGGTCGGACAGTAGAAGTCCGACGACGGCCCCGCGAGGGGAGTCGACACGGTGTTCGCGGTGCCACAGAACGGGCAGTTGGGGGAGTACTGCATACCGGTAGTATCAGCGGTCGGGACGATAACCCTGCGCTCTAATCTGTAAGCATCGGTGGAGCGAAGACTCTAGCTGATTAGAGGAATCGCGGCCCGAAACGCACAAACCCATCGCCATCGGCTTCTGAAACGACACCAATGCGCTTCGTTCCCCAGGGCCGCCGGTTCGCCGCCGTCCCGCTCGCGCTCGCTCCCATCGCCAGCGTCGTCGCAACCCCGATTGCTGGCCTCGTCTGCGTCTTGCTCGGGGCTGCGACCTTGCACTTCTTTCGGGACCCGCCACGCTCCCCGCCCGACTCGGGCGTCGTCTCCCCGGCCGACGGCCGCGTCTCGGTCGTCCGCGAGGAAGACGATGGCCGCCTGCGCGTCGGCGTGTTCATGAACGTCACCGACGTGCACGTGAACCGGGCACCCGTCGCGGGCACGGTCGAGTCGGTCGAGCACTCGCCCGGGCTACATCGCCCCGCGTTCTCGAAGGACTCCGACCGGAACGAGAAGGTTCACATTCGGCTCGACACCGACGACGGGCCGACCGAGGTCACCCTCATCGCGGGGGCGTTCGCCCGGCGCATCCACCCCTGGGTGGAGGGCGGCGAGCGCCTCGACCGCGGCGAGCGCCTCGGCCACATCGCGTTCGGCAGCCGTGCCGACGTGCTGTTCCCGCCCGAGGTCGAGAAATCGGCCCTCCAGGTGTCGAAGGGCGATACGGTTCGCGCCGGTGAGACCGTGCTCGTCGACCGGTGACACAAGGTTTACCCTCACGGCCGTGAAGCGTCCTGTGTGAACTGGGAGGCAGTTCGACGCCGATTGCCGACCGCAAGCGGCGACACCGACGACCTCACAGAGTCCGACGAGGACTCCGACACGGAGACCGACGACAGCGAAGCGTCGCCGGGTCTCTCCCGACGACGACTCCTCGCCGGGGTCGGCGGCCTCGGTGCGCTCGGGGCGGGCAAGGCCGTCGACAACATCTTCCTGGGCTACGGCGTGCTGATGGGGACGAACCTCCTGACGCAGGACACCGCCGAACTCGCCGGTGAACGACTCGGGCCGACGCCCTTCGAGACGACCGTCGCGGACCGCCGGCTCGCGGTCGAGGGCGGACAGGTGCTCGTCGGTGGTGAGGACGCCAGCGACGACCTCGAACCGGTCACTGCCCTGGCCGCGTCCCCGGCCGACGCGGCCGCCATCGACGACGAGTACGGGTTCCCCGGCGTCGTCGAAGAACTCGTTCGGGACGACCCGCCGCTCGCGGCGACCCTCGGAGAGACCAACGCGAGCGACGTCGAGGGGCTGCGGTTCGAGTTCCACCAGTACGAGGCGTTCTTCGAGCGGGTCCGGAACGCGGATGCCAGACCCTTCAGCGTGATGCGACTCCGGGGTGACCGGTATCACCCCATCGGTACCGAGACGGTCCGGACCTTCACTCAATCCGACCCGTCGGACCCGAAGGCGGTCATCGAGGGTCTCGTCGGAGGCTTTCGCGAGTACTCGGGCTACGACATTCCGCGGTACACCGCCGGCTCGCTGGAGGACAACGTCCTCATGGGCCACGGTGACCTCCGCCGACACTTCGAGTCGCCGACCTCTTTCGAGGCGCTCCTCGACGGGCGCAACACCGGGCTGTTCTGCTACGAGTTCGTCCACCGCTCCATCGAGGCCCTGCACGCCGTGCCGGCTCACGAACAGACGGTCCCGGTGTTCGGTGGCGTGGTCACCGACGACCGCCACAAGCACGCCTACACCGTCGTCGGGAGCGTCGTCAGGGAGGACGACGGGCTGGTCGTGCCGGTCACGTTCGTCGACTACACCCACTCGACGTTGTACGACGACCTGTACGTCCGCGGACTCCTCGGACGTGGCCTGCGCGCCTACGACGACCGCCACCGGGCTGGCGAGATATACTGGAACAGCTACGCCCGCGTCTGAGAACCTGCCGAGGCGAATCTCTGGAAACCCATCGGATTTTTGTGCGACCCCACAGGATAGTGGGTCGTGTACATCGGGCACGGGCTCCTCGGCTTCGCACTTGGTGGGATACTCGGGTTGCGCCTCGGCACGAGTCGGTCACGGGCACTGACGATGGCGCTCCTCGCGGGCGCGTTCGGGATGGTCCCCGACGTGGACCTCGCCTACACCGTGTACGTCGTCGTGAAAGCCGGTCCCCAGAACGTCTTCCCGACGACGGAGTACGTCTGGGCCGAAGCAGGCTCCTGGGCCGTCCATCGCAAGCTGACACACTCGCTCGTCGTCGGTTGTCTCGGCGTCGCCGTCGTCTCGTGTATCGCGGCTGGCGCTCGCGACGACGTCCACCCCGCCATCGCGTTCGGCGGGCTCGGGGCGGCGCTCACGGCGCTGTTTGGCATCGTCCTCTCCTCGCACGAACTCATCGGGCTGTTGACCCTCTCGCTGTACGTCCTCGCGAGTGTCGGTCTCACCCTGTGGGCTGTCAGACGAGAACTCCCGACCCCGCTGGTCGGGGCGGCGGCGGCCATCGGGCTGCTCACACACCCCTTCGGTGACGTGTTCATGGGGACGCCACCAGCGTTCCTCTACCCACTCGCGACGGTCGGCCCCGCAGAGAAGATTGCCCTCGCACCCGACCCGACGGTCAACCTCGTCACGCTGTTCGCCCTCGAAGTCGTCCTCGCGTGGGCGGCCATCTGGACCGCCATGGAACTCACCAGCCGGCGACTCCGGAGCTACGTCACGGCTCGCTCGGTCCTCGGCGCCGGATTCGCGGCCTCGGCGCTGGTCATCCCGCCGCCGACGCTCGACCTCGCGTACCACTTCGCGCTCGGAACAATCGGCCTCGGCGTGGCCGTGGGCGTGATGCCGTCGCTCGTCGTGACCGGTGGCTACGACCGGGAGACCGTGTTACAGGGCCTCGGGACGAGTCTGGCGACGGTGACGTTCGCCATCACCGGCTACCTCGTCGCCTACGTCGTGTTGACGCCGTAGGCGGTGCCGGATTCGATTCTGCCCGGTTCTCACGCCGTTTCGCGACGTTCCTCGACGATGGTGAGGTCCCGGTCGACCGTCAGGACGAGTCGGTCCTCGTCCAGCGAGAAAGACAACTCCGCCCGGAGCGGGTCCTCGGCGACGATCGTCGCCGTCTTCGTCGCCAGCCAGTCGTGGTCCCACAGTGGTTTCTTGCGTACGTCGACGTCGTGCTCGTGCAGGAACGCGACGATAGCGGGATGCGCGAGCAGGGCCGCCCCGAGGTCGCTGTGCATCTGCTTGCCACACCGGCCACACTCGTTCCGGACAGCGACCTCCCACCCGTCCTCGTCGGTCAACCAGTCCGGCGGGTCCGGGTCTGTGCTGGCGAGGAGACGTCGCGAGAGCGGGCCATCACACGTCGCACAGAACCCGAACTCGCTGATGTGGATGTGCCGTTTCAGCCAGCGGTCGACGACAGCAGGCGCCTCCTCGCGTGACCGCCCCTCCATCACCCCGGCCGGGACCTCGATGTTGGTGAACTGCTCGCCACACTCCGGGCAGTCGACGCGGATTCGGTCGACCTCGAAGGCGAGTTCCATCTCCTCGCCACAGAAGAGACAGCCGGACCCGACCGGCACCGTCTCGGCGTCCATCGTCTTCGTCAGGCCACCCGAGAGGACACCGCCGACGACGCGTTCGCCGGCGGTGGTGAGTTGGTAGCCGCCAGTTTCGTCCTCCTCGTCCGCTCGCTTCCGGACGAACCGGTCGGTCAGCTTCCCGAGGTGGTAGTTGAACTGGCCGGTGTCGCGCATCCCGACGCGCTCGCGGAGCCGGGCGAACGCGAGGGGTTCGTCGGCCTCGTTCAGGGCTTCGAGGATACGAAACCGGGTCTCGTGTGATATCAGGGCGAACGCTTCCTCGGGCGGGAGCTGTTCGACGACGACGTCGCTCATGGGCGACCTGTTCGTGAAGTGGTACCAAGGAAGTTCTGGTGGACCGTCCCGGTCGGAGGTCCTATCGACGTTACAGGCGCCTTTTCGCCGCCTCGAAGTGTCGCGCCTCGACGACGAGTTCGCCCGACTTCGCGTTCGCCTCCTCTGGCGAGAGGCCGTCGGCCAGTTCGCGGATGGCACGCATCGAGGCGTCCCTGACCAGCGCTTCCACGTCGGCCCCGGTGTAGCCCGCCGTCTCGCTGGCGAGTTCGTCGAGGTCTACGTCATCACCGAGCGGTTTGCCCTCGGTCTTGACCTCCAGAATCTTGCGGCGGCCCGCCTCGTCCGGTTCCGGCACCTCGATGTGGGTGTCGAGGCGACCCGGGCGGAGCAGGGCGCGGTCGATGAACTCGCGGCGGTTGGTCGCTGCCAGCACGACCAGGTTCGGGTTCTCCGCCAGGCCGTCGAGTTCGGTCAGGAGCTGGGAGACGACCCGCTCGGTCACCTCGTTGGTGTCATGGTCGCGTTCGCCCGCGATGGCGTCGAGTTCGTCGAGGAAGATGATAGAGGGCGCGGACTGCCGGGCGCGCTCGAACACTTTCCTGACGGCTTTCTCGGACTCGCCGACGTACCGGTCGAGCAGTTCCGGGCCGTCGACCCGGATGAAGTTCACGCCGGACTCGCCGGCGAGAGCACGCGCGAGCAGCGTCTTCCCCGTTCCCGGCGGGCCGTACAGGAGGACCCCCGAAGGCGGACTCGTCTTGGCGGCCTCGAACAACGGCCCGTAGCTCAGCGGCCACTCGATAGCCTCACGCAGCGTCTGTTTGGCGTCCTCCAGCCCACCGACGTCTGAGAAGTTCACGTTCGGTTGCTCGGCGATGTACTCGCGCATCGCCGAGGGTTCGACCGACGCGAGGGCCGCCTCGAAGTCGCTCTTCGAGACCGAGGGGTTGCGGTTCCACTCGGCCCGCGCCTCGTCCTCGGTCGGGCGGTGGCGGATGGCGACCATGGCTGCCTCGCTGACCACGCTGTCGAGGTCTGCGCCGACGAACCCGTGGGTGCGGCTGGCTATCTTGTCCAGGTCGACGTCGTCCGCCAGGGGCATCCCGCGGGTGTGGACGTCGAGAATCTCACGGCGACCGCCCTCGTCGGGGACGCCGATCTCTATCTCGCGGTCGAAGCGGCCGCCACGGCGCAGTGCCGGGTCCAGCGAGTCGACACGGTTGGTCGCACCGATGACGACCACGTCACCGCGGGCCTCCAGCCCGTCCATCAGCGAGAGCAACTGGGCGACCACGCGGTTCTCTACGTCGCTCTCTTCGTCGCGTTTGCCCGCGATGGAGTCTATCTCGTCGAAGAAGACGATGGAGGGCGCTTCCTCCCGGGCGCGCTCGAACGTCTCGCGTATCTTCTCTTCGGACTCGCCCTTGTACTTCGACATCACCTCGGGCCCGGAGATGTTGATGAACGACGCGTTCACCTCGTTGGCGACCGCCTTCGCGATGAGCGTCTTCCCGGTGCCCGGCGGACCGTAGAGGAGGACACCCCGCGGCGGGTCGATGTTGAGCTTCTGGAACAGTTCCGGCTCGGAGAGGGGGAGTTCGACCATCTCGCGGACCAGTTCCAGCTCGTTGTCCAGTCCACCGATGTCCTCGTAGCTGACGCCGCTTGGCTTCTCCGGTGGTGGCGACTGTGGACCTGCGCTCCCTTTCGACTCCGTGCCACGCTCTGTCGGGGTACGCGCCCCCGGGTCGTAGGATTCGCCCTCGACGACGATTTCGGTGTCGCTCGTGATTCTGACCGGGGAGTCGGGCGTGGTGGAGACGATACGGAAGGGCGTACTGGAGATGCGCTCCAGCCGGATGCGCTCGTTGACGCTGACGGGGCGACCGTCCAGGTCGCGCGTGATGGCGCGCTGGATGATACCGGTGGGGACGCGTTTGAGGGTCTCCGGGGGTGCGAGGTGGATGGTTATGGCGTCCTCGACCTCCCTGGCCGAGACGGTGACGCTCTCACCGACCTTCGCGCCGGCGTTGGCCCGGGTGTCGGCGTCTATCTGGACGACGCCGTCCGGGACGTCGGGGCCGGCAGGCCAGACCTTCGCGACGCTCCGGCGTGACCCTTCGATGACGACGGTGTCGCCGCTCAACACGCCGAGGGCCTTCCGGGCGGACTCGGGGATGCGGGCGACACCGCGGCCGGCGTCGCGCTTCTCGGCGGCTCGAACCGTCATGACCAGGTCAGTCCCTGCCTGGGAACTCATACCAGATTATTTTCATCGGACTGTCTTGAGAATTGCCCTCTCGCCCTGCCTCGATACTACGGGTGAGGTTCAAAGGCGTTCGGCGGGTAAGACACCCACATGGTCGCGAAACGAGAACGCGACGGCGAGACCTGGTTCGAATGTGAGGACTGCGGGCTCATGTTCGACGACCGGACCGACGCGAAAGCCCACGAGTCGGCCTGTACGGGGGAGGAACCGGCGTACCTGCAGTAGTGGCCGCTCGGAAGTGTTCGTGGTCGCAGTGTCAGAGGCGGTCGCGGTGCGTTTCCGCCAGCTCGGCAGCCTGCTCTCGGGTCTGGGCGACCTCCCAGCGGACCGTGGCCGCGTCGCGGTACGAGAGTGCCGACTTCAGTTCGTCGCGCAACACGCCGTGACCGATTTCGACGACGTTCCCGTCCTCGTCGCCGAGTTCGTACATCCCGAGCCGGTCGGGCACCGTGCCGAGGACCGACCGGTCGAAGTCGTGCCAGCGCTTCGCCAGTGGCATCAGACGATCTCGTAGGAGTGCTCGCTGATCTCGTCCTCGGCGAAGACGAACACGCGCCCGCGGGCCTCCTCCGGGTCGGCCTCGACGGTCACGCGGACGCCGCCGCGTTTGACCACGACACCGGGGAACAGCTCCTCTTCTTCGCCGGTGTCGAGGAGCAGGCGGCCGACGCCGGTGGATTCGAGGATGTCGTCGTCCGTCTTTCGGTCGTTGACGTAGACGAGGACGCCCTCGGTCTCGGTCGGGTCCGTGACGAGCACCTGGACGTGCTTGCCCGGCGGGCACTCGACACTTCCTTCCTTCTTCTCGGGGACGCCGTAGTAGAACACCGACCGGCCGTCCGTGTACTCGACCGACACGCCACCGTCCTGTAGCTCGATGCCCAGGGTGCTGGGCGCGACGTTGCTGCGGTGCTGGGACATGGGCGGAGGTTGGTGGTCGGGTGGGAAAAGCGCGCCGAAGAACGTTTTTCCGGTGTCCGTCCCACGTTCGGCATATGCCAGCAGCCGACCGAACCCGCGCACACGTCTTCGTCTCGGGCCGCGTCCAGGGCGTCTACTACCGGGCGAACACCCGCGATACGGCACAGGAGAACGGAATCGACGGCTGGGTCCAGAACCTCCGCGACGGCCGCGTCGAGGCCGTCTTCGAGGGTCCGGAAGACGCCGTCGAGTCGATGGTCGAGTGGTGTCACGAGGGCAGTCCGGCCGCGAACGTCGACTCGGTCGAGGTCGAGTACGAGGAACCGCAGGGCGAAGACGGCTTTCGTATCCGCAGGTGAACAAGACACTTACAGTACCAGTTCGACGGTAGCCACATGGGTCCCCTCTCCCGTCGCCGTGCCCTCCAGCTCGGCGCAATATCCACAGCCACCGCTACCGCCAGCCTCACGGGCTGCCTCGGGTACTTCGCCGACGAGGCGACCGTGCAGGTCCGCGAGGTCGTCGTGGTCGACGACCAGACCGCCGATATCGAACTGTTCCGGGAGCGCTGGCGCGACGACAGACGAATCGCGGTCACCGTCGACGACGCCTACCGCGACGCCTTCGAACCACTGGACGACGCGACCGTCTCGGCCGACCTCCACCGGCGGTTACGACACGAATATCAGGAGGTCGGCTACCTCGTCGGCGTCCAGTGGGACGAGAACGACGCGCTGAACGAGTGGCGGCCCCGCGAGGAGTTCAACCGCGTCAGGGTCGGCGACACGGTGAAAGCCAGCGGTCGCGACGGCGAACTGAAGATCCACTCTGTCGTCGAGGAGCGAGGACAGGAGTGGACGGTGAAGACGCAGGCGTAGGACGGCGACAGCCGAGCAATCGCACTACTCCGGGAACAGTTCCTCGCCGCGGTCGAGGTCGTCGATGCGGGCACACTCCTCGTCGGTGAGGCCGATTTCGGCAGCGGCGAGGTTCCCCTCCTGGTGCGCACGACTCCCTGCTTTGGGAATCGTCACGACGCCCTCCTTCTGGCAGAGCCACGCGATTGCCACGTCGGCGGGGGTCACGTCGTGGGACTCCGCGATATCCGAGAGCACCGGGTCGTCGAACACCGTCCCCTGTGCCAGCGGGGAGTACGCGACCACCGTCTCGTCGTGCTCGCGGTTGTCGGCCAGCAGGTCCGGCGTCTGGAAGAACGGGTGGTACTCTATCTGGTGGGCGAAGATGGGCGCGTCGAGGTGCTCGCGGGCGGTGGCGAGTTCTTCGTGGGTGAAGTTCGAGACGCCGACGTGTTCGGTCAGGCCGTCCTCGACGAGTTCGTCGAAGGCTGGGAGGGTCGTTTCGGGGTCGTACGCCTCGATGGGTCGGTGGACGTACAGCAGGTCGACCGAGTCGACGCCGAGGCGGTCGAGACTGGCTTCCGTGCTCTCGCGGACATCCTCGGGGGCGAGGTTGGTCGCCCAGACCTTCGTCGCGAGGAAGACCTCGTCTCGGGGGACGTCGCTCGTTGCGAGCCCCTCGCCGACGACGGCTTCGTTCTCGTAAATCTGTGCGGTGTCGAGGTGGCGATAGCCCGCGTCGAGGGCGTTCGCGATGGCGTCCGGGTCGTCGATGCCCATCGTACCGAGGCCGACTCTGGGGAGTGTCATAGAAGAGAACTCGGCTCCGAGTACGAAATTCTTCTGTGTGGTGGGTCGGAGTCGGCTGGTGGTCGGGAATCGCCTTCGGGAGTGGTGGTTTGGGCTGTCGGTGTCGCTGGTGTTGCAGGGTTGCGTGCTGGCGGTGTCTCCGAGAACCAGGTCACGACTGCCGATGGCGATGGAGACCGCCACCGCCCCAAACCGCCCCGCACCGCAGCCACACCCTCCCCAGCCGACTCCCTTCGTTCCGTTTCACTCCACTCCGGTCGTCCCTCGCACGATATCGACTCGCGGCCTCCGGCACGCGAGTCAGCGTGCGCCGCCCGGCTGTACCGATAGCAAGAACACCACCCAGATCAGCCAACTCGACGCCAGTCTTTACCTCCCGCCGCTCGAACCGTCGGCCATGATTACGAGCGACCGGATGGCACAGGTCGACCGGAACGCCGAGGCGCTCGGGGTTCCACGGAAACAGCTCATGGAGTCGAGCGGGAACGCGGTCGCGCGGGTGGTCCGCGAGCACGCGGAACCCGGCGACCGGGTGGTCGTCGTCGCGGGTCGCGGGAACAACGGCGGCGACGCGTTCGTTGCGGCGCGGTTCCTCGACGAGTTCGAGGTGGAGACGCTCTTACTCGGGCGGGCGGAGAACATCACGACCGACATCGCCCGGGAGAACTGGGATGCCCTCCAGCAGGGCGAGTACGACACCCGCGAGGTGCGCGACTCGGCCGACTTCTCGCTTCCCGAGTGCGACCTCGTGGTCGACGCGATGCTCGGAACGGGTGTGACGGGGGCACTCCGCGAGCCCGAGGCGACAGCCGCCGAGGTCATCAACCAGTCCTCAGCCTACGTCGTCTCGGTCGACGTGCCCTCGGGGGTCGACGCGGACACCGGCGACTCCCATGGAACTGCGGTCCAGGCCGACCACGTCGTCACCTTCCACGACGACAAGCCGGGGCTGGAGTCGGTCGACGCGCCCATCATCACCGTCGCGGACATCGGCATCCCCGACGCCGCAGAGCTGTTCGTCGAACGGGGTGACCTGCTGGCGCTCTCTCGCGACCCCCAGGCACACAAGGGTGACTTCGGCGAGGTGCTGGTCGTCGGGGGCGGCCCCTACACCGGCGCGCCGGCACTCGCGGGACAGGCCGCGATGCGGGCCGGGTGTGACCTCGTCCACCTCGCCTGTCCCGAGACCGTCGCCCGCGAGGTCCAGGGCTACGAGGAGGGGCTCATCGTCCACGAACTCGCCGGTGGCTTGCTCCAGCCGAAGCACGTCGACGAGTTGCTCGACCGGGCGCTCGACGCCGACTGCGTGCTTCTGGGGCCGGGCCTGGGCCGGGCCAGCGGGACCCTCGATGCGGTCCGGGAGTTCCTCGAAGCCTACGAGGGACGGGCGGTCGTGGACGCCGACGCACTCCGGGTCGTTCCCGACGTGGAGACCGAGGCCGACCTGCTGTGTACCCCACACCAGGGCGAACTCGTCGCCATGGGCGGCGAGACAGACGACGACTGGAAGACGCGGGCGGAACTCGCGGAGTCGTTCGCCGCGGCCCTCGGCCAGACGCTCCTCGTCAAGGGTGCCTACGACGTGGTTACCGACGGGGAGACGACCCGGGTGAATCGCACGGGGAACCCAGGTATGACCGTCGGCGGGACCGGTGACGTGCTCGCGGGCATCTGCGGTGCACTCGCGAGCACCCACGACCCGGTGACTGCCGGAGGTATCGCGGCCTTCGTGAACGGAACCGCAGGTGATTCGGTCGTCGACGCGCAAGGCTACGGCATGTTGGCGTCCGATCTACTGCCCGAGATTCCTCACGCCATGTGGGGTGGTCGCGATGAGTGACGAGTTGACCCACACCGACGATGCAGGTGAAGCGCAGATGGTCGACGTGGGCGACAAACCCGACACCGCGCGCCGGGCCGTCGCCGAGGGTACCATCTACCTCCAGCCGTCGACCATCGAGGCGATCCGGGGGAACGAGGTGAAGAAGGGCGACGTGCTGGCGACCGCCCGCATCGGCGCTATCCAGGCCGTCAAGCACACCTGGGAGACCATCCCGATGTGCCACCAGATTCCCGTGACGAACGTCGACACCGACTTCGACGTGGCCGACGACCACGTCACCCTGCGAGTCGGCGTGGAGACGACGGGCAAGACTGGCTGCGAGATGGAGGCACTGGAGGGCGTCACGACTGGCCTCAACGTCGTCTGGGACATGGTGAAAGCCGCCGAGAAGGATGCCGATGGACAGTACCCGGACACCAGAATCGAGGGCGTGCAAGTGGTGTCGAAGGAGAAACGAGACCTCTAAATTCGGCTCCGAACGCGGCCACTCACTGCATCGGTGCCGACAGGTCGGCAGCCCGCGACCGCGCCTTCTCGACCACGGCTGGCCGTGCCTCGAAGTCGACGAGCACGTCGTCGTCGCCGTAGTTCACCTCGAAGACGTTCGCGTTGTCGTGAATCCACGAGACGACGCTCATCGTGTCGTCGGTCATCGGCAACACGAGGCGCTCGCGCTCCCAGTCCGGGAGTTCCTGCACGATACGCTCTCTGAGCTGGTCGATGCTCAGGTTCTCCTGGCCGGACACCGCGACCGGGTTCGGTGCGAGTGCCGAGAGCGCCTCGCGCTTCTCTGCGAGTTCCGCCTCCTCGACTTTGTCTATCTTGTTCAACACGGTGACGATGGGTGCCTCGTTGCGCTCGTACAGGGTGTCGTGGCTCGTCACGAGCTTCTCGCGAATCTCCTCGATGGGTTCCGAGACGTCCACGACGAGGAGAACGAGGTCCGCCCGGTACACCGAATCCAGCGTGGACTTGAACGACTCGACCAGCCAGTGCGGCAGGTTCGAGATGAACCCGACCGTATCGGTCAGTAACACGTTCCGGGTGTCGATGTCCATCCGCCGGGTCGTCGTCCCGAGCGTGGTGAACAGCCGGTCCTCGGACTCGGCGGTCGCGTCGAGGTCCGGATGGAGGTCCTCGTTCTCGTCGACGTCGAGGTCCGCCGCCATCTGGCGCATCAGCGTCGACTTCCCGGCGTTGGTGTAGCCCGCGAGGGCGACGAGGTCGAATCCGGCCTCGTGGCGGCGCTCGCGGCGTTTCTCCTCGGTCTGTTCGATGTGTTTCAGTTCGTCCCGGATGCGACTGATCTGGTCTTTGATGTCCTGCTCGCGGCTCTCGTCGTACTCTCCCAGCCCCATGAAGCCGGGGTGCTCGTCGCGCTTTGCGAGGCTGGTCTTGGCCTCCGCACGGGGAAGTTCGTACCTGAGTTCCGCGAGTTCGACCTGAAGCTGTGCCTTCCGGGTCTGGGCACGCTGGCCGAATATCTCCAGGATGAGTGTGAAGCGGTCCATCACCTCACAGCCCTCCGGGAGCTTCTGGCCGAGGTTGTACGTCTGGTACGGGCCCAGTCTGTTGTCGAAGATGACGGCCTCGACACCTTTTCGGTGGGCCAGTGCCGCCAGTTCCTCCGCCTTCCCTTCACCGAACTGGAGGGCCGGGTCGGCCTTCCGGGACTGGGTCAGTTCACCGACGACGTCGTAGCCGGCGGCGAGTGCGAGGTCTCGAATCTCGCTGACGTCTGCGATACCTGAATCGACGCGTTTCGCGATGAGTGCCTTCATGAGAAATATCCGGCGTTGTAACTACGGTAGCTTCGGCTGGTGGTCGCTCCGACCGGGACGATGCCCGGTCGGCAGGCGGTGTCAACCCCGCCGGTCCTGCACCTCTGTCGGTCGTACTGCTATCATACTCGCGTATTGCCGCCCGGACCTCTTGAATCTCTTGCTGTTGGTTCTAGATGTCTGATGTGTCGTGTCACGCGAGCACGTGCGATTCCGGGGAAGTGACGGGGACGTGAGGGCCATCTCCCCAAAAGACTTATCAGAAAGCGGCATACCCTTAGCTGTATGCTACCGCTGGAGTTGAATCCGCAGCAACTCGGACTCGAGTTCGGCTCGGGTGCCGTCATCGGTGCCCTCATCGGATTCGCTGCGAAGAAGATAGCCAAGATTATCGCCGTCTTGGTCGGGTTGGAGATGGCACTGTTCAAGTTCCTCGAATCGAAGGGCTACATCACCGTCAAGTGGGACGAACTCTCCGGCGGCATCCTTGGAGCCGCCCAGAGCACACAGGAGATAGAGGCAGGCTGGATCGAACCCATCCTCTCGACGCTCTCGGTCGGCGCGGGTTTCACCGGCGGCTTCCTGCTCGGGTTCAAGAAAGGATAATTCGGCGATTCGGTGTCACGACACCAGTTTTCCAGACGGCAACCACCCAGAGCGACGACCACAACCCTGAACCTTCGAACGTGAACCGACGAGACCTCCTCGCGGCCGGGTCCCTCACCCTCCTCGGGGGCGGCGTGGGCACAGCTCTCGGACTCGGTCCTTTCGGTGCTCCCGACGAATCGACCGCCGACTATCAGGACGACGCCAGCATCGTCGCCGACCACGACCGGCTCGACCTCCGGCTACTGGACGAGTCGGTACGACTCGGTGAGACTGCCCGCTTCGCGGTGACGAACACCGGCGACGAGCAGGTCTCTCTCGGCTGCAACGTCCCGTGGGCACTCCAGCGCCGCGCCGACGACGGGTGGCGACACGTCGCGTGGACCGGCGGGCGGTACGTCCAGCTGTGCTACACCGGCCTCGGTCCGGGCCGGTCGCACGTCGAGCACGTCCCGCTTACCGAGTCGGAACTCACGGCGCGGACGGACGGCGAAGCAGTCGACCTCGTCCCCGACCAGTATCGGTTCGTGTTGCTCTCACCTGTGGTGTTCCTGGCGTGTGAGTTCGCCGTCGACGAGTGAGAAAGTGACCGAAACGCGGAACCGGCCTACCGCGTGCTAATGTCGTCTTCGTCCTTGATGATGCGCGTCTCTGCTTCCCCGCTGGTCATGTCGTTGACCATGTCGTAGAAGTCGTTTTGCATCCCGGCGGGGAAGGTGACGACGCCGACCCACGACCCGTCGTTCTGCCACTCCTCGCGTTCGAGGTCGCCGTAGTTACGGACCTTCGCCTGCGTGCTGCCCGCGTAGTCGGCGGGGACGTGGACCGCGATAGTCACCTCGTCGAACCGGATGGGGATGACCGGCCGGAGCGCGTCGAGCGCGTCGTCGACCTGGCTCTCGACCGGTTCCATCGGGTCGACCTGGAAACCCGCCTGCTCCAGCGCGGACTCGATGCGGTCCGGCGGGTGCGGCGCGTTGTCCATCTGCGGGTTCACCGCGTTCCGGGCGATCTTCTGGATGAGCTGTTTGCGCTTCTGTTCTTGCATCTCCCGGCGCTGCTCGGCCGTTATCTGAATCTCTCCGCGTTTGATGACTTCGGGGATTATCTCCATCGGGTCTGTCGTCTCGAACACTTTCTCGAGGTCGCTCTCTGCAGGTCGGTCGCCGCGAGAGGCGTCCTCGAACACGTCCTCGGCTGCGATGACGTCTTCCAGGTCACCGTCGAACTCGCCGCGTTTGATGGCCAGCGCGGCGTCCGGGTCGACGAGGACCTCGAAGCGCGCACCGTGGCTCTCGAGTCGCGCGGTCACCGCTTCGTCAAGTGAAATCATACGCGAAACTTACGCGGTGTGGTTAAAAAGGTGTTTCCCGAACAGGGCGCGACGGCGGTTACTCTTCGGTCGACTCGTCGTCGGCTTCCTCGGCCTCGGGCTCTTCGGGAGCGAGCAGGTCGAGGTCTGTGAGGTACTCCTCGACCTCGTCGTCGGTGAGCGAGACGAACCGCTCGGATTCGACGTCGATGGTCGCCATCCCGATGTTCTCGGGGCGGAGTTCCTCGTCGTTCACGGTACCGAGTGCGCGCAGGGACAGCTCGATACCGCCGTCGAGGTCGGCGTCCTCGTCGTAGTTCTCCTCGAGGTGGTCCTGAATCTCGCCGCGGTCTGCGCCGACGGCGAGTGCCTTCCACTCGTAGGGGGTCCCGGAGGGGTCGGTCTCGAACAGGCGCGGTTCGCCGTTCTCGATGCCGCCGATGATGAGTGCGACGCCGAAGGGGCGAGCCCCGCCGACCTGCGTGTACTGCTGGATGTGGTCGGTGACGTCCTTCGTCAGCGTCTCGACGCCGATGGGCTCGCCGTAGCGAAGCTGATTGACCTGCGAGTCACGGCGGGCGAAGTCGATGAGCTGGCGGGCGTCGGCGACGTGGCCGGCGCTCGCGATACCGATGTGGTCGTCGGCCTTGTGGATCTTCTCGACGCTACTTCGCTCCATCAGCGGCGAGCGGATGCGTTTGTCGACGGTGAGGACGACACCTTCGTTGGTTCGGACGCCGATACTGGCGGTCCCTCGCTTGACGGCTTCGCGAGCGTACTCGACCTGATAGAGGCGACCGTCCGGGGAGAAGATGGTGATACCCCGGTCGTACGCCTGTTGTGACGCTTGTCCCTGCATTGTAAATCACTGGAAATCGAGGTGCGTCGCGCCGATGTACTCGCCGTTGACGCGCACATCGAGAACGGAATCTCGCTCGACTGCGGCCCGGTCGTCGTGCTCGAACGCGACGGTTCTCTGTTTCGCCCCTTCCGACGGGCGTCCTAAATACTTTTCTTCACAGGCCCGTATCGTCCCCGAGATTCCGCGAACGTGGAGACCACAGTCCGAGCCGTTGATGCTCGCGATGCAGGCGAGTGCAGCCCGGGCCGTCTCGGTGTGGCCGTGACGGACCCGGACGATCGCTTCACCCCGGCCGTCGCCGAAGTGGAACTGGATGACCGTGAGGTCGGCGTCGGCGCTGCCAACGTCGCCGACGAGGTTCTGCGCGGCGTACCAGAGTTCGCGCTGGAAGTCGCCGCGGCCGAACGAGGCATCCGGGGTAGACTCGATGCCGATACCGAGGTATCGTCGCTTCGGTCGCAGTGCCTTCGGGAGGTGTTTCATCGGTCTGTCTCTCTCATTCGTCCACGTCGACGCGCTCGCCCACCAGGACGCCGACCTGGTCGTGGACCGGTTCGACCGCGGTCAGGACGAACCCGGCGTCGGTGAAGGCGTCCGCGAGGTGCCCGACCGTCGAGGGGTCGTCGACCTCGGGCGAGTAGAACGGCTCGTCGGGGTTGGGTTCGCCGAAGAACATCACGTCGCCCAACACGAACTTGCGGGGGCCGAGGTCGGCGATGACCTGGATGGCCTCGCGTTTCTCCTCGTCGGAGAGGTGGTGCATGGCGAAGTTGGAGACGACGATGTCGACCGGGCCGTCGTACTCGGGTTCGCGGAAGGTCCCCTGTCCGAACTCGACGTTCTCCAGTCCAGCTTCGGCGGCCTTTTCGCGGGCCTGTTCGAGCATCCCCTCGCTGATGTCGCGGCCGACGACGGTCTTTGCGTACTCGGCGAGCGAGAGGCCGATGGCCCCCGTGCCACAGCCCAGGTCGAGCACGGTGTCTTCCGTCGTCAGGTCCGCTTTCGCGTGGTCGAGGACGAACGAGACACAGGCCTTGTACTCGTCTGTCTGGTTGACTTCGTCGTCGTACCGGCCGGCCATCTCGTCGAAGCGGGCGGCGTGGTCCTCAATCGGTCTCTTCATACCGGCCTCTACGCACCCCGGGTTCGATGAAAGCGTCGGAGTCGCGCTCGCGGTTCCGGGCCGCGAGCCGTCCCCACTCTCGCAGGCCGTCGGCCATCTGCTCGCGGTCGAACCCGATGGTCTCACCGACCGCGACGAGTTCCCGCGACGCACGGAGTTCCAGATGCGAGAAGGGGTCGCCGCTCACGACGAATGGCACGTCGTACTTCTCGACGAGTTCGCGCAACTTGCGAAGCGACTGGAGGCGCTGGACGCGCCGCCCGCCGGTCCTGCGGAGCACGTCGCGGAGGTTGAACTCGATTCGCACCCCGTTCTCGGCGGCCGCTTTCGCGAGGACGTGGTTGAAGTCGCCCTCGTCTCGCATCGGGTGCGCGAGCACGTCGATGCGGTCCTGTTCGACCGCGAAGCGATTGAGGGATTTCGAGCCGCCGTGCATGAGCAAGAGCGGAAACTGCCGGCGGTAGTTCCCGACGTAGCCAGACGCCTGGTTCTGGTCGTCGGCACGGACCTCGAGGCCGGGGACCACGTCGATGCCGTACTCGTCGGCGATGCGCCCGGCGTCGTAGTCGGCGCGGGCATCACCGTGGTTGCGGACGACGATACCGTCGTACCCGTACGCGGCGGCGGTGTGGGCGAAGCGGGCGACTGTCGTCTCACCGTCGGGGTGGGCGTGGACGGCCTCGTACATGGATTGTGCTCCCGCCAGCAACGACCTTAGGCTTCCGATTCGGGGAGCGGTCGCGGCACTGCGGCGCTACGAGCGTTACTGCTCCCGCAGCGAGTCCAGCGTGTCGCGGGCGTTCTCCACCGCGGCTTCCTTCTTCGCGGGGTAGGCTTCGACCTTCGCCCGGAAGGTGATGCCTTCGCCGAGGGCGGTCTCGCCAGAAAAGGCGGCCTGCTTGTCGAGTCGCAAGAACAGTTCGCAGTTGTCGGTCACGCGGTCGTCGAGTTCGCCGATGACCGACTCGATGTCGTCGAGTTCCGCCACTCGCGCGAGGACGTGGCGAACGTCGTCGGCGTTCTCGACCCGCGCCGAGAGCACGACGATGCGGTCGCCGTGGTGTCCCTTGTTCTCCATGCGCTCGACCTCGTAGTCCTCCGGGAGGTAGTAGCGCAGGGCCTCCTCGACGCGCTTCTCGTCCTCGGTTGCGTAACAGAACGCACGCAGGTCGACGTAGTGGAACGGAACCTTCGGCATCTGAAAATCCGCTTATTCTTCGTCGTCTTCGTCCTCGTCCGGGGCGGCCTCGAGCTGGTCCTCCGGGATGCCCTGCTCCTGGCCGTCCTCGAACGCGATGGTGTACGTGGCGTCACCGAACATGGTCTCCATGACCTGGGTGATCTTGCCGGTCTGGCCGTCGTACTCGCTGTGCTTGTCGTGCAGGACGACGCGGTCGTCTTCCTCGAAGCTCATACCCTCTCGTACCGACGGACCGATTAAAAAGGGACTGATTCGGGTCGGGCGATGCTGTCGGGTTCGCTGCTGGTTCCGCCCGCTCAGGCGGTCGTCTCGACACCGAGTTCCGACAACAGCGTCTGTGCCGCCTCCGACGAGGAACCGGGGCCACGAGCCGTCACGAGGTCGCCGTCGACGGTGACGCTTGTCTCGCTGTCCAGTTCGGCGTCCCAGTTCCCGCCGGCGATGACGACCTCGTCCTCGACCCAGTACGGGAGCTTTCGGCCGTCGTGCAGCCGGTCGTACTCGTCGACGACGTCCTCCTCCCAGGCGTTCGGGAAGCCGGTCACGTCGCGCCCGGCGACGAGGAACTCGCCCGATTCTTCGCGGGTGAACGCCAGCAGGCCGACCGCGTGGCAGACGACGAGGGCGACCCCGTCGCCGCCGGTCACCGCGTCCCGGAGGAGCCGCCGGGCGTCGCTGTCCTGGTTCACGTCCCACTCGGTCCCGTGGCCGCCCGGGAAGACGACCGCGTCGTAGTCGGCCGCGTCCTCGCCCGCGACCGGGACCGGGTCGGTCAGTCGCTCGTCGGTCTCGTCTATCTCGCGGTACCGTTCTGCGGTCTCCTCGCCCACGTCGTCGGGGTCGAGCGACACCTCGTCGACGACCGGCGGCTCGCCGGTGGGTGTCGCGACCGTCACGTCGACGCCTGCCGCGTCGAGCGTCGTGAGCGGTTCGATGCATTCCTCGGCCCAGTAGCCTTCCTCGCTGACGACGAACAGTGCGGACGTCATTGCACGCCGAGGTTGGGACGACCCGCGGGTAAACCCCGTGGCGGCAGTCGGGCGTGCCGCGGCCGAAGGGTTCTCCCGTGTCGAAGCGATTTTGCTCCTCGATACGATACATCATCGCAATGATTCACGTCGCTATCCAGTCTCTCTCTCGCGCCGTCGCCGACCGCCCGCCGTCTGCTCGCCCGGAGTGATGCCCGTCGACGACCTCTGGTACCTCGCAGACCAGGCCGACCAGCACGGCCAGCAGGTGTACCACGAACTTCGCGAGCGCCACGACGACCCGATGGAGGTGACGCGCACCCGGTACGTCTCGCGCCGTCGGTTTCGGACGCTCGCCGAGCGGACGAACCGGACTGGGGCGCCCTACGGTGCCCACACCATCGTCTACCGTCCTGACGGGGCCATCCTGCTCGTCCGGCACGACGGCGTCGACCTCTGGGTCCTGCCCGGCGGCGGCGTCGACTCCGACGAGAGCTACCGCGAGGCAGCAGAACGAGAACTCGCCGAAGAAGCCGGTGTCGAAGCCAGCTACGACGGGCTGGCGATTCTCACACGGCTCCGGCTCGTCTCGGGCGAGCAGTCGATGTGCGCGGTCCTCCCCGTCTACGCCGCCCGCGCGGAGACGACAGAGACGGAGATCGAGGACCCGGACGACGAGATATCGAAGGCTCGCTGGTTCCACCAGTTGCCCGAGGACACCCGTGACCGTGAGGACCTCCTTGCGTGGCGCGACCGCAACCGGGGTGCCGAGTATGCAGGGCGGGAGTAGGATGACCGCTGCCCGTGTGTCTCGTCGTGACACACGGCAGGGACGTTTATGTGTCTCGCGCCTCGACACCTCGACAGGATGACCCTCTTCTGAGCACGTGGCCGGTGCCGACGCCGGTCACGCTCCCGTTTCGCACCGCCCGGTAGCTCCGACTCCGTTGACCAGTTCGACACTCACCACCACATGCAACTACGGAACGCCACACCTGCCGACCAGCCACGAATCGCCCGCGACCTCCTCGTTCCCGCCTACGAGGCCGCCGAGGAACGCGAACCCGAGTACAGCAACCTCACCGAACAGGCCCGCACCGACCCCGACATCGACTACTGGCTCGACGACGAGGACCGCGTCCTCTTCGTCGCCGAGACTGACGACGGAGACCTCGTCGGAAGCGTCTCCGGCGCGGTCTCACCCACGCCGCCCATCTACGACCGGCCTCCCGCCGTCTACTGCGACGGCCTCTACGTGAAACCCGCGTACCGACGAGAGGGGGTCGCGACCGCCCTGCTCGACCGGCTCCTCGACTGGGGGCGCGAGCGCGACTGCGCGTTCTTCTCGCTCTCGGTCCACGTCGACAACGAGGGGGCCAGGGAGTTCTTCGAGGACTACGGCATGCACCAGCAGTACCACTCGATGCGGATGCAGGTCTGAGACTACTCGAAGTCCCCGAACGTCTTCCCGTCCTGCGAGTCGGCCTTCATCCGGCGGATGGCCGCACTCGCCTGGCTCGCGTCGTACCCGAAGTACACGTCCTCGGCGTAGGCGTCGGCCACCTCGGTCGCGTGGATGAGGTTGTCGATGTCCACGTCGACAGCATAGAGTTCGATGGAGAACGGTTTCGACAGGGCGTCCTGGAACCCCGACGCGATGACCTCCAGCCAGTACGTCGTCGAGTACGCCATGTCGTAGAGGGGGACGACGAACTCGTCGACGTACTCCGAGAGAGCGTCGAGGTCGAGCCCGGCGCGCTCGTACAGGTGGCCCGGGTATGGGTCAGGGTAGAGCGTAAAGTAGGTCTTGCCGGGGATGCGCGCCGCGGCTTCGGCGACGAACTCGGTGATGACGCTCGCGCGCCACTCGAAGCGGTCGTCGTACTCGCTTTCCTTGAACGCCTCGTTGCAGTGCTCGCAGTAGCAGTACTCCTGTCTCGGGAACCCCACGTCGTCCAGGCGCACGTCGCCGTTGACGGCCGCGCAGTCCTCGATCATCTCCAGCAGGCCCTCCCGGTAGCGCTCGCGAGAGGGGCAGATGTAGCCCCAGTCGAAGTACGGGCGCTCTCTCGTCGCTTTCTCGCCCTCGTCGTTGACGGGGACGAGGTCGGGTTTCGCCTCACCGGCGGCGGTGTCGCCGAAACAGGAGACCATGTTCACCGCCTCGGCGACCGGTTCGACCGCGCGCCCGGTCACGTCTTTGACCTCGTAGAATGCGCGGTCGAACTCCGACCAGTCGAGTTCCGGTTCGTTCCGCGTGACGACGCCGTACATACCTGTCGCTGGGGAACGAGTCGGGGTACGTGTTTCGAAAAATGCAGGGACCGGTCGTGAAGGTCGGCTATTCCTCGACGTCGTAGTCGACTTCGACGGCGGTTCCGGAGCCACCAGCGACCATCTTGTAGACGAGGACAGCTGCGACCAGGGCGAGCACGAGTTTGATCTTCTTCGACATACCAAAACGTTCGTCCGGTGACTATTTAGTCCTTTCTGGGGTCGGTTGCTTTCGTGGTGTGGTTTCACGTACCGAAATCACCGCCTGCGCCACGGGAAAGATACATCAATCGAAAACTATCTTCGAGTCGGGCTGGCGTGTCAGTCCGCGGTCAGCTCGATGTCAGTCCGTGTGGATGTGCGAGGCGATGTCCTCACGGACGATGGTCTCACAGTAGCTACACCGGACGCCGTCACGAAGCACCTCGAACTCGGTGTCGACCGGCTCTTTCGCGTTCGTGATGCAGTTGTGGTTCGGACACGAGAGCACGCCGGAGACGTATTCGGGTCGCGAGACGCGGTGCTTCTCGACCACCTCGTAGTCGCGGACGATGTTGATGGTCGCGTCGGGCGCGATGAGCGAGAGCACGTCCACCTCGTCCTGGCTGAGTTCTCGACCCTCGACCTTCACGACGTCCTTCGTCGCCAGCG
The DNA here is from genome assembly GCF_051801355.1 of Haloarchaeobius ordinarius. Lineage (GTDB taxonomy): Archaea > Halobacteriota > Halobacteria > Halobacteriales > Natrialbaceae > Haloarchaeobius. The sequence goes on along the minus strand of NZ_CP196560.1, from coordinate 2,904,353 downwards.
TCTGGGACGGGACGTTCATCCCGATGGACACCTGTTCCCCACTCGTCCCCGTGATGCCGAGGATGGCGAGCACGTTCAGTGCCTGGCCGCCGCGGACGTGGTCGATGACGGTACCGTTGCGAATCTTCGAGACGCGGAGTTCCTTGTTCGTGTCGCTCATCGGTCTTCCTCCAGGAGCATGTCGAGCAGTGCCATCCGGACGGGCACCCCGTTGTGAGCCTGTTCGAAGTAGTTCGCGTACGCGGTGTCGTCGATGTCCGGTGCGATCTCGTCGACACGCGGGAGCGGGTGCATCACCGACAGGTCGTCCGAGGCCGCTTCCAGCGTCTCGACGTCGATCTGGTACTGTCCGGCCACCTTGTGGTACTCGTTCTCGTCGGGGAACCGCTCGCGCTGGATGCGCGTGACGTACAGCACGTCGAGTTCCGGCAGGATGGCGTCGAGTTCCGTGTGTTCGCGGACGTTCGCGCCAGCCTCGTGCAGGTCGAACCGGACCGACCGCGGCAGTTTGAGGGATTCGGGTGCGATGAAGTGCTGGTTCGCGTCGAAGTTCGTCAGTGCGTTCGCCAGCGAGTGGACGGTGCGACCGTACTTCAGGTCGCCCATGATGCCGATGGTCAGGTCGTCCAGCCCGGCGTTCTCGCGGATGGTGTAGAGGTCGAGCAGCGTCTGTGTCGGGTGGTGGCCCGCGCCGTCACCGGCGTTCACCAGCGGGACGTCGACGAACTCGCTCGCCATCTTCGCCGCCCCCATCAGCGGGTGTCGCAACACGAGCGCGTCGGCGTACCCCTCGACCACGCGCATCGTGTCCGCGAGCGATTCCCCCTTCTTGACGGACGAGGACTCGACGGGCCCCATGTCGACCACGTCGCCGCCGAGTCGTTTCATCGCCGCCTCGAAGCTCATCTTCGTCCGGGTGCTCGGCTCGAAAAAGCACAGTCCGAGGAGTTTCCCGGTGTGACGCTCGCCGAACGCCGCCGGGTTCTCGTCCACCTCGGCCGCGTGGTCGAGCACCGTCTCGATGTCCTCCCGCGTGAGCTGTTTCGCGGTGAGCAGGTGGTCGTGACGCATTAGATTGATGGCGTCGGCCACACACCTTGAACCTCACTGTTCGTCGTCGGTGACGGGACGGTCGACGACGGCGAGGAGTTCGTTCGCTTCGCGGACCTTCGCGTCGACCCGGTAGCAGTGCGACTTCACGGTGCCGACGTCGAGGCCGAGCCGGTCCGCGATAGCCGCCTGCGTCAGCCCCTGTTCCCGAAGCACCTGGACTGCGGCCTGTCGCCGGGAGAGCCCAACTCGGACCATCGCGCCGAGGCGGTGGCCCGGGAGAACCAGCGGTCTGCGGCCGTCGCTCGGCTCGACATCCACACCAACCGACGCGGCGTACTCGGCGTGGGCCGATTGGACCGCCCGTGCGAGGTCACCGTCGAGTGCGAACCGACCGAGCAACTGGTCCCACTCCTCGTCGGTGACGGTGATGATTTCCAGGAGTCCGTCGGCGACGACGCGTTCCGGGGGGAGTTCGGCACCCTCACCGTCTCCCGGATACCGTGGAACGTCCGGGTTCTTCCCGGTGTAGTAGGCGTGGAAGGCATCGGCCCCGTCGACGAGGTCGTCGTGGATGTCGCCGAGGACCCGTCCGAGTTCCGGGGCCGCGACCCCGTGAGTGGACGCGATGCGGTCGACGAGGGCTGGAGGGAGCGGTCCATCGGTCGGTTCGTCGTGACTGTCCATACCATCGAAACGACAGCAGCCGATTTGTAGTTTACGTATTTTGTAAACCATTGCGGGCGTTCAAGTACCATGCCGCGGCCAGACCCGGCATGCTCGCCATCGCCGGCGGCAAGGGCGGCGTCGGGAAGACCACCACGACGCTCGCGCTGGCCGCCACACTTGGAACCCGCAGACGACCGGTCCGGGTCGTGGACGTGGACTGCGACATGCCCGACCTGCACACGCTGGCCGGCTGCGACCGGGAGCCGACGCTCGCCACCGCCAGCGACGTCGGCACGCCGCTGGACCAGCCGGTACCCGCCTACCCCGGTGTCCGACTCGTCGGTGCGCCGCCCGCGAGCGCGACGTGTCCCGTCACCACCGCCCTCCAGCGACTGTCTTCCCGGGATACCACCAGAACCATCGTGGACACTCCGGGCGGAGCCGGCCCACCCGCGGTCGAACCGCTCCGGGCCGTCGACCGCACGGTCCTCGTCAGCGACGGGACGCCACAGGCGTTGCTCGACGCGGCCAAGACCGCCGCGATGGCCCGCCAGCTGGACACGACCGTCGTCGGCGTCGTCCTCACCCGGACCCAGGAGGCGCCGACAGGGGTTGCCGACCTCCTCGATGCGCCGGTGCTGGCGACGGTCCCACCGGCACGCCGTCCCCTGGAATCGTCGGCGGTCTGGGCAGCGTACGACGACGCAGCTCGACTACTGAGTACGCAAACAATTATTTAGGTGGCGGCTGCTAACCGAGGTGTAGATGGCCGGACGGCTCGAGACTGGTATCGACGTGCTCGACCGGAAGCTCAACGGCGGACTCCCACCGGGCGCTATCGTTGCCTTCACCGTGGACCCTGCGAGCCAGTCGGAGCTTCTGCTGTACGAGCTCACGGCCGCTCGCGGCACACTGTACCTGACGACCGAACGGTCAGACCAGGCGGTCCGTGACGCGATAGAGAACACGAACGCCCCGGTCGGAAACCCGACGGTGCGTGACATCTCCGGGTCGGAACCACTCGACCAGGCCAACCGCCTCATCCGGGCGCTCCCGGAGGGGGCCAACCTCATCATCGACACGGCCGACGTCCTCGAACGCGGTGACCGGAACCGGTACCGGAGTTTCATGACCGAACTCCAGACCCACATGGTCAACACCGGCTCCATCGCGTTCTTGCACTGCCTGAACGGCCACCACATCCCGACGAACCGCGACACGACGAAACACATGGCCGACGTCGTGTTCGACCTCAAAACGCAAGTCCGCGGGACCGAACTCGAGAACCGCCTCTCGGTGCCGAAGTTCCGCGGTGGCACCGCGCTCACCGAGACGGTCAAACTCGAACTCGCAGACCAGGTCGCCATCGACACCTCGCGCGACATCGCGTGAGGTGTCGGCGACACAGCCCACTTCCGTTGTACGCGACCGGTGACACGGAGAGACATTCCTGCAACAGGCCAGCGGAAACACCAGTAGTCCAAATCAGAACAAATTACATGGATGGTTCAGAAAGGGTGGGTAACGCGCAATCGTCCGTCGCGATGATGCCTACTCTACCATGACTGAAACATACGACGTGGTTATCGCCGGTGCGGGCCCTGCCGGAGGGCAAGCGGCACGAGACCTCGCCTCCCGCGGGTACGACGTGGTCGTACTCGAGACGGAGGCCGAGGACGAGTTCCCGAGCAGAAGCAACAAATCGACCGCGGGGACGTTCCCCTCGACCATGGCCTCGTTCGGCATCCCCGACGAGGTCGTGATGAACTTCACGGACGACGTGGTCCTCGAATCTCCCAACCACTACTATCGCCGCCACCAGCCCGGTGCCGTCCTCGAATTCGCCGACTTCAAGAACTGGCTGGTCGACGAGGCCGAGGCCGACGGCGCGGAGTACCGGTTCGACTCCCGCGTCTCGAAACCCATCACGGAAGGCGGGAAGATCGTCGGCGTGCAGTACAACGGTGACGAGGAAGTGTACGGCGACATTATCATCGACGCGACCGGGCCGAGCGCCCCGCTCGCGAAGAAACTCGACGTCTGCAACCTCGAGCGTGAGAAGCAGGCCATCGGTATCGAGTTCGAGTACGAGGGCATCGACGTTGATGCCGACGGCTACGCCGACCTCACGGACTCGATGATGCTCCGCCTCGACCACGACATCGCCCCGGGCGGCTACTCGTGGATATTCCACACGGGCGCCGACACCGCGAAAGTCGGCGTCTGTTACCTCCAGAACGAGAGCCATCGCCAGAACTCCAAGTCCGGGTTCACCATCGACGACTACCTCCAGTACTGGGTCGACACCGACCCGCGCTTCGCGAACGCGACACGCAAGGAGGGAATCCAGCACCGCGGCTCCGCACACATCCAGCTCCCGGAGCGCATGAGCACTGACAACTTCATGGCCATCGGTGACACCGTGCCGACCGTCGACCCACTGTGGGGCGAAGGTATCGACAAGTGCATGCGGTCGGGTCGGGTCGCCGCCGCGACGGCCGACCGCGTCCTCACCCACAGCGAACGCGACACCTCCGCCTCCGAACTCGCCATCTACGACCAGCTCTGGCACGAACGTGTCGCGCCGAAGGTGAAGACCCGGCTGTTCATGACCGAGATGCTGTACCGGGTCTCCAACGACCGCTACGACGAACTGATGATGGACCTCCATCGCATGCCAGCGAACCGGCTGGAGTCCGCGAACAAAGGGAACGTGCTCGGCATGCTCCGGATGATGAAACTCGAGGACCTCTCCACGTTCGTCCGGACCGCGAAGGCCTGGGTCAGGAACTAGGACGCCGACCGACTCGTTCTCGTCACGTCACCTCCGTAGCCGAGCGCTGTTGCTCACGCTGTCGACGACCAGGTGTCGACAGCACTGCCGCTGCGCGCTCGTGAAAAACGGAGAGAACTCGAGGTGGTTACTCTTCGTCGAGGTCCGCTTCGATGTCCTCGGCGTCGATGTCGGCTTCTTCGAGGGCTGCCTCGATGTCGGCCGCGTCGGCACCGCCGGCGCCGCCGGCGCCGCCCATCATGCCACCCATGCCGCCCATCATACCGCCCATGCCACCGTCGATGGTCTCCTGGACGATGACGCGGTCGATGTCGAGGTGCTGCATGAGCTGCTGTGCGACCTGCTGCTTGCCGAACATCCACTGCTGGTTCATCTGCAGCTGCGGGTCGGACTCGATGTAGAGCGTCTCCTTCTCGACCGTCTGGGTCTCGAACTCGGGCTCTGCGTCCTCGTCCTCGTCGTCGGACTCGACGCGGACTTCCTCTTCGACCTCGTCGGTCTCGAACCACATGTCGAGGTCGACGTCGAAGAACATGTGCATCAGGCCCTGGGCCTTCTCGACGCGGTCCTCGACGACTTCGCTTATCTCGTAGTCGTACTCGAGGTCCTCACCCGCGAGCGGGTGGTTGAAGTCGACGCGGGCACGGCCACCGATGATGGTGTTGATGTAGCCCTGCTCGCCGTCGATCTGGACCTGTGCGCCGGGACGGCGGGAGTCCTCCGGAATCTTCTCGGCGCTGACGGTGCGGACCTGGGAGTCGTCGTACTCGCCGAAGGCTTCCGCGGCGGGGATGGTGACGTGACCGGAGTCACCGACCTCCTTGCCGCGAATCTCGTCCTCGACGGCCGCGAACATGTGGCCCTGGCCGAGCACGATGACGCGGGGCTCGAACGGACGACCCTCGTCGTCGATGCCCTCTTCCTCGGCGACCGCCGGGTCGGTCGTGTCGACCAGCTGGTCGCTCTCGGCGGTTCGGGCGGTGTAGTTCAGTTTGACGAAGTCGCCGTCCTGGAGTCCTGTCACTTCTTCTTCCTCGGCGGCTTCTTCCTCACTCACTTCGTCCTCTGCGTCGGCCATCTCGGCCTCTTGGTCATCGGTCATACGTTATCCGTCTCACGGTCAGCATTTAAGGAACACGTTTCTGACTCGCGTGAGCACGTCCGACCCCCCGGAAACGGCCACGCAACGGCCACGCTTTTCACGGCTCTCACACTGGGTACGCCCATGTACGAGGTGGAAGTGAAGGTGCAGGCGTCCCACGCGCCGGTTCGGGAGCGTCTGGCCGAGCAGGACGCCGTCCCCGTCGACGCCGTCGTCCAGGAGGACGTGTACTACGATGCGCCGCATCGCGACTTCGCGGCGACCGACGAAGCACTGCGCATCCGGCGGGAAGCCACCGTCGACCCGGACGCGACCGACACCGTCGCGGCGGCCGTCGACGCCGTCGATGGGGCCGAGTTCGAGGCCAACGTGACCTACAAGGGGCCACTTCTCGAAGCCGAATCGAAGACTCGCGAGGAGTTCGAGACGCTGGTCGCCGACGGCGAGACGATGGACGAGATACTCTCACGGCTCGGCTTCGAGCCGGCGGCGACCGTCCGCAAGCGTCGCGAACGCTTCGCGCTTGATGGGTACACCGTCACCCTGGACGCGGTCGACGGCCTCGGTGAGTACGTCGAGTGCGAGACGGAGACGGAAGAGGATGGCGTCGAGGAGGCGCGTGAGGGGGCGTTCGACGTGCTCAGGTCGCTGGGGCTGGACCCCGACGACCAGATTCGGACGTCGTACCTCGGTCTGTTGCTGGCGGATACAGCATCGGAACAGTAAATACGTCCATCGTGTCTGTTCTATATATCTGATGGCCATCCCCGTCTGGAACCTCACGCGGACGTCGTACGGCCGCCGAGTCTACGAGTTTCTGGAATCACTCGGGCTGAAACTGTCGCTGATGCACGGCTACCGGAAGGACCTGGGCGAGGAACCGGCACCGGAGCCACTGGGAAGCGTCTCGCTGTCGGTCCACGAGGCAGCGACCGTCCCGGTGTGGCCCGATTCCGACTTCGAGGCACTGGCCGCGGAGGACCACGTAATCTTGGCCCGGAAGACGGGTGACGGGGCACCTGACGGCGTGGAATCGGTCATCGGGTGGGTGTTCCTCACCACGGACCGGTCGAAACACGTCGAGCCCCTGGCGACGACGTTACACTTTGACGACGCGTACGTCTGGCGACTGTGGGTCGACCCGGCCCATCGGGAACGCGGCATCGCGTCGGCACTGGTCGCGGAAGCGACGCGCTTCGCGAACGAGACGTTGGACGCCGACACGGCGACGGCGTTCATCGCGGTCGACAACCAGCCCTCGAAGTGGGTGTTCGAGTCGAACGGGTTCGTCCAGTCCGCCCCAGCCCGCTACGTCCGGCTGTTCGGGCGGGAGTGGCGGAGCGAGTCGCTCCGGGCGAACTGAAATCTATATACTATTTAGTCTATTTATTTATATTTCCGGAACGCTTTAGACGACTGTTGTACCAGTGCCACGTACAGTATGTCAGACGAAAGCGAGCGGGCCGGCGTCCTCCTGCAACGCACACTCGGGCGGAGCGCCAGACGGACCGGGTTCCGGTACGACCCCGGCAACATCCTGTACCGGCTGACCGTCGCCGACTACGTGAGTCTCGTGGCACTCTTTTTCGCGTGGACGGCCGCACTGCTGTTCCTCTCTGGCGAGTCCAACTACGGGGTCGTCGTGATGTTCGTCGCGTTCCTGTTCGACAAACTCGACGGCTACCTCGCTCGTCGACTCGACATCACCTCCTCGCTGGGTCGGCAGGTCGACTCCTTCATCGACATCTTCGTCTACCTGGTCACGGCCGCCTTGCTGTTCTACTACGAACTCGCGCCACACCTCACTGTCGGCGCGGATACCGAACTCGTCCGCATCGCCAGCAGCGCCGTCGTCGGCTTCTTCGTCCTCGCGTTCGGCGGCCTGCGGCTCATCCGACACAACAACGAGGGATTCATCGAGGACGACGAGGGGACGAGCCACTACCACGGCATCACCGTCGTCCACGTGAACGCGGTCGTGGTCCTGAACTACCTGCTCGTGCTCTATCTCGCTCCGCTCGGCCTGTGGAACGGCTGGGCGGCCGCGCTGACGACGATGGTGGTCTGCCCGCTGATGGTCTCGGACTACCAGAGTCCGAAGACCGAACTCATCCACTGGGTCGTCGGTGCAGCCTGCGTGGTCGTCTCTGCGGCCGTGCTGTGGGTCGAGTTGGGGCTGGACCTCGCGACTGTCGGTCTATGACACGGACGCTCCGAATCGACCCGCACGTCCACACCCGCTTCTCGTACGACTCCTCGGCCCCGGTCGAGGCGGTCCTCGAACACGCGGCCGCGGCCGGACTCGACGGTCTGGTCGTCACCGACCACGACGCCATCGAGGGGAGTCGCCTCGCAGTCGAACAGGCTGGGGACTTCGGTCTGGTCGCACTCCCCGGCGTCGAAGTCTCCACCGCACACGGGCACCTGCTCGCCCTGGGGGTCACCGAACGGCCCGACCCACATCGGCCACTCGGTGAGACCATCGACGCGGTCAGAGACGCAGGCGGTGTCGCGGTCGTCCCGCACCCGTTCCGTCGGACGAGTCACGGGGTCCGCCGGTCGAACCTCACTGACCCCGACGCGGTCGAGACGTTCAACGCCTGTACACTCCTGTCGTACCGGAACCGGCAGGCCGCGGCCTACGCGGACCGGAACGAACTGCCTGGAATCGGTAGCAGCGATGCCCACACCCCCAGTGCCGTCGGTGACGGCTTCACGACGGTCGAGGTCGCCGATTCGGGCCACCGGACCGACGTCGACCCGGTGGCCATCCTCGACGGCATTCGCGCCGGCCGAACCACGGCCCACGGGAACCGCGCGTCCGTGCGTCGCTACCTGAACAAGTACGCGGTGAACGCCTGGCTGGCGGCCGCGAGGCGCTGACGATGCTCGGCGACTGGCTGCCCGACGGACCGGTGTTCACGTCCCGTCGAGGTCGCTGGAAGGCAGTCGCGTGGGGACTCGGACTGGTCCTGGTGACGGTCGCTGTCGCGGTCGCCGTCCAGCAGTTCGTCCCGCAGGTGACCGACCGGGCCTGGCTCGCCGACCAGTTCGCCCGGTTCGAGCAGTGGGCACCCGTCGTCTTCGTCGCGATTCAGACCGCACAGGTGATTCTCGCACCGGTCCCAGGGCAGACGCTCGGTGGCGTCGGCGGCTTCCTCTTCGGCTGGGTCGCGGGGACGACCTACTCCATCCTCGGCGTCGCGCTGGGGAGCTACCTCGTGTTCCGGTTCGCCAGGGCGTACGGACGCCCGGCGGTCGAGGACTGGGTCACCGACGACGTGCTCGACGGCTTCGACGACTTCGTCGACGACCACGGCGAGGCCGGACTCTTCCTCGCGTTCCTGTTTCCGGCGTTCCCCGACGACGCGCTCTGTTTCGTCGCCGGTCTCTCGCCCGTCTCGGGCCGCCGGTTCCTGGCGCTGGTCGTACTCGGACGGCTCCCCTCGTTCGTCGCTGTGGCGTACGCCGGTGACAGTCTCGCCACGGGCGACCCGAAGACGTTCCTCGGTATCGTCGTCGTCCTCGGTGTGGGCTCTGTGCTGGCGTATCTCCAGCGGGACGTGCTCGTCGGACTCGTCGGTCGTCTCACCGGGACACGACACGAAAAATAACCACAGAGCATATTCTTTAGCACGGCCTTTTCCGCAAGTTATAGAAACGGGGGTGGTCAACTCCGAGTAATGACAGAGCGCAATATTCGCGTCGAGCCCATCGACCGGCTCGCGGTCGAAGACCAGGAGGTCGAGATCGTCGAGCGAAAGGGTATCGGACACCCCGACTCCATCTGTGACGGCATCGCGGAATCCGTCTCTCAGGCCCTCGCCCAGACCTACCTGGAGCGCGTCGGCAAGGTCCTCCACTACAACACCGACGAGACCCAGCTGGTCGCCGGGACCGCTGCCCCCGCCTTCGGCGGCGGCGAGGTCATCGAACCCATCTATCTCCTCATCGTTGGCCGCGCCACCAAACACTACGTGGACGACGAGGGCACCGAGTACCACATCCCCGCCGAGACCGTCGCGCTCAAAGCGGCCCGCCGGTACCTCGGCGAGCACTTCCCGGAACTGGAGTTCGGCACCGACATCGTCGTCGACGTGAAACTCGGTGAGGGGTCCGGCGACCTCCAGACGGTCTTCGGCGAGGACGGTGCGGCAGTCCCGATGGCCAACGACACCTCCTTCGGCGTCGGCCACGCCCCGAACACCGAGACCGAACAGATCGTCCTCGAAGCCGAACACCGGCTCAACGGCGAGTACCACGACGAACACCCCGCCATCGGGCAGGACGTCAAGATTATGGGTAAGCGAGAGGGCGACCACATCGACATCACCGTCGCCGCCGCCATGGTCGACAGGTACGTCGAAGACCTCGAGCACTACATCGAGGAGGTCGAGTCGATCCGCGAGTTCGTCACCGAGGTCGCCCACGAGCACACCGACCGCGAAGTCGACGTGCACGTCAACACCGCCGACAACTACGAGGAGGGTGCTATCTACCTCACGACGACCGGTACGTCCGCAGAACAGGGCGACGACGGGTCCGTCGGCCGTGGCAACCGTGCGAACGGACTCATCACCCCGAACCGTTCCATGTCGATGGAGGCGACCTCCGGGAAGAACCCCGTCAACCACATCGGGAAGATTTACAACCTCCTCAGCACCGAAATCGCCGAGAGCGTCGTGGACGAGGTCGACGGTATCCGCGACCTGCGCATCCGCCTGCTCTCCCAGATCGGACGCCCCATCGACCAGCCCCACGTCGCCGACGCACACGTCGTCACCGAGGCGTCCGTGGAACTGGCGGACATCGAAGACGAGGTCTCCGAAATCATCGACCGCGAACTCGCGAACGTGACCGACATCACCCGGCGCGTCATCGACGGCGAACTGACGACGTTCTGACCCGCGACCGGCCTATTCGCGGTACGCGAGGACGGCGACCGTCGACCCCTCGGCGTCGGCCGGGGCGACTCGACACCGGACCGTCGCGGTCGTCCCTGACTGGCCGGCGAGTATCACCACGCCAGACTGCGTTTTCTCCGTTTCTCTCGCACGCTCGACGAGGAGCACCTTCGCCGTGGTCGTTCCGTGGGAGGTACCGCGGTGACGTGGTGGCCGCGACAGCTGCTGAATCGGGTCCCTCTCGCTCATCGGTTAGTGGAACGTTAGTATCCATGCTGCATCACCAGTTTGCCCACCTGACAGCCACGAGATGCGAACTCCCGGCGACCACGATGGCGCTCCGACGGGCGTTTATACCTCGACACGGTACCCGCGTCCATGCATCCACCGGGGGCCGGGACGGTCGTCGTACGCCACGGCGACCTCAACGTGAAGAGCACGGGCGTCCAGCGACGCATGGAGCGCCGACTCGTCGAGAACGTCGAGGCGCTGTTGGCGGACGCCGGGGTCGAAGGAACCGTCGAACGGCCCTGGTCCCGCATCCTCGTCAGGACCGGCGAGGCGGACATCGAAGCCGCCACCGAGGCCGCCGCGAAGGCGTTCGGCGTGGTCTCCGCGAGTCCGGCCCTGTCGGTCCCGTCCGAGCGCGAGGCCATCACCGACGCACTCGCGGAGACCGCCCGGGAACACTACACGGGCGGGACGTTCGCGGTGAACGCTCGACGCGCCGAGAAGTCACTGCCCTTCGACAGCGAGGACGCCCAGCGCTGGGGCGGGCAGGCCATCTGGGAAGCCGTCGAGGACGACTTCGCCCCCGAGGTCGACCTCGACGACCCCGACCTGACGTTCCACGTCGAGATTCGCGGCGACGAGACGTTCGTCTTCCTCGACCACGTCGAAGGGCCGGGCGGGCTCCCGCTCGGCACGCAGGCACCCATGGTCGCACTCGTCAGCGGCGGCATCGACTCGCCCGTGGCAGCCTACGAACTCATGCGCCGAGGCAGTCCGGTGATTCCGGTGTACGTCGACCTGGGGGACTACGGTGGGCCGGACCACGAGGCGCGAGCCGTCGAGACGGTCCGGCGACTGGCCTCTTTCGCGCCGAACTTCGAGTTCACCGTGTGGAAGGTACCGGCGGGGGACGTGGTCACGAAACTGGTGGAGCGCGTCGACACCGGCCGGATGCTCGTGTTCCGACGGTTCCTCTACATGGTCGGCGAGGCCGTCGCCGGTGAGGCCGAGGCCGCAGGTGTCGTCACGGGCGAGGCGCTGGGCCAGAAGTCCAGCCAGACCGGCCAGAACTTCGCGGTCACCTCGCAGGCCATCGACCTCCCCGTCCACCGGCCGCTCCTGACGTGGGACAAGGCCGACATCGTCGAACAGGCCCGCGCTATCGGCACCTTCCGCGACTCGACCATCCCGGCGGGCTGCAACCGCATGGTCCCGAACCAGCCCGAAACACGGGGGTCGCTCCCATCGGTCGAGGCGGCCGAACCGGACGACATGCGCGACCGCGCCCGCGAGGCGGTCGAACGGGCCGACAGAATCGCGTTCTGAGCGAAATCCACAAACCCCCCGCCGTCCAATGGCCGCCAGTGACCGACGTCTGTCTCATCGGCTCGGACGACTCCGTCCTCCGGTACGAGCTCCTCTCGCGTGAGACGGCCCGCGAGGCCCTCTCGACGTACGACCTCTGGGAACCGTTCGAGAACGCCATGGCCTGCCGGACGGTGAGCGTCGGGGCGGCCGTCTCGCTGTGCAACGACCTCAACTGGTACCTCGTCCGATTCGTCGACGACGTGCTGGTGCGGGAACCCTCTATCGCCGAGGAGGAGTGGCTCTCGCGCGACCTGGCGACGCAGGTCAGAAACGACGAAGTCAAGCCCTCGGAGACCGGGCGATACTGCAAGATGTACGGTGTCATCGAGAACGAAGACGCCCCTCCGACGCTGGTCGAACCCCTGTTCGTCCAGCGGACCGACGACGGACTCCCCGAGTACGACCTGCGACCCGACGTGGACGAGACGGTCGTCGTTCGCGTCAGCGCGGAGGAGTTCGGCGCATGACCGGCGGACACGGGTTCGCGCGGGTGGACGGCCGACGAATCCACTACCGCAGGGCTGGCGTCGAGGGACCGCCCGTCGTCCTGCTCCACGGTGGCGGCGTCGACGACGCGGAACTCTCCTGGAAACTCACTATCGACACGCTCGCCGACGCCGGTCACCAGGTGTACGCGCTGGACTGGCCGGGCTACGGCGAGAGCGACCCGCACCCAGAACCATCGATCACGAGTTACGTCGACGTGCTCGACGGGTTCCTCGACGCGCTCGCGCTCGACACCGTCTCGCTCGCGGGCATCTCGATGGGCGGGGCCGCCGCCCTGGGCTACACGCTCGAACACGCCGACCGCGTCGACCGCCTCGCGCTCGTCGACAGCTACGGCCTCGGTGCGACCGTCCCGGCCGGCCCACTCTGGTACACACTCGCGCACGTTCCCGGTGCGAACGAGGCAGGCTGGTCCATGATGGGTACCTCGAAGGCCGCGACCTCGCTCGGGCTGGGCAACGTCGTCCACGACCCAAACGCGGTCTCGGAGACCTTCGTCTCGGACGTCCACGAACGCGCCAGCGAGGTCGGTGCCGGACGGGCGTTCGCCGCCTTCCAGCGAAACGAGATCGGCCCCGGCGGTCGCGTGAAGACCAACTACGCGACCCGCCTCGACGAACTCGACCTGCCGGTCCTGCTCGTCCACGGCGAGGGCGACCCGCTGTTCCCGGTCCACTGGGCCCGGCGGGCACACGACCGCATCGAGGACTCGGAACTCGTCGTCTTCGAGGACTGCGGTCACTGGGTGCCCCGCGAACGACCGCTCCGGTTCAACACCTCACTGGTGGAATTCCTGCGGACCGGGACGGGGCTGGACGTCGAAGAGAACTGACAATCCGACCGAAGCCGTGTCTCGCCGTCAGTCGAACAGCCCGAGCGACATGTAGCGCTCACCGGAGTCCCAGAAGACGGTGACGACGAGCGGGCAGTCGTCGTAGTCGCCGCCGTCGGCTTCGAGTGCTGCGTCTCCTTCCTCGCGGAGTTCCGCAGGCCCCGGCGGGCACTCCGCCTCCGGTTCCGCGAGACGTTCGGCGACCCGGTTCGCGACGACGCTCATCGCGCCGGAGGACTGGCCGACGAGGATGCCCTCCTCGCGGGCGAGCCGGCGACACTCGGCCTCTGCCTCCTCCAGTTCGACCGTCTCTATCTCGTCGATGAGCGAGGTGTCGAGATTGTCGCTGACGAAGCCGGGGCCCATCCCCTGGAAGTCGTCCTTCCCTGCCTCGCCCGTCGAGAGGACGGCGTTCGTCGCCGGTTCGACCGCGACCGCCGTCATGTCGGGGAACTCCTCTTTCAGGCGCTTCGTGTTGCCCGAGAAGGTTCCACCGGTCCCGACGCCCGCGACGAAGGCGTCTATCTCGCGGTCACCCACCTGTTCGAGAATCTCCTCGGCGGTCGTCCGGTAGTGCGCCCGCGGGTTCGCCGGGTTCTCGAACTGTCGGAGCTGGACCGCGCCCTCCTCCTGTTCTATCTCGTCCGCCCTGTCCTTCGCGGTGGTCATGTCGCCCGTGACGAGTTCGATGTCCGCGCCGTAGGCTTCCATGATTTCGCGGCGCTCTTTCGACATGTCGTCGGGCATGACGATGGTGATGTCGTACCCCTTCGCGGCTGCGACCATACAGAGCCCGATGCCGGTGTTCCCGCTCGTCGGTTCGACGAGTCGGTCACCAGGCTGGAGGTCGCCGGCCTGCTCGGCCGCGCGGACCATCTCGCGAGCCGGCCGGTCCTTGGCCGACCCGCCCGGATTGAACGATTCGACCTTCGCGGCGATCGTGACCCCCGGCGGGGAGGAGACCTGGACGAGTGGAGAACCGATGGCGTCCAGAATGCTCTGATACATGCGTCGTTCTAGTAGAGCCACGGATAAACCACCCGTGGACACCGGCAGGACGTGCCCCCGCCTTCGACGGTCCGGATTCTGGTATCCGCTGGGACCGGCCTAGACCGGCAGTTCGACGCCCACGAGGGTCGCGAGGAAGTCGTGGTACACCGAGACTGCGTCCGGGACACCCGCGAGGCTGACGACCGGGTTCACGTCGACGACGACCCAGTCGTCGGTGGGGTCACCGGTCGGCTGCACCACCGCCTCGTCCAGCCCGGTGTTCGCGGACCCGAGTCGGACCGCGTCGAGTTCGAACACCCGGAGGCCGAACAGGTGCCGGACACGTCGTACGATGGGTTCCAGTCCAGCCGCGAGCGGGACGGGGTCCTGTCCGGCGGACGACTCACGGACCGCCCGGACGGTCTCGCCGAGGACGTGTACCTTCACGCTGGCGCAGTGGGGGACGTAGGCTTCGACCAGTCGCTCCCCGCCGTAGGTCACGGGACCGGTCGCGACGAACCGGTGGTCGTGGCTCCGCAGGACCCCTTCTTCGCGCCGCTTCACGAGAACCGGTGGTGTGAGCGAGACGGCCGAGGCAGGGCCGAACTCGGCACGGGGGACCGGGACACCGGCGTGGACGAGCGCCTCGTGACGGGCGACACGGTCGCTCGTCACCGCGACGGCTATCGGCGGGTTGACCGTCTCGACGCCGGCGGTGGCCGCGCGGTCCAGGTCCGCGAGCGATTCCGGTCGTCGTTTCGCGGCGTGGAAGAGGTCGAGGTCCAGCGCGTCGAGGTCGTGATGGTCGCGCTCCGGGTCCAGCCAGACCACCTCGGCGTGGTCGGCGAGCGATTCGAACGCCCGGCGCTTTCGCGGGTTCCCGCGGTCGCGCCAGTACGAGATACCGATGCGAGGGCGAGCGGACTGCAAGGCTACTGGAAAGTGGGGTCGAATCGTGATAAACAATCTCGCGGTATCGTTATGCTTCGTCGCACCTAGTCACACTCGACTGATGGACGCCGACGATTGGACATCGACGGTAGACGGCCGGAATCCGGGCTTCGCGGCCGCCGCGGCGACCGACTGGCTCACGGGCGACGGCCCGGGGCCGGCGGAGTTCGCCGCCAGACAGACGTTCGAAGACGTCCCGCTCCGGGCAGACGGCCCATCACTGCTCGCACGCTTTTCCGAACCGAACACGACCGACCCGACGAGCATCGCCGTCGTCTCCGACGTGCACCTCTCGACGCGCGAGGTCGGCGGCTGGAAGGTGTTCCACCGGACAGAGACACTGCTTCGGCGCGCCGTCGCGGACCTGAACGACCACGACCTCGACCTCGTCGTGTTCTCGGGCGACCTCACGGAGAACGGGGCGCTCTGTGACTTCGAACTCGTGAGCAGAATCCTCGGCGACCTCGACCACGACTTCGTGGCGGTACCGGGCAACCACGACGTGCCGAAGACGTTCGACGACCACGACGTCCCACCGCTCTCACGGTTCGAGCGCGAGTACACGCCCGGCGGGTTCCCTTTCCACGTCGACGCGGGCGGCGTGTCCGTCCTCGGGCTGAACACCGCCCACACACCCGACGGCTCCCTCGACGACACACACGAGGGGACCGTCTCGCCCGACCAGCGCGACTGGCTGGCCGACGAGTTACCCAGGCACGAGGCTCCACTCGTGGTCGGCCACCACAACCTGCCGGGGCTCCTCGACGCGACCGGCGGCCACTCCTGGCGCGGGTCGTTCCCCATGCGCGACCCCGGGCCGTTCGCCGACGTGCTCGCAACCGGTGGCGCACCGCTGTACCTCTCGGGGCACCTCCACGTCCCCGCAGTTGCCGAGACGGCTGGCGTCCGTGAACTCGTCGCCCCCGCCATCTGCTCGTTCCCGCAGGCGTACCTCGTCCTCGACATCGGGCCCGCGGGCACCAGCGTCTGGCACGTCCCCGTGGCGACCGATGCGGACGCGACCGAGGCGCTCGACCTCGCCCACGAGTACAGCGAGCGCAGTCGGATGGTCGCCGGTATCGTCCGCCGCCAGACCGGCGCGTACCCGCTCGTGGACGAACTCGCGCCAGAAGACCACCCGGCTGCCCCGGGTTCCGTGTCGGCCGCGACGGAATGTGACTAACGCCTCATTTTTACTGCTCGGTGGCGAATCGATTCGCATGGAACTCGAGACGATGCGCCCGACCCCGACGTGGGACGGCGCAGGCTACGAGGACAGCCTCGACGTGTGGCGCGCCCTCGCCGACGACATCGTCGTGAAGGTGTGGGGCGGTGACTGGTGCAAGGACTGCCGCAGCCAGCTCCCCGACTTCGGGGCAGCGCTCGCCAACGCAGAGGTCGAGAACGTGGAACACTACCCTGTCGAGAAGGAAGACGACGGCTCGAAGGTCGGTCCCGGCGTCGAAGAGTACGGCATCGAGTACATCCCGACGGTCGTCGTCGAGGATTCGGATTCGGGCGAGGAACTCGCCCGGTTCGTCGAGGAGGAAGACCGGCCCATCGCGGTGTGGCTGGCCGACGAGTTGGAACAGTACGTCTGAACGAGCACGCTTCTCGTCACTCCCACGCGCCGAACCACGGAGCATCCGGAAGCAGGTCGGCGATGGGACGTGTCTCCACGGTCGGTGACGCCGACACGACCACGTCGGCGTCCGGGCCGTAGTCGGAGACGAGTTCCCGACACGAGCCACACGGCGGGATGACGGCTGCGCCATCGAGGATATCTTCGCGAGCGACGGCTGCATCGCGTGACTCGGGGACGTACGAGACGGCCGCGATACAGTCGACCGCGAGCGCGTCGTCAGCAGGCGCGTCCTCGCACGCTGCGGCGATGGCGGCTGCCTCGGCGTGGATGCTCGCGCTCCCGATCGTCGTGTCGAGGTGGATTCCGGTGTGAACCGCACCGCTGGTCGTCCGCAGGGCACAGGCCGTCCGGTGGCGGTCCACGTCGTAGGACTTCGCGAGCGTCTCTCTCGCCAGTTCCACCAGGGCCGCAGGGGCGTTCATCTGGGGCGTGTCGGCGTCGTCTCCGCTTTGCATGTCCGAGTGTCGGTGGAGCGACACCGAAAACGTTCCCCCGGTCGGAGTGGATGGGACTGTAATCAGTCGTCTTCGGCAAGCCAATCGAGCGCCGCCGCGATGTCGTGCGTCGGCGGCGAACACGAGAAGTCCCGGCAGGCGTACACTGTCGGTTCGCCGTCGGTCGCGTCGCGGTCGGCCCAGATTGGCGGCGCGGTGTCGAAGTCGAGGTCGGCGAGCCACGCGTCTAGCCCGTCCGCGGTCGGTGGCCGCAGGGCGAGCACCCGCGACGGGAGGTAGGAGTCGCCGATGGCGGTCCGCCAGTCGTCGGGCAGTTCGGCAGATGCAACGGTCAGTTCGAGGTCACCGGTCTGCCACCGGTCTGCCGCCAGCACCAGCGATGGGTACTCCAGCGGGCTGGACTCGATACGGCCGCCGTGGGTCGCCAGCACCGACTCGACGACCGCCTCGAACTCGTCGTCCGGGCTGAAGTGTGACAGCGAGAGGAGCACGTCGAGGGTGACGCCGAGCGAGGAGGGCGTCGACTGGTCGCGCAGTTCCTGCGGGCGGGCGACGAGTTCCTCACCACCTGCGGGCGTGAAGAAGACGGTTTCCTCGTCGCTGTCCCAGAACTCGCGCTCGATGGTCCGTGCGAGGTCGAGCGCGAATTGCAGGGAGTGGTGGTCGCCGGTCGCCTGGTACAGGTCGAACGCGCCGCGGGCGAGGAAGGCGTAGTCTTCGAGGTAGCCCTCGCCTTTCACGTCGCGTTGGGCGAACCGGCGCGTGAGCCGCCCTGCATCCGCGTCCCAGAGGTGCTCGCGGACGAACGAGAGGGCCTGCTCGGCGGGCCCGGCGTAGCCCTCATCGAGCACGATGGCGGCCTCGGCGAACGCCGAAATCATCAGGCCGTTCCACCCCGCGAGGACCTTCTCGTCGCGGCGGGGGCGCGGGCGCTCCTCGCGAGCCGCGAAGATGGCCTGCTTCGCGTCGACGAGTCGCGCCTCGACCTCGCCCTCGGAGAGGTCGTGTTCCTCGGCAAGGTCCTCGATGCTGGCCGAGATGGTCAACACGGTCTGACCGTTCTCGAAGTTCCCCTTGCTCGTGACGCCGTAGCGTTCGCAGAACAGCTCTGCATCCTCGTCGTCCAGCACTTCCTGAACCTGCTCGGGCGTCCAGACGTAGAACGCGCCCTCCTCCTGTTCACCCTCGTCGTTCGCGGACTGGGCGTCGAGCGTCGAGAAGAACCCTCCCTCGGGATGCTGGAGTTCGCGGGTGACGAAGTCGAGGGTCTCCTCGACGCGGTCTCTGTACGTCTCCTCACCCGTCACCTGGTAGCCCGCGAGGAAGATGCGGGACAACTCCGCGTTGTCGTACAGCATCTTCTCGAAGTGAGGCACCGTCCAGTCGCGGTCGGTGCAGTAGCGGTGGAAGCCGCCGCCGACGTGGTCGTACAGGCCGCCGTCGCCCATCGCGTCGAGGTTCTGGGCGACGACCTCGCGGAAGCCGTCACGGCCTGACCGGTCGTACGAGCGCAACAGGACGTGCAGGCGGGCCTCCTGCGGGAACTTCGGGCCCGAATTGCCGAAGCCGCCGTACTCCCGGTCGACGCTGCGCATCAGCGAGGTCGCAGCGTCCGAGAGTACGTCCTCGCCGGGAGCGTCCTCGCCCGGTGATTCGACGTCTTCGAGCTGGTCTTTGGCCACCCGCGTCCACTGGTCGGCCCGGTTCGCCATCTCCTTTCGTTGCTCGGGGTCCTGCCAGGACTCGGCGACGTTCTCCAGCAGGCTCAGGAAGCCGGGCATGTTGCGCCTGGCCTCGCGCGGGAAGTACGTCCCGACGTAGAACGGTTTGCCCTCGGGCGTGAGCCACACCGAGAGCGGCCAGCCGCCGCGGCCGGTGACGGCCTGGCAGACGGTCTGGTAGATAGAGTCGAGGTCCGGGCGCTCCTCGCGGTCGACCTTGATGGGGACGAAGTGTTCGTTCAGCACCTCGGCCACGTCGTCGTCCTCGAAGCTCTCGTCCTCCATGACGTGACACCAGTGACAGGCCGAGTAGCCGACCGAGAGGAAGATGGGCTTGTCTTCCTCGCGGGCTTTCGAGAGGGCGGCCTCGTCCCACGGTTGCCAGTTGACGGGGTTGTCCGCGTGCTGTCGGAGGTACGGCGATGCCTCCTCGTCGAGCCGGTTTCGCGCGGTGGGGTCGCTCATGGCTGTCCCTTGGACCGAGGGCGGGTAAAAGCGTGCGACTCCGGCGGGCGATGCGGCTTCTCGGTCACGTATACCGACTCAGGGCGGGCGCGGCAGTCCACTCTGCAAGCTGAAAGAACCGTATTGCCATTCAGAAAACATATTCCGCCCGTTGGCATACTGCCCTCATGAACAGACGAGCGTTCCTCGGGGCTACGACAGCAGTCGGCGCGACCGTCCTGTCGGGGTGTGGGGCCACAGACCAGTCAATCAACGAACCGGACCCCGACCATTCGGTCGAGGTCGACAACAGCCACACCGACACCCACACACTCTCGGTGACAGTCACGCGGGAGTCCGGTGAGGTCGTCCACGACGAGACCCACGAGGTCGAACCGGGCGCCTACAGAGAGATATACAACCTGCAGCAAGCGGCTCCCGACGGCATCGAATCGTTCACCATCGAGGCGACGATGGGCGACCAGCAGACCTCGGTCACCATCGAATCAAGTGCCTGCTTCGGAGAAGCCATCATCTACATCACCGAGGACGGAGTGCTCGAGTCGACGTACGCCATCTGTTGACGACCTCGTGGGACTGCCAGTCCGTGTGCACCCGCCTGGTAGCCATGTTCGTGCATACTTCCACCTGCGGGAAGGGCAACCTTTACACTCTCGTGCGTACCGCTATCGCGTATGTCCGATACCCTCTTGCTCGTCGGTGGCGGCGGGCGCGAGCACGCCATCGCCCGGGCGCTCGACGAGTCACCCGACCGAGACGAGTTCGAGCTGTACGCCTGCGCAGGGAACCGAAACCCCGGCATCGCCCGTATCGCCGCGGGCTTCGAGACACTGGATACGGCCGACCCCGAGGCTGTCGTCGCCTACGCCGAGGAGGTCGGCGCGACACTGGCCGTCATCGGGCCGGAGAAACCCCTCGCAGAGGGCGTCGTCGACGCGCTCGAAGACGCCGGCGTGTACGCCTTCGGGCCGAAGCAGGCCGACGCCCGCATCGAGGTGGACAAGTCGTTCCAGCGCGAGTTCATGGCCGAACACGACGTGCCGGGCTGTCCGGACTACGCCGTCTTCACCGACATGGACGCTGCCTGTGAGTACATCGACGAGTACGACGGTGACCTCGCCGTCAAGCCCGCCGGCCTGACCGGCGGCAAGGGCGTCCGCGTCACCGGCGACCAGATAACCAGGGAAGAGGCCAAGGCGTACCTCCAGGAGTCCGACTACGAGAAAGTCGTCCTCGAAGAGCGCCTCGTCGGCGAGGAGTTCACCATCCAGGCCATCGTGGCCCAAAACGACGTGCTCATCACACCCGCCGTCCAGGACCACAAGCGCGCCTACGAGGGCGACGAGGGGCCGAACACGGGCGGCATGGGCAGCTACACCGACGCGAGCTTCCAGCTCCCGTTCATGACCGAGGCAGACAGCGTCGAGGCCCTCAACATCCTCCGTGCGACCGTCGAGAACCTCGACGACTACCGCGGCATCCTCTACGGCCAGTTCATGCTGACCGCCGAGGGCGTGAAGGTCGTGGAGTTCAACGCCCGCTTCGGCGACCCGGAGGCGATGAACACGCTGCCGGTCCTCGAGACGGACTTCTACGAGATTCTCACCGCCGCCCGCGACGGGGAACCGCTCCCCGAACTCGACTTTGCCAGCAAGGCGACCGTCTGCAAGTACGCCACCCCCGCCGGCTACCCGACGAACCCGGAGGCCGGCACGAAGATTACGGTCGACGAGGACAGTGCGGGCGATGCCCTGCTCTACTACGCCTCCGTCGACGAGCGCGACGACGGCATCTACACGACCACCTCGCGTGCCTTCGCGGTCGTCGGCGTCGCCGACACCATCGCCGAGGCCGAAGAACAGGCCGAGGATGCACTCGCCGTGGCTGGTGAGGACGGCCTTCACGTCCGCCACGACATCGGGAAAGCCGACCTCGTCCAGCGCCGCATCGACCACGTGAAACAGCTCCGCGGCGAATAGGGAAGGGAACTCAGGCCGCCTGCCTGCTGTCCCGCCGCTCGAACGCCGCCCGAATCTCCTCGCTCACGCCGAGCGCCGCCAGCTCCGCGTCGACGTCCACGTCGTCGTACTCGTGTTCGCCGCGTTGCTGGAGCACCCGGACGTGGTACAGGTACGAGAGCCGCACGAGCCAGCGCGCGTGCTCGAAGTCACCGGGTGACTGAATCTGGTACGTCGTCCAGCCCGAGTTCGTGAGCAGGTGATGGACGCCCGTCTCGCCCGCCTCGACGAGCCGGTCCCGGAGGGCCTTCAGGTACGGGATGTCGAGCATTCCCGACGCGTGGACGTGGCCGATCTCCCGAGAGCCGACGAGGAACGCGGTTCCGCCGTAGCGGTGTTCCTCCTGCCGGACGTGGGGCCAGTCGGTCACGGTTTCGACGAGCGCCTCGACGACCTCCCCGACGAGTCTGGACGAGTCTGTCATGGGAGAGGTAGGCCCCGTGTTGGAATCAACGTCTCGCTGGCCATGGCCAAACGCGACCCGACCCGAACCGGACACCCGGACCGTGGTGTTCATGCCCACGGCCGCCGAAACCCACCCCGTGAGCGACGACGAGTCCCGTCACGACCGCGTGACCGCGTATTCGACGCCCGGCCCGTTGAACTCCCTCCAGCACTGGCCCGACGCCAGGTCACCGCTCCGGGTAGCGTTCAACTACGTCGTCGTCTGGCTGATTCGCACGTCGCCGTCGCTGCGGCTGAAGAACTGGCTCCTCGGCCTCCTGGGTGTCACCGTCGGTGAGGGTGTCTCGTGGGGGCTCGAAGCCACGCCCGACGTGTTCTGGCCCGAGCACATCACCCTCGGTGACCACGTCATCGTCGGCTACGACTCGACCCTGCTGTGTCACGAGTTCCTGCAGGACGAGTACCGCGTCGGCGACGTGGTCGTCGGCGACCGGGCGATGATCGGGGCAGGTGCAATCGTCCTTCCCGGCGTCGAGATCGGTGAGGGAGCACAGGTCGCCGCGAACTCACTGGTCACCGAAGACGTCCCTGCCGGCGAGACCGTTGCCGGCGTCCCGGCCCGGCCGATGAGCGACTGGGCGATGCGCGACTCCGAGCGCTGAGACGGGACGAGACGGAGTCGAAACCTAGTCGCGGACCTTGACGACACCGTTCTCGAACACGCGATTGTTCGGCACGATGTACTCCGTGCCCTCCGCTTCTATCTGGGTCACGAACAGGTCGACCTCCTGGACGACGCCCCGTTTGTCGCCGACCTCGACCTGGTCGCCGATGCCGTAGGGCTGGTTCAACAGCAGGTACATCCCGGCAGCACTGGCTCGCAGGAGGTCCCGGAACGCCAACCCGCCGAGGAAGACGAGCGCGAACAGGTACGCTGCGAGCAGGACGACCAGGGCGAGCATGTCGACGCCGACCTGACTCAGCGCGATGAGGAACGCGATGTAGATGACGCTGTACTTCACGAGCCGTGGCAGTAGATTCACCTCGGGGAGTTTGACGCCGCGCAGGCGTTCGCTCGTCAACAACTCCGCCTTGTCGGCCGCGACGAACCCGACGATGAGGACGAAGATGGCGATGAACAGGTCCGGGACGAACCAGACGATACTCAGCCAGAACTGGTCGGTCCGGATGAGGTTCGCGACGTGGACGGCTGCAAGCGCCGCGATACCGTAGATGAACCACGAACTCAATCTCGCGACGATGTCGACGGTCGACGTACCCAGGCTGCGGGCACTTGACTCGAACGGCGTGCCCTCGACCATGTCTGGGACGCCCGCTGCCCGCATCAGCCGCTTGTTCAACTTTCCGACGAAGAGCCCGACGACGATGCCCGCGACGACGACCCCCATGGCGAGCACGACTGGTTCCTGGAGCAGCGCGCTCACGTCGATGTTTCCGCCCGACTCCTGGAGTGCAAGCGTCCCCTGTTCCAGCACGTCCGCTCGAAACAGCGAGGCCGACCACCCGAGCATCGTCAGTAATCCTCCGGGTCGATTTCGAGCAGCAACTCGCCGCCCTTGAACGCCCGGACGAGCCCGTCGCTCTCGGAGAGGACGATGGCGGTGGCGTTCGTGTCACGCGTCACCGCGCCGGCTGCCATGTGTCGCGCCCCGAGGCCCTTGGGGATGTCGACGCCCTCCGCGGAGGGTTCGAGGTACCGGTACGCGCTCACGATCTTCCCCGAGTCGGAGATGACGAACGCGCCGTCGAGCCGGGAGAACTCCTTCAACATCACGTTCACGATGGGGTCGCCCACGTGGACGTGGCTCTTCTCGAAGGGGTTGTACGACAGCGGGCGTGACTTGTTCATCACCTTCCCGGCGTCGCCGACGACGAACAGTGCGCCGACCGGCTTGCCTTTCTGGCCCTTCTTCCCGAGTTCGACCGCGAGTTCGAGTACGTTCTTGATGACGTTCGGCTCGGCCCGGGAGTTCGAGAACAGGTCGTACACACCCGACTGTTTCGACGCGTCGGCACGGACGCGTGAGATGGTGTCGATGCCACTGTCGAAGACGCTCGTCGCACAGAGCAACACGTCCCCGTCTTCGAGGAGCCCCGCATCGAGCGCGCCTTCGAGGCCGAAGCGGACCCGTTCTGCGACGTTCTCGAACTCCAGTGGGAGTTCGACGAACGCCTCGGCGTCCACCGTGTTTTCGGTCCCGACGACGACGACTTCCGGCTCTTCTAGTTCCGAGAAGCGCTCGAAATACGAGCCACTCGGGGAGAAGAGCACGATCGCGTCCACGTCTGCGAGTATCTCGCCGAACAGCTCGCCCAGATTCGCCATTGCGCGTAAGAACTAACCCGGAGTGAAAAAGGTTTGTGGGGTCGGCACGGGATTCCTGCTCTTTCAGGCGGTCGCGTTCGTCGTCTCGCGCCAGATGATGCCGTTGGTCGGGACGTGGACGACGAGGATGGTTACCCTGTCACCCTGTGCGAGGTTCGGGAGGTCGACCGCGACGTGCTCGCCGGCGGTCCACTCGCCGTTGGTCGAACCGGGTCCGGCGACGAACTCCCCGGTGGGACTGGTTTCGTCGACCATGCTCTCGGTTCCCTCGAGGTTCTCCGACGTGAACGTCGACCCCGTCGCTTGCAAGTCCACGATTCTGACCTGACTGTCGTTGTCCTCGTTCCGAATCACCACCTCCAGTTCCGACATCTTCAGTGTCTCGCCCCCGTTCGCCGTCACCATCACTTCCCCGTCGGTCGCCGAGAGTGGCTCCAGCGTCGCGTGCATCTGGGGCGACGGCTCGCGCTTCTCGTCCGTGAAGTTCAGCGCGTACACACTGACTGTCACCGCCAGTATCAACACGAGCCCGACGAGGAGCACGGTACTCACGACAGACGACACACCCCGCCTCGATAGCATGGTCTGACTCTCGCGGTTCCAGTATTTGGGTCTGCTGGCCGTTTCTGTGGAATACAGCCGCCTCGGGGCCTGCAAACACATCATAGCGTCCACAAATCTGTGAACGTATAGTTCTGCGACGACTGACTGTCGGGTGGCGTGACAGGCTGTCGTGCAGACCCCACGTCTGCCACTGGCCGATTGATAGCCAATTAGGCTGTAGATAATTAAGAGTGCATGTGACTAGCAGACACACGTAGTCAGCACGTTCGGCACGGGAGACGGGCGAGAACCCGTCGGCCACGTGTTTTCAGCGTGGCATAACGTTCCCACCGCCGAACTGAGCCGCCCGATGACGAGGACAACTCGAAAAAGCGGGACTTTCCGGCGAGACCGGTCCGAGCCCAGGAAGCCAAACCCCGATTGCCGCCTCGAACACGAGTTCGCAGGTCGAGTACGCTCCTGCGGGCGGTCGAGGGGAGGACGCTTCCGGACCCACGCGACAACGCTCCCACCGCGTGCCACGGCAGCCAACCGGGAGTCGACTACCGGGCGAAGAACCCTGCGGGCGTGAGCCTGCGGGGGTAGTAGCGCGAGAGAGTCACTGGCGAAACTGGTTCTGTGAGGTGATTGACCGGATTTGAACCTCACTCGCTCACTTCGTTCGCTCACGGTTTCACCGTTCGCGTCGCGGTTCTCGCGTTGCTCCGAACCGCGCACCGCTCCCTGGTTCAGAATCACTCCGTTCGATCGCTGCCGCTCACGAGTTGTTCGCGCCAGCAATGCGTGGGACCGGATTTGAACCGGCGGACCTCTATAGGACAGCGTCCTAAGCGCTGCGCCGTTTCCTGGCTTGGCTACCCACGCGCGGTTTCGACTTTTTCGGAGGAGAGTAAGAACCTGTCGGGTTCGGTCGACCCATGGTCCGGTTGTTTAAGTCCACGAAGGCAGTACGGCGGGGTATGTACAGTGCACGGGACCGGGTCGACAACGAGGAGTGGCTGGCCGAGTTACAGGCTGCCGCCGACCGGCTCGAACTGGACGCTGACGCGCGGTCGTACGCGGTTGACCTCTTTCTCTCGTCGGTGCCGGAGGCGGACCGGTCGAAGAAACCGGCGATGGCGGCGAGTCTCTACGCGGGGGCGCTCATCGCGAGCGACGGGCGCTCCCAGACCGAGGTGGCAGCGGCGACGGACGTCTCTCGACTCTCGATTCAGCAACGGTGGAAAGACGTCCTCAAATCGGCGGGCCTCGAACCGCCGACGTGGTAGGTATCGTCGGCTGCGTACTCAGCGGGACGCTTGGCGCCCATCCCGGCCGGGCGTCAGGTTCCCGTGCTCGTCGATTTCGCCGTTGACGATGCGGGTGCTGGAGATGATGTCGCCGTCCTCGGCGAGGACGTGGTCGACGACCTCGATTTCGAGTGGGTCGTGCCCCCGGGCTTCGCGTATCTCGTTTACCTTCTTCGCACCGTCGATGGTCTCGGGTGAGACCACGAGGTAGTCGAACTGGGGCTCGGTGGCGATACCGGTCGGTTCGGTGAGTTCGCGTACCTCGAACTCGCGGTCCGTGTCGGCCGAAAGAGCGGCGAGTTCGTCCTTCAGGTCGCGCTTTCGTTCCTCGAACGACCGGACGTACCGGTCGACGTTCCGTGTCTTCGGGGCGAGTGTGTCGCTCGTCAGTCCGACGGTCACGTCTCCGAGTTCGAACGCTCGCTCGAACAGGGCACGATGGCCGTCGTGCACGGGGTCGAACGTCCCGCCCAGCGCAACCTTCATGGACGTGGCAATGCCTGCCCGCGCAATAAAAGAGTCGAAAGTCGCAGTTCACTCGGCGGTCGGGGAGTCGTCTCCACCGTCGTCGGTATCTGCATCCGCGTCGGGTTCGTCCTCGCTGTCGTCGACCTCCTCGACGGTGATGGTGACGGGTTCACTGGTCCCTTCGTCACGGGTGGCACCGCCATCACGGTCGAGCATCTTGTCGAGATTGAACACGGTGTTGAGTTCGTTCTGGACCTGTCCGACGATGCCACTGACGAGTTCGCTCGGCGGGATGGCGGTGTACTCGTACGGGTTGTTCCCTGCACCCTTGCTCTCGCGCTTCTCGCGGTGGACGATTTCCTCCTCGTGGAGGGCAGCCAGGGCTTCGCGGACCGTACTCGGGTAGAGGCCGGTTCCCTTCGCTATCTCCTCGCTGGTGCTCCCCGGCCGTTTCTGCAGGAAGACGTATATCTTCGCTCGCGTCTCGGTGTCGAGCACCCACGAGAGCAGGTCGACCAGTCCCTGGTCGAAGCCGTCGACGGCGCGGTCTCGACCCTCCTCGATTCGTTCGCGGGCGGTCGGCTCGTCTCCCGACTCCCCATCGGTGGCTGTCTCGTGGTCGTCGGCGTCAGTGGTATCGTCCGCAGACATGTCCTCTCAAGAAGGACACAAGGAACGTGGAAGTAAAAACCCATTGTTCGTCGGGCTTGACGGATGTCAGCGGAGGATATCGGCACACAGCTGTCGGCTCTATCCAGCCAGGGACGCCCGACAGTTTCAGAGCACGAGCGACTCACAGACCGCGTCTAGCCCCTGTTCGTCGTGGAGCCGTCGCTGACGGCTCGCACCGCTCTCGGCGTCGTAGAGGTCGCGGATGCCGGTGACGCCGAGGCGCTCACACTCACGGTCGACGACCTCGCCGAGCGAGACGGTCCCCGAGGCGTCCTTCGCGACGAACGAGGCGTCGTGACCGTGGCGGATGGCCCGCCACTTGTTCTCGTCCAGGACCTCCCGCCGGAGCCCGTCGTCCGCCTCGCCGCGGTCACCGTCCTCGTACCGTGCAGAGAGGTCGTCGACCAGTGCTTTCGTGTACTCGACGAACGCGAGCACGACCTCGGGGTCGGCGTTGGCGTCTGGCGTCCGAACCTCCACCGTCCCGTGGGCGGAGTGCGGGCGGACGTCGTACCACAGCTCGCCCCGGTCGTTTATCGACTCGGTGTCGATGAGGAGGTTCTCGAAGTTCTGGTACGCCTCGAAGTCGGAGAACGCGGTCGGCATCCCCGTGTTGGGGAGGTTCTCGAATATCTTGGCGCGCGCCGATGCCAGCCCGGTGTCGAAGCCGTTCCAGTACGGTGAGTTGGCTGACAGCGCCAGCATCACTGGCAGGTACCAGCGGAGTTCGTTCGACACCCACACCGCCTTGTCGGCGTCGTCGACGCCAACGTGGACGTGCAGGCCTGCCGTCGTGTTGCGGTGCTGGGGGTACTGGATGCGGTCGAGCTGGGCGCGATAGCGGGGCTTCTGGGCGTGTTCGAGTTCGCGCCACTTCGCGGCCGGGTGCAGTCCCGCGGCCGCGATTCGATAGTCGTGCTCGGCCGCGTACGAGGTGAGCGCCTCGCGGACGGCGTGTAACTGGTCGGACGCCTCCGCGAGCGACTCGCACTTCGGTGTCTGTGTCTCGATAACGGTCTTGAACAGCTCGTGGTCGAGGCGACCGTCGAGGATCGCCGGCGGGTCACCCTGGTAGACCAGCGCGTCGCTCCCCGACACCGGGCGGCCACGCTCGTCGACGACGAAGAACTCCTCCTCGATTCCGAGTGTTCCCTGTTCGGCGAACACGTCAGGCGACCCTCGCTCCATCGGACCGTGATTCGCGGCGACGGCTAAAAAGCCGTTTGGAGTCGGGCGTTCCTACCGCGGACGCGCTATCACGCCGAGATGGTCGTCGTGCAGCGGGTCGAGTCGCTCCGTGGCCAGAATCTCGTATTCTTCCTTCATATCGGCCAGCACGGCGTCGAACACCTCGCCCGGGTCACCGGTCACGTCCTCGCTCCGGGCCTTGATGGCCGCGACGAGGCGGCCGTCGTCCGCGAGGAACTGCCGGTTCCGGCAGGCGACCTCGCCCTGCCCGCGCGTCGCCACGTCCTGCACGATGGCGTCGCACTCGCTCTCGACGACGTGGGCGTAGGTCTCGGGCTTGCGGGCGTCTTTGAGTAGCGGGAACAGGTTCGGGCGGTCCTCCGCCACACCCACGAGCTGGCGGGTCGGGCGCGCCGCGAACTCGACGGCGTACGTCGGTCCCGCGAAGTCCGCGACGTGGCTGACGGTCGTCCCACTCGCCGCACCGAGGTAGAGGACGGTATCGCCCCCCGACAGGCCGGTGTCGACCTCGCGGGCGAACAGTGCCCCCAGCTTGGAGCGACCGGGGTCCCACGCCCGCCACTCACCGTCCGTCGGCTCGCCGTACACCGGTTTCCCTCTCGTTGCGAGGCGTTCGTCGCCGGCGATGGTGCGGCGTTCGACGCCGGAGGGGAGCGTCATTCGCCGTCACCCCCGCTCTGGTCCGCTCTGTCGGCCTCCGCTCGTGCCCGAATCGTCGCGATTCGCTCGTCCAGTTCCTCGTCGAGTTCCGGCTTGCGGTCGCCCGAGTAATGGTCGACACGGGCCGCGATGCTCAGCTTCCCGGCGAGTGCGCGAGCCGCGGACCCGCGGTCCTGTGGGCGCGTGCCGCGGACGTACTCGTGCGTGAAGATGACGCCGTGCTTGGGTGAGCTGGCGTGGCCGCGGAGGTGTGCGAACAGGGCATCTTCCGCCCCGAGGACCTGCACGGTCCCGCTCGGTTTCTTCGCGAGCGACTCCAGTCCACCCGCGAGCGAGATGAGCCGCGCCGCGAGCACCGGCCCGGCCATCGCAGCGAGGTTCGGGGCAACCTCCGGCGCACGCGTCTCGACGTACGCTTCGAGGTCGTCGGCCTCATCGGCGAGGTCGGCGACGCGCCCGGCGAGCGAGACGACCTGCGCCTCGTCAGGGCCGGCGGGTTCCCGGCCCGCGAGGTCGCGTGCGTAGGGGATTCCAGCGCGGTCGTCGTCGTACAGCGCGTTCGCCCACTCGCTGACCCGCTCGGCCAGTTCGTTGGCCGTTCGCAGGCAGTCGTCCATCGCCCGGACGGCGTGGACGAGTTGCTGGTCGCCCGACCGCTCTCGCTCGGTCGCGGCGGCGCGCGTGGCCTGTCTCGTCGCCGCGTGCAACGCCTCGTAGTACGACGCCTCGTCTTGGGCGAACCCGCTCTCGACGGCGAGAGCTGGCCAGTCCGCGGGTGCGTCTGCTCGCCCGTCGCGGATTCGCGCGGCGGCTTCGTCGGTGTCGTCCGGGTCGAGCCCGGCGAACCACCCGTCTGCTGTCATGGCGGTCGCTTGTGCGTCAGGCCGATTAAACCCACTCGTCTCGCGGCGCTCCCTCCCCACCCCGAGTGCCGAGGGGAGACGACCCTTAATCACGATAATATACTCTATATCGGACGCGTCAGTCACCCCGGAAGGCTTATTATTTTGCGGTCGACGCTATCAAATAGCATAGTCGCGGCGAACCGCGCAACCAAATATGAACAGCACGAACGACGACCACGAACCTGGCCCGCCAGACATCAACAATCGCTACAGAGCACGTGACACCGACGACGGTCACGTAGAGATTTACGACTCCAAGAAAGAGGACGCGTGGATTCGCTCCGATTACACACTCGACCTCGCGCGACCCAGCTGAGGCGGGCCGCTTTCTACCACACGTTCGGAATCACGACGTAGCGAAGCGTGAACACCGGTCGGTCCTGCACCACCACCAGTGGTTCACCCGGCCCCGTCTGTATCGTCACCTCGCCAGCGACCGCCTCGAACAGCGCTGCGAAGGCCGGACCGTACTCGTTGTCCACGTCCGGCCCGTCGACGGTGGCATCGAGCGTTCCGGTGGCCCGGGTGTACCGGCCGTTACTGAGGACCAGACGAAGGGTTCCGTCCTCGACGACGAACGGGTACGTCGAGAGGGTCGCATCGAGGTCCACACCGGTCGAGATTCGGCGTACGGTCTCGGCCGTCGTCTCGACCACCGTCGGCGCGAGCGACCCGTCCTCCAGTCGGAACCGCTCGTCCTCGGTGAACCGGTCCGGGAGTTCCATCGTTATCTGTTCGAACAGTTCGGGGTCGCGGTAGCAGTCGATTCGCGCCGTGACAGAGCCGTTCGAGACGCGGAGCTCCGACGCGTTGCCCGTCTCACAGTCACCCCGGAACTCCACCGTCAGCTCCTCGGTCCGGTCGGTGGCGACCCACCCGAGCCAGTCGAGCGTCTCCCGGATGTCGAAGATGGCCGTGACCGGGTCCGGACAGGTGACCGTGACAGCCGAGAGCACGTCGGCCGAGACGGTCCCGTACGTGGCCAGCGAGGAGCCGACGCTGCCTGCCGGGGTCTCGATGCGGTCCTCGTGGACCCGGATTAGCATCTCGTCGTAGTACGGTTCGGCGTCCTGGCTGGGTTGTACGCCCGCCATCGCCACCATGCGCCGGAATACCTCGTGTGGTGCCCGGAGGCGCGCCAGCGTCCGCTCGTCCATATACACTCGACCATGTCCCCCCACTACAAAAGGTCTGTCAGGGGGTTACTCCATCTTCTCGAACGGCTGGTCGCACGCGTTGCAGTAGTGCATCGACCGGCAGAGCGACGGCCCTTTCGGGTGGTCGCGGACGGTGTTCTCCGAGCCGCAGTACGGGCACTCTGCGCCCTCGCTCTCGCCGCTGGTCGTCACGGATGGGTCGGGTCGTCTCATATGCTGAGTCCGAACTCACGGAGGTCTTCTTTGCCCTGTTCGGTCACCATCTCCAGGTTCCACTCGGGCGACCAGACGAGCCGGAGGTCCACGTCGGAGACGCCCTCCACGCCTGCGACGGCCTCTCGCATCTGGTCCTGCAGCATCGTCCGGGCGGGACAGCCGGAGTACGTCAGGGTCATGTCGACCGTGACGTGTCCGGTTTCCTCGTCAGCCGCGACGCCGTAGATGAGCCCGAGGTCCACGATGGAGATGGGCATCTCGGGGTCCTCGATGTCGTACAGTACGTCCCAGACGTCGCGTTCGAGACCCTCGCTTCCCTCGCCGGTCGCGGGGACCTCGTCGCTCGCTTCGCCCTCGACGTACTCGGTGTACGCACAGGCGCTCGTGCCGACGGGGTCGACGCAGTCCTCGTCCTGCGGGTCGACCGAGTTCGGCACGTCGTCCGGGTCGTACACGTCACTCATCGTCTGGGTCCTTCATGATGCGGTTGGCGGTCTCACGGCCCAGTTCGGTGTAGGTGTGGGTGAAGTCGTCGTAGAGGTCGAACCAGTCGTCCGTGTGGGACTGGTCGCGGCCGACCTCGTCGGGCGTCTGGAACGCGGAGTGGTGCAGGTCGTACTGCTCCGGGAGCTCTGCGTCGTCGACGCTGAGGTCGAGCGATTCGAGGTACGGGACGACCTCGTCGAGCCACTCCTCGCGCATGGTCACGAGGGGCTCCGAGCGGATTCCGAGGTCGACGATCCGGTCCTCGACGTCCTCGTCGGTCGGCGAGAACAGCGTCAGCGCGTACGGGAACAGTCGGTCGAGGGCGTCCTGCACGCGGGCGCGGCTGTCCTCTTCTTCGCAGAGCCGTTCGAGCCAGTTCTGGGCGTGCTCGCGGTGGTAGTCCTCCTCGCCGAGGATCTTCCCGACGCGGTCGCGGATCCGCGGGTACGAGGAGTCCGCGAGCGCCTGCAGGCGGATATCCTCGGCCACGTCGTAGAGGTACGACCGGACGATGGCGTCGGCCCAGTCGCCCTCGGCGAACTCGAGTTCACACAGGGTGGAGTGGCGCCACTGGTCGGCCGGGCGCTCCCAGATGAGTTCGGACTCCGTCGCACCCCAGTCCTGGAGC
This sequence comes from Haloarchaeobius ordinarius, assembly GCF_051801355.1. GTDB lineage: Archaea > Halobacteriota > Halobacteria > Halobacteriales > Natrialbaceae > Haloarchaeobius. The sequence goes on along the minus strand of NZ_CP196560.1, from coordinate 2,871,645 downwards.
AGGTCGTACCAGAGGCGGGCGTGGCCGTACTCGTCCTGGGCGATGTTCGCCAGCGCGAGGTCGGATTCGAGCGTCGGCGCCCGGACCTGCCACTCGGTGTAGCGCTCGGCGATGACGAACTCGTCGTCGGCAAGGCGGTAGAGCTGGTGCTCGATGGCCTCGCGTTCGTCCTCGGACAGTTCTTGCGGTTCGGGGAGTGTCTCTGCTGCTGCCATCAGTTACCACCTGCCTTCTCGACCTGTGCGCGGCGTTCGCGCTCGGCCGTCGCCTGTTCGCTCTCGGATTCTTCGACTTCTGAGGCGGCTGCCTCGAAGTTGTACGTCATGGCCCAGCGGTAGGCCTTGTCGGTCGTGCCACCGAACTTCGCGTCCTCGGTGTCGACCTCGCCGATCTCCTTCTGGGGGACGACCCAGAGGCTGTTCGTCGGCTTGCGTCGTGCGTGCTGTACCTCGGCGAACATGAGCGCCATCTCGCGGTCCGGCGCGTGCACGTTGCCACAGTGGGTGTGGTACCCACCAGCTTTCTCCTGTCGGAAGACTTCCCAGATCATGGTTCTCAGTCGGCTGCCTGCGGTTGCGAGCCACCGTAGACGCGGCTCTCGTGCTTGTCCATCGATTCACGGACCCATTCGACGGCCTCCTGAGCCTTCTGGCGGCCGTTGATCTGCTCGTGGCTGCCGTCGTAGTCGTTCTTCGCGATGGTGAAGAACTCGTCCCAGTCGAGGTCCTCCTCGACGACCTCGTAGGAACCGTCGTCGAGCTTGCGGATGCGCGGCTCGTCCGGAATCTCGAGGCCGTACTTCTCGGCCTTCGGGATGTAGGCGTTGAGGAACGCGGTGCGGAGCTCGTCGTTGGACATCTGCTTCAGGCCGACTTCGCTGGCGAACCCGTGGTGGGTCGACTTGTCGTTGGTGGGACCGAAGAACTGGATGATGCGGGGCCACCACAGCTCGAACGCTTCCTGGGTCAGCTCCTGTTCTTTCTTCGAGCCGGTCATCAGCTCGTGGAGGATGGCTTCACCGTGCTTGACGTGGAAGCCCTCCTCGAAACAGACCTTGTCCATCGCGTGGGCGTAGGGCTCCCACGACGTGGACTTCAGGGTCGCCTGGCGGCGCATGGCGGCACCGTCGACGAAGAACGCGATCATCGGCGTCTCGACCCACGACTCCATCGGGTAGTGGAAGCAGTTGAGGAACTTCCCCTTGCCCTCTGCGAGTTCGTCGAGCATCTCGTCGCGTGTCTTGATGCCGAGGGACTCGGCGGCGCGGTAGAGCAACTGGCCGTGGCCGATCTCGTCTTGCACCTTCGCGCTGCAGGCGAGCTTGCGGTCGAGGCTCGGTGCCTGCCGGATGAACGGGCGCTCCAGGTAGGCACCCATGATCTCCGAGTTCGCGTGGAACTGGATCATCCGTGTGGCAGCTTTTCGATACTCCTCTGGCATGTCGTCTTTGGGGCTGAACTCCCGCGGTCCTGCCCGCGCTTTGACCTCCTCGATGTCCATGGTCGTTCATCCAGAATTAGCGACCCCAGTAACAAACCGGTTCACCCGCCCATACACGGGACTTAAGTATTGGTGGGCCCATCTGATACGTGTGATAGACGAGTGTCTCGTCGTCGAGTTCAGGGTCACCGGCGACGACTGTCCCCTGGCTGATGCCACGCGAGAGACCGGGTGCGTGGTCGACGCGCGGCCCCCACAGCGCCGCAGCGACGGGAACGCCCTGTTGCGGTTCTCGGCGGGTGACGACCCAGCCCTCGCCGAGGCGCTCGACGCCGACGAGCGCATCCGCTACCTGCACGCCTCGCACACCGAGGACCGGGTGAACCTGCGATGTCTCTCGAAACACCCCTGCGTGGTCCACACGCTCTGTGACGCCGGGTTCATGGCCGAATCGCTCCGCTACCGTGACGGCGTCGAAACCTACACCGGCGCGGTCGTCGGATACGACGTGCTGGAAGGCGTGCTGGAGGCTGCCGGCGAAACGGTCGGCGTCACGCTCGAACGTATCTACCCGCTCGGGAGCGAGGACGACGAGGTCGTCGCCCGTCGCTGGGGCTTCACCCCCGCACAGGAGGAAGCCCTCCGCGTCGCCAACGAGCTCGGCTACTTCGAGGTCCCCCGCGAGGTGACTGCCAGCGAGGTCGCCGACGCGCTCGGTATCAGCAAGTCCGCGTTCCTGGAGCGACTTCGGCGAGGACAGTCGGCGCTGTTCGCGCAGGTGTTCGAGTAGTCAGAGAGAAGCGGCGTCGGCTCGTTATCCAGTCTTGTAGACACCACGCGCGTCAGCGATGAGCGTGTCGTCGTCCGCGGCGTACACGTCCACGTCGACCGTCCCGACGTTCTTCCCACAGCGCACCACGTCGGCCTCGGCGTAGAGGTCCCCTGTTCCTGCCGAGAGGTAGTCGATGCGCATGTCGATGGTCGGGACCGGCTGGTCGACCAGCGAGACCAGTGCGGCACCACCGACGGTGTCCGCGAGTGTGAACGTCACGCCCCCGTGGGCCATCAGCTGGTCGGCGTTCCACGACAGGTCCTCGCGCATCTCCAGTTTGCCCTCCGCGTGGCCGTCTTCGGCTTCCGTCACGTCGACGCCGAGCAGGTCGGCGAACGGCATCGTCTCGAAGAACTCCTCGATATCCATGTCCGGGACTGCTCGGGGCATCCTCTTAACCGTTCATGACCCATGCAAGCCCGGCCGCTGTACCTGCTCATTCAGGGCCCGTCCGAAGACGACAGCACATCGACTCTAATTGTTTAGATACTCGTTTGCTGAGGCACCAATAGATTAGAATCAATCGTTACACCGGTGGCTGCCATATCATTAGTTGGCGAATTAGCAGCGAACCGCTGTCGCCACCCCCATACTCCCCCCAACCCCCCTTCCTGCGAAACCAGACCCCTGAGCCGACGGGTCGTCAGTCGCGTCGGTGAGACACTCGCTCCCGAGCAGTGGCGACGACGCGCGCACTCCTGTCCCTGCAGTTACACCCCACTGAACCATCCGCTTATCCGTGATTATCGCTAGTTTCGACGTATAGGATGACCCGGAGAGAAGACAGCCACACCGGGTCTGGGACGGTCCCAGACGAGGTCGATAGCACCGACCCGCGTCTCCGGTTTCACGACCGGGAAGAGCCACAGGTATCCCGGTCCGGGTCCGAGGACCGGTTCGGCACCGCTTCCGACCCGGACGGTCCGATTAGCGTCCTCTGCGTCGACGACGACGCCGGGTTCGTCGAGGCGATGGCCAGCTATCTCGAGAACGAGGACGACCGGCTCGAAACGACCGCGCTGACGAGCGCAGCAGAGGGTCTGGCTCACCTGAAAACTGCCGACGTGGACTGCGTGGTCAGCGACTACGATATGCCACAGATGGACGGGCTGGAGTTCCTCGACCACGTCCGTTCGACCCACGAGGACCTTCCGTTCCTGTTGGTCACTGGGAAAGGGAGCGAGGAGATCGCGAGCGAGGCCATCTCTGCGGGCGTCACCGATTACCTCCAGAAAGAACACGGTACTGACCAGTTCACCGTCCTGGCCAACCGTATCGAACGCACCGTCGAAGCCCACCGCGCGAAACACGCACTGGCCGAGAGCGAACGCAAGTACTCGACGCTCATCAGCAACGTCCCCGGCATGGTCTATCGGTGTCGGAACGACCGTGACTGGACGATGTCGTTCGTCAGCGAGGGCTGTCGCGAACTCACCGGCTACGAGTCGGAGGCGCTCGAATCGGGCGCGGTCTCCTTCGGCCGTGACGTAATCCATCCCGACGACCGCGAGGAGGTGTGGGAGTCGGTGCAGGCGAGTCTGGAGACGACTGAGCCGTTCGAACTCACGTACCGCATCAGGACCGAAGACGGGTCCCGAAAGTGGGTCTCCGAACAGGGGCGTGGCGTCTTCGATGGCGACGAACTGGTCGCCATCGAGGGAGTCATCACCGACGTCACGGAACTCAAAGAGCGCGAGCATCGGTTCGAGGCGATATTCAACCAGACGTTCCAGTTCATGGGATTGCTGACACCCGGTGGGACCATCCTCGAAGCGAACGAGACCGCCCTGGAGTTCGGTGGCTTCGACCGCGACGAGGTCGTCGGCGAACTCCTGTGGACTACTCCGTGGTTCCCCGACAGAGAGCGGGACCGGGTCCGCGACCTCGTCTCGCGTGCGAGCGACGGCGAGTTCGTCCGAACCGAGATGGACGTCGTCGGGGCCGACCGGATGGCCCGTATCGACTTCTCCATCAAACCGGTGACCGACGAGTCCGGCGAGGTCATCCTGCTGGTCCCGGAGGGCCGGGACATCACTGCCCGCATCGAACGAGAGCGAGAACTCGAACGCCAGAACGAACGGCTCGACCAGTTCACCAGCGTCGTGAGCCACGACCTCCGGAACCCGCTCGTGGTCGCGAAGACGACACTCGAACTCGCCCGTCAGGACCCCGACACCGAACACTTCGACCGTATCGAGCGGGCCCACGAGCGCATCGAGACGCTCATCGAGGACCTGTTGACGCTCGCCCGCGAAGGCCAGCGCGTCGAAGAGACCGAACCGGTCGACCTCTGCGAAGTCGCCGAGGTGGCGTGGCAGACGGTCGGAACGGACGGCGCGACTCTGACGGTCGGGGCCGACGAGTGGGTCGTCGAGGCCGACGAACCGCGATTGCGCCAGCTTTTGGAGAACCTGCTGGCGAACGCCGTCGCCTACGGCGGAGCCGACGTCCACGTTCGGGTCGGCGTCCTCGCCGCCAAAGAGGGGTTCTACGTCGCTGACGACGGCCCGGGTATCCCCGAGGACGACCGCGAGAAGGTGTTCGAACACGGGTACTCAACCGCCGACGAGGGGACCGGGTTCGGCCTCTCCATCGTCGAAGGCATCGCGGAAGCACACGGCTGGAGCGTCGACGCGACGGAGAGCGAAGACGGTGGGGCGCGATTCGAAGTTCGCACCGGGTGTTCGGAGCAGTGCCTGCGGCCCCACGACGACTGTCAGTCTGAGTAGTCACAGCGTCGACCAGTGCCCCGGATAGGCGAGCCAGACGGCCCTACGCCTCGGCCGCGTGCTGGTGCTCGTCCTCCCCGACCAGCGAGACGGCCGCGTAGACGAACGGCGTGTCCACGAGCGCGACGAGCAGTTTGAAGACGTACTGACCGACGACGAGCGCGAGGATGGCCGGCGTCGGCAGGGCAACGCCGGTCCCGAAGACGGCGGGCGCGATGGCGAACGCCACGGTCACGAAGATGACCGTGTCGATGGCCTGGCTGGTCGCGGTCGAGCCGATGTTTCGCACCCAGAGTGCCTCGCCGCGCGTGTACTCGCGCAGGCGGTGGAACACGAACACGTCCCAGTTCTGGCTGACGACGTAGGCCAGGAGCGACCCAGCGACGACGTTGGTGCTCGCACCGAGGACCGTCGCGAACGTGCTCGCCTGCACGGGACTGTTGCCCGCGACCGGGGCGCTGATGGTCGACCAGACCAGCGCGAGCACGACGAGGTTCATCGCGAACCCGACGTTCACCACGACTGTGGCGGCCTTCCGGCCGTACAGTTCCGAGTAGCAGTCGCTGGCGAAGAAGGTCAGTGCGTACGCCAGCGCCGCCCCCGGCAGCACGAGGGTGTCGCCGGTGTGCGGAAGCGACAGCGGGATGGCGAACGCGATGAGTTTGCTAGCGGTCACCTGTGCGGTGGCGAGCGCGGTGACGAACAGGCCGATGAGTGCGACCTGACCGACGTCCGCCGCGTCGCCGCGCCGAAGTGGCTGGTTCATGTTTCCGGTGCTATCAGTACAACGGTTTGAGGGTTGCTATGAGCTCGTCGGAGACGGGCGTCGGCCGTGTCGCGGTCTGGCCCACCCATGACCAACAATTAAGCACCTATGGAAAGTTCATCGAGTATGCGCATCGAGGACGCCGACGGCGTACGTACCATCACCTTCGACCGACCGAACGTCATGAACGCGATGAACCTGGAGGTCGCCCAGGAACTCGCTGACGCAGTCGCGGCGGCCGACCCCGTCGAGCACGACGCGGTGGTCATCACGGGCGACGACCCGGCCTTCTCTGCGGGTGGGGACATCATGGCGATGAAAGAGCGCGAGGAAGGCCCCCGCGAGGCCTACGAACGTGTCGCAGAGACGTTCAATCGCGCGGCCGCGGAGATGCTGAACTGCGACGTGCCCATCGTCGCGAAGGTCAACGGCGACTGCGTGGGTGCGGGGCTGGCCCTCGTCGCCGCGTCGGACTTCGCCTACACCGTCCCGGACGCGACGTTCTCCTGTGCGTTCATCCGCGTCGGCCTCATCCCCGACACCGCGGCGACGTTCACTCTGCCACGGTTGGTGGGCCTGCGGACCGCCAAGCGGCTCACCTTCACGGGCGAGTTCTTCGACGGCGAGGAAGCCGCCGAAATCGGGCTCGTGAACGAAGCCGTCCCCGAGGACGAGATAGACGACGCCGTCGACGAGATAGTCGGCACGCTCTCGCGTCGCCCGACCCGGACCATCGGGATGACCAAGCAGGCGATTCACGAGAACCTCGACAACGACTGGCGGAAAGCGCTCGACTACGAGAACATGGTGCAGGTGCAGGCGTACATGTCCGACGAGCACGAGGAGGGCGTCGACGCGTTCCTCGAAGGACGGGACCCGGACTGGGACTGAGGACGGTAGCCGCCAGGCCGCCTCACTCCTCTGGAATCACGTACTCGACGCCATCGGGTTCGTCGGCCGGCACCGAGACGACGATGGTGTTCGAGAGCCGGTTGGTCAGACGGAGTTTCTCTCCCTCCATCGCTATCCAGCCGACGAGGCAGTCGATGGGCAGGAAGAACGCCTTCCCGAACGCCTGCACGGCGGCCGCGAGGAAGTCGGGATGGTCGCCGCGGCGGTCGGTCACCCGCAGGTTCAACACCTTCTTCCCCGCAGACTGCCCCCAGATTCCCTCCGAGAGCGTCCAGTAGACGAACAGTGCGAGACCGTTGGTCCCGGCGAAGGCGCTGAATCCGCCGATGGTACCGACCTGGACCGACAGCAGGGACGGCAGCGCGGCGACGTATTCGTTGAACACTTCGAGGACGACGCTGACGAGGACGACGTCGATGAGCCAGGCACCGAATCGAGTCTCCCACTTCGCGAGGTAGAGGGTCCTTTCGGGGGTTTCGTTCATACAACCAATACGACTGACGGGCTGATAAATACGGGCCTCGACTTTCAACCCGAGAGAAAGTGCCGGATGGCCCCGTCGAAGGCGGCCGGGTGCTCGATGACCGACTCGTGACCGGCCCCGCGGAGCATCGCCAGCGTTCCGTCGGGGAGCCCGGCGGCGGTCTCGCGATAGTCGTCTGCGGTGAAGAACACGTCCGCGTCGCCCCCGACGACCAGCGTCGGGCAGTCGACCGCGGACAGCAGGTTGCGGCCATCGAAGGCGAGACACGCGTCGGCAGAGACGAGGAAATCGTCGGGGGCGGTGGGGTCGAACAGCAGGTCGTAGCCGACCGAGCCGACCTGGAGGACACGGGCGAGCAAGCCGTCGGCGACGATGCCGTACGCCTCGCGATAGATGGGACCCCACTGGCCCCGCTCACCCCACTCGCGCCACCGGCGGACGATGTCGCGCCCGTTCTGGCTCAACCTCGCAGCCGAGAGTGCCAACACGGCGCGGTCGACCCGGTCGTCTCTCGCCGCGAGCGCCTGCACCAGGAACCCGCCCATCGACAGGCCCAGCACGTCGACCGGGGTCGAATCCGCGTCGAGTTCGTCGAGGACGGTCTCGTACCCGCGGGCCATCGACTGGACCGTAGCGTCCCCCGGAATCCCGTGTGGCCGGCTGACCATGTAGGCGGTGTGGGTGTCGGCGTACCGACGAAGGTAGACCGCCATGAGCCGCGGGAACCACCACGAGTCCCCGACGGTGTGAAGCGGGTCGTTCAGACCGGGAATCACGAGGAGTATTCGGGAACCGTCGCCGGTCCTGACGTAGGGGTGGGCGGCGATGGAGCCGGTCTGGACCGTGGGAAACACGTTCCGGCGTTGGGACCGGGTCGACAAAAACGGGCGGTCTCGGCCGTCCCGACAGGGTTGCTCAGTGCGCGTACTCGACGACGCCGAGTCGCCGCCGGAGTCGCGGGTGGTCGAACCACGCCACGCTGTCGTCGCCCCACCGGACCGGGTCGCAAAGCGAGAACTCGTCGGTCGCACGCTCGAGGTCGTCGGTCTCCACGAGGACGGCGCACGGGGCCGACCCGAACTCCGCCAGCCGGCCACCCAGGCGGTTCCCTTCGGGTTCCGCGAGTGCGACCGACGCGCCGGCGAACCGGTGGAGCGTCCCGCCGAAATCCGTTGCCTCGACCGTCTCCGGCTGTGGTACCCGGAACGTCCGGTCGAAGGCCTGCGCCAGCGCGACCGCGTCCTTCGTGAGCACGACGACCTCCGAGATGCCGCGGAGCGGGCCGTCCACGAGTTCGGGATGGGTCGTGACCCGGTACCGTCGCGGGGTCCGGTCCTCGATGAGGAACGGGAGCGTCGCGCCGAGGGAGTCCCCGAGGATGGCCGTCTCCCACTCGACGTGGAGGCCGTCCGGGCGCTCGCGGCCGTCGCGGTCCGGGCCGGCGACGGGCAGGCCAGTGTCCAGTCCCCGACGGAGCGACTCGCGGATGTCGTCGGACTCGATGCACCACGCGCAGGGACCGGCGTCACCCGCGATGAACTCGGGCCAACGAGACGGCGTCGCCTCGCCGGTGTTCGTGATGAGTTCGAGGTAGCTCCCGTCGGGGAAGCCCACGATGCTCATGTCGGTCGTGCCGTCGGCGTGTTCGCCACCGTACTGGGTCGGGAGGCCGACGGCGCGACAGGCAGCCTCGCCGGCGTCACGGTCGGTCCACGCGGTCGCGACGTGGTCGATTCGCATGTCCATAGCTGTAGCGCGTCGGCCAGCGGGAAAACGATTGGTGCGAATCGGTGCGGTGGCTGTGCAGAACTCAGTTCAGCCCGAGGAACTCCTCTGCGTTCTCCCACAGGATCTTGCGCTGGACCTCCTCCGGGAAGTCCAGTTCGGCGAACTGGTGGAGCCACTTCTCGGGGTCGAGCATCGGGTAGTCGGTGCCGAACATGACCTTGTCCTTCAGCAGGGTCTTCGCGTAGTGCAACACCTGGTCGTCGATGTACGCTGGCATCCACCCCGAGAGGTCCATGTAGACGTTGCCTTTCTGCTGGCAGATGGCGAGTTGTTCTTTCTCCCACGGGAACGCGGGGTGCGCGATGAGAATCTGGAGGTCGGGATGCTCGGCCGCCACGTCGTCGAGGAGCATCGGGTCACCGTACTTTATCTTCAGCCCGCGGCCACCGGGGGCACACGCGCCGAGCGTCGAGTTCCCGCCGTGGAAGACACAGGGGACGCCGAGGTCCTCGATGGTGTCCCACAGTTCGTCGTGCTCGGGGTCCGAGGGGTCGAAGCCCTGCGCGATCTGCTGGAACTTGAAGCCGACGAGGTCTAAGTCCTCTACACAGCGACGAGCCTCCTCGACGCAGTCGTCCTTCAGAGGGTCGACGCTCCCGAAGCCGACGAAGAAGTCGTCGTACTCGTCGCGGACCTCGGCGACGTACTCGTTCGGGACCGGCGGGTTACCGGTGTTGGTCTCGGCGTCCCAGCCCAGGAGGACGGCCTTCCCGATGCCGACCTCGTGGTACGCCTCTATCATCTCCTCGTAGGAGTTCGGCACCATCTCCTTTCCGAAGCGCTTTGCGGCGTCTTGCATCATCTCGCCGCCGGCGGTGAAGAGGAACTCCTCTGTCGGCTGGTGGGCGTGCGTGTCGATGATTCGCGGGTCGTCCAAATCGACGACACTCGGGAGACTCATGGCAAAACCTGCGACCGGGAGTGTGAAAAACGTCCCTGTTGTGGCGGGGCAGGTTCTTCGGTGAACCTGTTGGCTGAAAACACCGTTCAGTTTCATTATGGAGGAGGCGAATACGGCTACTATCGATGAACACGTTCGTCACTGTCATCGTCACGTTTGGCGTCGCACTCCTCGGATACAGCCTGTTCAAGTACATCGGGAGTGCGCACAACAACCTCGTCGAATCCCGGGAGCGCTGTCAGAAGACGTGGAGCGACGTGGAGGTCCTGCTCGAACGACGGGCAGAAGAGCTTGGCAACCTCGCGGACCTGACGAAACAGCACGTCTCGCACGAACAGGAGGTCCTGGAGGACGTTCTCGAAGCACGAGAGCGCGCCATCGAGGCCCAGTCGCCCGAGGAGGCCGCGGAGGCGGTGGTCGTCCTGCGGGAGTCGGCCCAGGAACTGTACGACCTCTCCAGTGAGTACCCCGAACTCGACTCCAGTGACCGGTTCGACGACCTCGCCCGGAGTATCAGGGACCTCGAGCAGCGACTCGAGAACCGCCGCGAGGAGTACAACGAGGCCGTCACCGCCTACAACAGTCGCCTGAACCGGGTCCCGGAGCGCTTCGTCGCGAACTACCGCAACTACCGCCGGCGCGAGCCGTTCGTGGCGTCGGCGGACGCACACGAGGGTGTCGACCTGAACGAGCGTCTCGACTTCGCCAGCCAGTAGATGGTCCTCGGTGTCCTCTTCTACGTCGGGGTACTGGTCGGCTCGTTCGTCTCGGTGTTCGTCGGTCTGCAGTACGTCAGCGACGGGTTCAAACGGTATCGCGAGGACCACGCCGTGACCGATACACCAGTCTCGAAACTCGATTCGGTGGCGCTCGGGACGGTCGCCGTCAGCGGAACGGTCCGACCACTCGACGACTCGACGACGGTCCCGGTCGGCGGAGAGGACTGCGTCTGCTACGACCTGACTGTGCGTGACCACACTACGACTGCGTGGTCCACAGAGTTCGACGAGCGAGAGAGTGTCCCGTTCGTCGTCGACGACGGGAACGGCCACGTCCGCGTCGACCCAGCCGCGTTCACGTTCGACCTGACCGACGACCGGACGGAGTCGTTCGAGGTGAAGAGTTACGACGAGCCCCCGGACCTCGTCGCCGAGTTCGCCGAGGAGGCCGACCTGCCGTCCCTCGGGATGTCGAAAGACCGTACGTTCGAGTACGAGTACGTCGCACCGGGTGACGAGGTGTACGTCTTCGGGCGGGCCACCATCGACGAGACGCGGGAAGACGAGGTGGCGAAACCCGTCGCCGTCGAGGGTGACGTGCGCGACGCGCTGCTGGCGAACAAGTCGCGGGACACGCTGCAGGACGAACGCAAGTTCTCGCTCGTGAAGTCCGTCGCTATCGGGGTCGTGCTCTCGACGGCCGGGCTCGCGGCGTTTCTCTGGCTCTCTGGAATCGCCCAGCTATTCCTCGGCGCCTAGCCCTTCGCTCGCGCCCTCGGCGAACCCCTGGACCAGCCCGCCGAAGATACCCGTCACGATGGCGTGTGCGACGAACCCGATGACGAGCGCGACGACCAGCCCGCCGAACGCGACCGCCGTCGAGGGCTCACCACCGGAGACCGCCGTGTACCCGTCGAGCAGCAGGACGAAGCTCGCGCCGGCGAGCACGAGGAACAGCACCGCGTTCACGACGAACCGGACCGACCGGTACGTCTTGTGGATGCTCGCCCGGACCGACCGGGGGAGTGTGGTTCCTCCGATGTTCGGCAGCTTCGCACCGATGTCTTCGACCGTGTTGTAGGCGACGCCGAGTGCGATGAGCGGGTACTCGGTCAGTCGGATGTCACCGTCCGCCCAGCGCATGGCGGTCTCGAACTCTTCGAGTGTCTGGGTCGTGACGTGCCACTCGTCCGGTTCAGGTGCGGTGTCCTCGCCGCGGAAGCGCTGGGCGCAGTCGTCGCAGAACTCGGCGGGTTTCTCATCCAGTTCGTCGAGTCCGTCGAACTCGGCCATGACGCAGTCGTCGTGCCAGTCGAACCCGAACAGCCCACCGGCGAACTGGGTCGCGAGTTTCCGCAAGCGCTCGTGGTCCTGCGCCGCGACCGACTCGCCCCCGGTGACCTCGGCAGTCGTCAGGATGGCCCTCCCGTCCTGGTCCTCGTTTCGGTAGTACATGCCGTTTCCCCGCTCGCCCGCGGTCCCCTCGATGGGCCGGTCGGTCAGCACGTACGCGAAGTCCGCGTCCGTCTGTTCTTCTAGCGTCTCGAGATGCGAGTACGGGCTGATCGGTCCCTCGACAGCGTGGTCCCCCGAGCCCGGAAGCGCACCACGTCGAGTGACCGGAACACCGAACGTCTCCTCGTAGACGCGCTCGACGACGTCGATAGCCGACGACGGCACGGAGTCGGCAGCGAACACTTCGACGGTCGGAACGTGGGGATGTGGGAATATCGACATCTTTCGTCGAATCGATGAGTGATGGCGACTATCTAAATTCTACCGGCCTGCCGGTGCAGAGAACCAGCCCCTGTGACTGCAAGCGCCGCGTGACCCGGCGCACGACTCACCGGGGACGTCTCGACAGCGTGAGACACCCGGCTGGGTGAGATGTCGATGGACCCTGAATTGACCGATTTCAGCGTTCGGCCCGTACGTACGACAGAACAATCATGTCGACAGACACGGCATCAGTCCCGGACGCAGAGACCGACGGGCAAGCAGAGACACGGCTCCGACTCGCGTTCGGCACCATCGTCGTCGGCCTCGGCGTGTTCGTGGCCACGATGCCCACGCTTGCCGGCGGACTCATCCGTCTCTGGCTCGGCGTGGTACTCGTCGCCGCGGGCATCGCGCTGGTCGCCGACGCGAAGGTCACGGACTCGCTCCGTACCGGACTCACCACGCTCGGCGAGGCCATCGGCTACATGCTCGTGGGCATCGCACTCTTGCTGGTGCCCCTCGGCCAGAGCCGGCTCGCGACCCTGTTCGCCATCCTGTACGGCGCGACCGGGCTCCTCCGCGTCGTGAGTGCAGCCTCGGAGCACGGTGCGGCCCGGCACGAGTCCCTGCTCACCGGGTTCCTGTTACTGCTCGTCGCCACGCTTCTGGTCGTCGAGTGGCCGAGCGACACGGTCTGGGCGCTCGGACTGCTGTACGGGACGGGTATCGTCGTCGTCGGACTGGCGATAGTCGTCTCCGCACTGCGCGGGACGCCGACCCCGGACCCGGGTGAGGCGGTGCTGGAGGACCACGTATGAGGGCCGCGAAATCGAAATCGACCGGTGGGCTCCGCGAGCGTGCCGCGCACTGGACGCCCCTCGCCGTGGTCTGCTCGGCGATGATAATCACCGTCATCGACACGACGATGATGACCGTCGCCATCTCGGCCATCGTCGCCGACCTCGACACCAGCGTCACGGCCGTCCAGGGTGCCATCTCGGTGTACGCGCTCGTCATGGCCGCGTTCATGATGCTCGGCGCGAAACTCGGCAACGTCTACGGCGTGCGCCGGATGTTCCGCAACGGGCTGGTCGTCTACGCCATCGGGACGGTCGTCGCGGCGTTCAGCTGGAACATCTACGCTCTCGTGCTCGGCTGGTCGGTGCTGGAGGGGCTGGGCGCGGCCATCCTGCTCCCGCTCGCGTACGCGATGCTACCCATCCTGTACACGGACCCGAAAGAACGTGCACTCGCCTTCGGCGTGCTCACCGGCGTCCTGGCCGGTGCGGCCGCCGTCGGCCCGATTATCGGCGGTGCGCTGACGACCTACTTCACGTGGCGACTCGGGTTCGCCCTCGAGGCGGTCATCGCATTGCCGACGTACTTCTTCGCAGCGCGACTCACCGAGTACCGGCCCGAGGAGGGCGCGTCGATAGACGTCGTCGGGACGGTCCTCTCCGTCGCCGGCCTCTCGACGCTCGTCGTCGGCATCCTGCTGAGTGGGCGCTACGGCTGGTGGCGTGCGCTTCGGCCGTTCTCTGTCGGTGGGGCAGAACTGGACCTGCTGGGGCTCTCGCCGACCCCGATACTCGTCGCGGCAGGGTTCTCGCTGCTCGTCGGGTTTCTCCACTGGCAACGCGCCCGGGAGCGTCGGGGAAAGACCCCGCTGGTGGCGACGAGCATCTTCGAGAACGGGGCGTACCTCGCCGGTCTCTCGACGTACTTCGTCTCGTGGATCGCACTGGGCGGGCTGCTGTTCGTCCTCCCGGTGTTCCTCCAGGGTGCCCTCGGCTACTCGGCGTTCCAGACCGGTATCGCCCTGCTCCCGTTCTCGCTCTCGGTGTTCGTCGTCTCCGTCGGCACGGCGAAACTCACCGGGAGCGTCGGTGGGAAGCGGTTGATACAGTTCGGGACCGTCCTCCTCGCACTCGGACTGGGCACACTGTTCCTGGCGACCAGCCTGACGATGACCACGTGGGAGCTGGTCGTCCCACTGCTCCTGGTGGGTTCGGGCATCGGTCTGGTACTGTCGAACATCGTGAACCTCACGCTCTCGACGGTCGAGACCGACGAGACGATGGAGGCCTCCGGGGTCAGTATGGCAGTGAACTGGCTGGGGACGTCGGTCGGTACCGCCGTCCTCGGGTCTTTCCTCCTGAGTTCGACCTACGGGAGCGTCGTCGACAGGATACTCACCAGCGCTGGCCTCACGGTGGGGACGGAACGACGGCGGGAACTCGTCGTCGCCCTGCAGGACGCGACGGAGTTCCTGACCGAGAGCGCCCGAGAAGCGTTCCTCGAAGAGGTTCCACCAGCGGTCCAGCAGGCGCTGGCCACCATCATCGAGCAGGCGATGGTACAGGGGTTCCGGAACACCGTGTTGGTCATGGGCGCGTTCGTGCTCGTACTCGCCGCCACCTCGTCGTTCCTGCCGACCGGGAAGCCCCAGGTGCCGCCGGTCGAGCCTACGCCTCCGGGGGTCGTCCCCGACCGGGCCGACGACTGACAGTGTCGGTCTCGTCGGCGACCACTCGTGGGTCGTCCGGTTCGAGGACCGTCCGCGGCGGTACCGGCGTCTCGGCCCTGTGAGTGCTCGCCAGCACCCGCTGGAGCGGGGTGAGTTCGTCAGGGGTCTCCTTGTCGATGACCTCGTAGTCGATGACCACCCGGTTCTCGGATTCGGTGATTCGGAAGTAGTTCAGGCGATACGACGGGCGGTACACCGGCGGGAGAACCCCGAACCGGACCGAAATTCGGTCGAACTGCTTCAGCCAGGTTCCGGTGTTGACGATGGCACGGCCACCGATCTTCCGCAACGAGGGACGATGCGTGTGGCCGTAGATGAACGCCACCACGTCGGGGTTCGCGGAGAACACCTCGACGGCCGCGTCGACGTAGTGGGCGTCTTCTTCCTCGACGACCGTCTCGGAGCTGAGGATGCCGAATCGCCTGAGCGTCTGCTTGACGTCGCGGCCGAGGAAGAACGCCGGAATCGCGAGCGCGACGAGCAACCCCATCACGACGAGATTGATCAGGACGACGATGTAGAAGACGTCACCGACGATGCCGAACTGCGTGAACAGGGACGGATTGGTGAAGACGTTGGTGTTCAAGAGTCCGAAGTACTCGAGCGAGGCACCTGCCAGCCAGACGAGCGTGACGTTGAACAGCAACAGGAACGGAACCGAGGCGTAGCGCAGGAACGGGCTCATCTCGCGGTAGTAGTAGTTGGATATCATCCAGTGCGGGATGTCCGCCATCGGCGTCACCGACTGGATGTCCTTGAGCCAGTTGTACTTGCCGCGCCCGGAGAGCTGCCCGGCCTTCCCCGTGATGTGGCGGTTCACGAAGTAGCCGAGCGGGTTCGCGAAGGGGTTGCCGAACTGGGGGAGGCGGTTGTTCGGGTCCTCCTGCATTCCGTGTTCGATCCAGAGTTTCTTCGAGCCGACCGGCCGGACCAGACGCAATTCGTTCTGCAGGTCGACGTTGTACTCGGCGAGTCGCTCGACGTACTCGGGATAGCCAGCGAGTTCGGCGTCGTGGTTGCCCGGGATGATGGTAATGTGGACGTTCTCGCCCGTCTTGCGGAACTGCTCGAACAGGTCCGGATGGTGCTCGACCAGGGAGTCGAGCTTCGCCAGTCCGTCGACCCTGGTGAACTCCCAGAGACCGAAGAGGTCACCGTTGATGATGAGCTCTGCGTCCTCGTCCGTCGCTTCGAGCGTCTGCAAGAACTCGATCAACTCCGCCTCGAACGCACACTCCTGGAGCTCGTCGTCACCACCGATGTGAAGGTCGCTGATGAAATAGTACACTTCGGCCATCGACGATGCACTAGGGGACCTGAAGTGATAGCAATCGTCGCGTGTCACGTGGAATGTCCCGGCAAGAGGGGAGACTAACGTGCCACAGAACCTGTTCACCGCCGGTCGAACGGGACGCTCTCGACGACTGCTGGGTTCGTTTCCCGGGCCCCGTCCGCGAGCCACCTCGTGTTCTCCTGCAGTGGACGGTCGGGTCGCTGCAGTGGTCCCGGTGCCGGACGAGAAACAGCGCTGGCGCATCGTGCCAACGCCGGAGACCACTTCGACGAATCCGAAGATTAGCTAAACGGCTCGATAGCCTATCTGAACTGGTAATACCTCATGAGTTCCGACGATTTTCGCGATGACGAGTCGACCGAAGAGACGCTGACGGAAGAGACGCTGACTGAAGAGGAGGCGACGACCGAAGAAACGGTGGAGGAGTCCGAGGTGACTGAGGAGGTGACTGCCGAGGCGTCGACAGCAGCCGCCGAGACTGTCGAGGAGATACCCACCGAGGGGGTCGGTATCGTCTCCAACTATTCGACCATGATCGGCGTCGGCGTCGTGCTGGCGATACTGGGGTTCCTCGCGATGGTGTTCCCCGTCTTCACGAGTCTCTCGCTCTCGGTCGTGTTCGGTGCGGCACTGGTCGTCGGTGCCTTCGTCCAGATCGCCCACGCCTTCTCCGCGAAGAAGTGGACGGGGTTCCTGTGGCAGACCATCCTCGCGGTAGTCTACGGTGTCGCTGGTATCCTCGTGCTCGCGAATCCGGCACTCGGCATGACCTCGCTCACGCTCTTGCTCATCGCGTACTTCTTCGCGAGCGGCGTGGTCCAGCTCGCGATGGGCCTGAAACTCCGCGGCCAGCCGAACTGGGCCTGGCTCCTCGTCAGTGGTGGCCTCGGCATCCTCGTCGGTGTCCTGCTGTTCCTCGAGCTCCCCTCCTCGGCCGCGTGGGCCGTGGGGCTCCTGTTCGGGGCGAACCTCCTGGTCTCTGGCATCTCCATGATAATGATGGCGATGGGGGCGAAGAAGGCCGTCGAGACCGGCGAGGTGGCACCCCCTGGTGCGAAACCCGGCGGCGTCTGAACGCGGCGAACAGTTCCCCGACCATCGCCGCACCGGTGCGGCCGACGTGAGATTCCATGCCGACCGAAACCACCCGACGCACACGCCAAATTTCACCAGACGACGTGAACCCAGACGACGCGAACCGTGACCTCTCCGAGAGCCGTCGAACGCTGCAGTACGTGGGCGGCTTGCTCGTCGTCCTCGGGCTGTTCGCGGTCGTCTTCCCGCTCGTGAGCAGCGTGTCACTCGCACTCTTGCTCGGGACGATACTCGTCGTCGCCGGTGCGCTCCAGGTCGCTCACGCGTTCTCGGCCAGGGACTGGCAGGGATTCGGCTGGCAGGCTCTCACAGCCGTCATCTTCACCGGACTGGGAATCCTCGTCCTCGCGAACCCGACGCTCGGATTCCTGTCCATCTGGCTCCTGCTCGTCGGGCTGTTCCTGGCCGTCGGCTTCGTCCAGCTGGTCCTCGGCCTCGCCATTCGTGGGGAACCGAACTGGCAATGGACGATACTGGCGGGCTGTGTGTCGGTGCTCGCGTCGACCCTGCTCTGGCTGGGTCTTCCGGCACCGGAACCCTGGGCTATCGGGTTCGTGTTCGGCCTGAGTCTCGCAGTGACGGGCCTCTCGCTGGTCATGCTGGCACGTGGGGCGAAAGAGCCCGCCAGAGTCGAAGAAGCGGCGAGGACCTCGGCCCGGATGGGCGGGCGGTAGTGGTGGGCCGCAGAACGTCTACGAAGACCGTCGTTCAGGGGTGTCCGGGCTTGTCGCCGTAGAAATCACGACGCTTGAACATGAACTTCATGTCTCCTTGCAGCAAAATCTCGCCGTCCTGGTTCGTCGTCTCGGCGTCGATGACCACGAGACCGGCGTCCTCGCGCGATTCGAACTCCTTGGTCTCGGTGACCTCGAACTCGGCCTGGATGGTGTCGTCGATGAACATCGGGTTCGGGACGTCCATGTAGTTCATGCCGAGGAACGCGATGACGGTGCGCTCGACGAAGCCACAGCGCTGGACCATCCCGGTCGTGAGGATGAACGTCATCGGGCCGTGACCGATGCGCTCGCCGAAGGGTCCGTCCTCCGAGTACTCGGCGTTGGTGTGGAGTTCGGTCCAGTCGTCGGCGAACATGGAGTGGAAGACGAAGTCCGACTCTGTGACGGTCCGGCCGGCGCTCTGGAACGTCATTCCCTCTTCCATGTCCTCGAAATAGTGCGGTTCGTAACTGTAGACCATGACCGACTGGTTCACCCGGTGCCCGTATAAATGGTACCCCGTCTACACGCGGGCGTTTCTGTCGGTCGTCGTGCCGTCGGCCCGCTCAGTACTGGGTCTCGTAGGCGGCCTCCTCGTAGCCGGGCTGGTTGCCGTGGCCGCGGGCGCGCTCGAAGTCGTCCTCCCAGAGCACGTGCGCGAGGAAGCCACCGGCCGCGCCGAGGCCGACGGTGTAGATCGCGCTGATGACGGCGATGATGGCGAAGACGAACAGCAGGATGATCAGGCTCGCTCCCCCGTCGCCCCCGATGGCACCGAGGAACCCGATGCCGATGAAGAAGAACCCGAGGAACGCCATCGGGATGAGCGAGATGAGGCCGGCTGCGGCACCGATTTTGAGACTCCCGTTCCGTCGGGTATCCTTCTCGAGGTAGCCCGAAACCAGTCCACCGAGGACCGGCGAGAAGGGGACGAACGACAGCACGATTGCTGCGACCCCTCCGATGACCGCGTTTATCCAGAATCCGTTCTCCGTACTGCGCTCGTCGAAATTGAGAGGCATATCGTTCAAATCTCACCCGCGAAATATAAAGATGTATACTAGTCACATGGTGGCACAGAACGAGGGTGAGTCCACGCGTAGCGGTGGCACAGAACGAGCCAGTGCCCGCGTGTAGACGGGGTGGGGTATTTCACTGGAGCGGGTGAACCCCATCGTATGCGAGACGCGTACGTCGTCGGGGCGGGCCAGTCCGACTATGGTTCGTTCCCCGACGAGAGCTACCGGTCGCTGTTCGAGACCGCCTTCGAGGCGGCGGTCGAGAGCGTCGACCACGGTATCGATGCGGACGACTTCGACGAGGCAGTCGTCGGCACACTGGGTGTCGGTGGTCGCCAACTCGGCCTCTCTGGGCCGGCGGTCACCGAACACGTCGGACTGCACGGGGTGCCGACGACGCGGGTCGAGAACGCCTGTGCGGCCTCTGGCTACGCGATGCGCCAGGCCGTCCAGGCCGTGAAGTCCGGCATGGCCGACGTGGTGCTGGCGAGCGGGGTCGAGATTATGACTGACATGTCCGGCGACGCCACGAAGTACTGGCTCGGGGTCTCCGGTGAGACCGAGTGGGAGCGCCTCTCGGGAACCACCTTCGCCGGCGTGTACGCCCAGATGGCGAGCGCCCACATGGCCGAACACGGGACCACGAAAGAACAGCTCTCCCACGTCGCCGTGAAGAACCACAGCCACGGCGCGATGAACCCCCACGCCCAGTTAGGATTCGAGTGCTCGCTGGAGGACGCGATGAACGCGCCGACCATCGCGGACCCGTTGAACCTCTATCACTGCTGTCCGACGACCGACGGGGCGGCCTGCGCCATCGTCGTCAGCGAGGACGTGGTCGACCAGTTCACCGACGAGCGAATCCGGGTGGCGGGCGTCGGCGCGGCTTCGGACCGCGTCGGGCTGTTCCAGCGCGACAGTTACACGAACGTCCCGGCGTCGAAGATGGCGGCCGAGACGGCCTACGAGATGGCCGGCATGGGCCCCGACGACGTGGACTTCGCGGAGGTCCACGACTGCTTCGCCATCGCGGAGCTGATGGCCTACGAGGACCTCGGCTTCTGCGAACCGGGCGAGGCCGGCGAACTCGTCGCCGCCGGTCGGACCGACTACGGCGGTGACGTGGTCGTGAACACCTCGGGCGGGCTCAAGTCGAAGGGCCACCCCATCGGCGCGACCGGGGCCGGACAGGTCGTCGAGGCGTTCAAACAGTTGACCAACCGGGCTGGCGAGCGACAGGTCGAGGGCGCGACCCGCGGGCTGACCCACAACGTCGGCGGGAGCGGTGGGGCGGCCGTCGTTCACGTGTTCGAGCGCGAGACCCCTGGCACCGCTGCGGACGAGGAGGTGAGCGCCTGATGACGAACGGTATCCGCGCCGTCGCGGGCTACGCCCCCCGGTTCCGAATCACGGCCGACGAGTTCGCCGAGGCGTGGGGCCGATTCGAGGCTGGCGGTATCGAGGAGAAAGCCGTCGCGGGCGCGGACGAAGACGCGCTCACGATGGCTGCCGAGGTCGCCCGTGACGCCCTGCACGCCGACGGGACTCAAGGCGAGGCGGTCTCGCACCTCGCGTTCGCGAGTTCGACGCCCCCGCTGGCCGAGGAGGACCTGACGGCTCGCCTCGGTGCGATGCTCGGCGTGCCCGAGACCGCGTCACGGCGCTCGTTCGCTGGAAGCACCCGAGCCGGCACCCAGGCCCTGCTCGACGCCATCGATTCGGACCTCGGCGACGGTATCGGCCTCGTCGTCGCCGCGGACTGCCCCCGCGGCCACCTCGACGGGTCGACCGACCACGCAGCGGGTGCAGGTGCGGCCGCCTTCGTCGTCGTGGACGACGGGCTGGCGCAGGTCGCCGACCGGGCCGAGTACGCGACGCCCTACCCGGGCACCCGCTTCCGGGAGACCGGCAGCGACCGCATCGAGGGACTCGACGTGACTACCTACGACCGGTCCGCCTTCCGCGAGGTCGTGACCGGCGCTGTCGACCAACTCGACCACGTCGACCCCGACGCGGCCGCGGTACAGTCGCCCGACGGTCGGCTCCCGTATCGCGTCGCTGGCGACCTCGGCGTCGACACCGACACCATCGCCACCTGCGCGACCGTCCACGACCTCGGCGACACCGGCGCGGCGAGCGTCCCGCTCGGGCTCGTCAAGGCACTCGCAGCCGACGACCTGCAGACGATTCTGGGCGTCGGCTTCGGGAGCGGTGCGGGCGCGGACGCGTTCGTCGTCGAGTGCGAGGCAGGCCTGCCGTGTTCGGTCCGACTCGACGGCGACGAACCCATCAGCTACGCCGAGTACCTGCGCCAGCGTGGCGAGGTCACCTCGGGGGCGCCCTCTGGCGGTGGTGCCTACGTCTCGGTCCCGTCCTGGAAGCGGAGTATCCCGCAGCGGTACCGGCTCGAAGCCGGTCGCTGTCCCGAGTGCGAGGCGCTCAACTTCCCGCCGGAGGGCGCCTGCAGCGACTGCAACACCCGGACCGAGTACGACCCGGTCGAACTGGCCGGGACGGGGACGGTCGAGGCCCTGACGACCATCTCGCAGGGCGGTGCCCCGCCGGAGTTCGCCGAACAACAATCGAAAGCCGGCGACTTCGCGGTGGCGGTGGTCGCCCTCGATGGACCGGAGGACGGGTCGGTGAGCGCGCCGGCGCAGGTGACGGATGCGGCCCCGGGCGCGCTCTCGGTCGGCGATTCGGTCGAGACGGTGATTCGCCGCATCTACACGCAAGAGGGTGTGACGAGGTACGGATTCAAGATTAGACCGCAGGGATAATCGTGAATCGCGGTTCACCTCGTGAACCGCACTTCAAGCGTAGACCGCAACCGGACTGAGTCCGCCCACGAATCCCCGTTTGCCGGTTCAGTCCTCGGACGCCGCCGCCAGTAGTTCATCGAAGTGTGTCTTCCCCTGGGCCACCCGCGAGTAGTCGTAGGTGAACACCTCGTGTGTGCAGGTCCCCGTCCAGTCTGTCTCGGTCAGGGCGGTCGCCAGGGGCTCGAAGTCCACGGTCCCGAGCCCCAGCGGGAGGTGTTCGTCGTCACTGTGGATGCGGGTATCGTTCAGGTGGAGGTGTGAGATTCGGTCGCCGTACTCGCGCAGGAGTGCTGCCTGCCCCTCGCCGTCCATTCCCGTGACGAAGGCGTGGCCCGTATCGAGACACATCGTCGCGTCTGAGTGAGTGTCCGCGAGGAAGGTCGGCAGTTCCTCGGCGTCGACCATGCCCTTCAGGTTCTCTCCGACCACCTCGAATCCACGGTCGATACCGTACTCGGTGAGTCGTCGGACCGAGTCCCGGATGCCCTCGCGAATCGGCTGCTCACCCCACCGCTCTGGTTCTGCGAGCGACCCGGCGTGCATCACACCCCTGTCTGCACCCATCTCGATGGCTGCATCGACCGCAGCCTCCAGTTCCCGGCAGGCGCCGTCGCGCACGTGTTCGTGCGGGGAGCACATGTCGAAGCGGTACGGGAGATGGACGACGAGGTCGAGGCCGTGGGCTCTTGCGGCCTCACCGACGGCCCTGGTGTCGACGTGTGTCCGGTGGAACGCCGCTTCCATGTTGAGTTCGACGAACCCGAAGCCGGACCCTGCGGCCTCGGCGAAGACGGAGCGGTATTCGGTCGGCGAGTCGACCCAGGAGACGAGGAATCCCTGCCGGAGGGACATGGGTGTCACCTTGGGAGAGAGCGTGATAAATCGGCTGGCTGGTCGCTTCCAGACCCCTACTGTGCTTCTGCCTCGGGGTCGGCGTCGACCACCACCTGATTCACCGGGAACAGCGCGACACACGCCACCGCGACGACCACGTGCATCGCCATGAGGACGACCACACCAGCAGGCGTCGCCGCGGAGTCCTCGATGAGTAGCGCGAAGTCGGGGATGAACGACAGCGCGAGCACGGCGACGACGATGCGGGTGAACGTCCGCCCGGGGTTCTCCACGCGACGCGTGAGCGCCCAGTAGACCACTGCTGCGCCCACGGCACCGACCGTCGTCAGGAACAGGACGGGCGGGTACGCCAGTGCCCGGAAACCGGGCGCGACCGACAGTGACTGGGCGATGGCGAGCAGAATCGCGTTGCCGACCAGTGACAGGACGACGACGAGCACGACGCGAACGGGGAAGTCGTACGCGGCGGCGGAACGGCGGACGGCGGTGAGGGCGAAGTCGAGACGCATGAGGGGAAGTACGCGTTCTGCCACGATAACTGGACGTACCAGTCGGGTCGCTAACTTCTGTGGTACGGCGTTCCTCGACGTTTCCGGGTAGTCGCAGCGTTCCGGGGTGGTGATTGGGTCGCCGCGAGGTAATCACCCCTGCGTGCCTACGTCACTCACACAACATGGGCCGCGAACTCACGCGCCGACAGAGCCTCGGTCTGTTGGGTGCGGGTGCGGTCGCGCTGGGGGCCGGTGGGCGAGCCATCGGCGACCAGTTGACGCGCCGCGACTGTGCGACAGGGCCGGTCACCCGAGTGGCCACCACGGTCCTCGGTGCGGAGTTCACCGGCCTGTTCCTCACCGACGACGGGACGCTCTTCTGTAACGTCGCTCACCCCGCGGAGACGAACGACCCGCCCTACGACTGTGCTGGCGTCGGCGTGTTCGAGGGCGTGGACGTGTCGGCACTCCCCGAGACGGTGGATGCACTCACCTATCCCTGGACGCGATACGGGAAGCGGACCTTCCGCTCGTGCATCGGGTCGCACCGCGTGCTCGTCCACGGCGGGGACGAGACGTCGAGTGGTGAGGGGCTCGGAATCACCTACGCCACAGACGGCACGGCCCTGACGGACGCCAGTAAACCTGATTTCAATGGGTTCGTCCCGTTCCCCGACGACCGGACCCAGGGCTACCTGTACACGGCGTGGGAGCACATCCCCGCCGCGGTCAGCCGGTTGCACCTTCGAAAGTCCGCCGAGGGCTGGGCCGTCCTCGGCGGCGAGAACCTCGACCTCCGGCCGCTCGAAGGCCTGTGGAACACCTGCTTCGGGACCGTCTCACCGTGGGGGACGCCCTTGCTCGCCGAAGAGTACGAGCCACCGGCGGGCAACTGGTACGCGGAGGTGACCTGGCGGGACTCTCACCTGGCGGTCGAGAAGTACCTGGGCCGCCCCGGCAACCCGTACCGGTACGGCTGGATCGTCGAAGTGACCGACCCGCTCGCCCGGACACCCGCCCTGCAGCGGCGGTTCGCACTCGGGCGGTTCTCCCACGAGAACGCGGTGGTCATGCCCGACCAGCGAACCGTCTACCAGAGCGACGACGGGGCGGGCGGGGTGTTGTTCAAGTTCGTCGCCGACAGGGCTGGTGACCTCTCGGCGGGGACGTTGTTCGCCGCGAAACTCACACAGGACCCGGGGACGGACCCGGCGAGCGTCGGGTTCGGCGTCGAGTGGCTCGAACTGGCACACGGGACCGACACCGAGATAGCGTCCTGGGTGGCCGAGTACGACGGACAGCGCGCGGGCGGCCAGTACGTCACACCCCGCGATGTGGGGACGTGGGCGGTCGGGAAGGCGACCGACGACCGCGCCGCGTTCCTCGAAGCACGCCGGGCCGCGACCGCCCTCGGGGCGACCGCCGAGTGGAACAAGATGGAGGGCATCAACGTCCGGCCGAACGCCGAAGCGGGCGATTACCTCTACATCGCCGTCTCGGCGGTCCAGGGGACGATGCTCCGGACACCCGAGGGTGAGGCCGATTCGCAGTCCCGGGACGGCATCGTGCTCGACCAGCACCCCTACGGCGTGCTGTATCGTGCCCGTCTCGATTCCGACTTCGACGTCTCTCGAATCGAACCCGCCGCGGTCGGGTCGCGGACCACCTTCTGGGGCCCCGACAACGTCGTCGTCCTGCCCGACGGGCGCGTCCTCGTCGGTGAGGACGGTCCCCACGCGCCGAACCAGCTCTGGCTGTACGACCCCGACAGCTGATACCGTTTCTCGTACCGGTACACACGTTCCGCTGCCGAAGCGGCAACGTTTACGACGCTCGCCCGAGCGGTATCACTCATGAACGTCTGTGTACTCGGAGCAGGCACGATGGGCCACGGAATCACCCAGGTCTGTGCCATGGCCGGCCACGAGGTCACGATGCGAGACATCGAACAGGAGTACGTCGAGAACGGGCTCGACGGCATCCGCGGCAACCTCCAGGGGGGCGTCGACCGCGGGAAGGTGACGGAGGCTGAGATGGCCGAGACGCTCGCGCGCATCGACACCGCAGTCGACCTCGACGACGCGGTGCCCGGCGCCGACATCGTCATCGAGGCGGTCCCCGAGCGGATGGACCTGAAAAAGCAGACCTTCGAGGACGTGGAGGCGCTCGCCGACGAGGACACCGTCATCGCCTCGAACACGTCCTCGCTCTCGGTCACCGAGATAGCCAGCGCGCTCGACCGCGACGAGCGTGCCGTCGGACTCCACTTCTTCAACCCGGTCCACATCATGCAACTTGTCGAAATCGTCGTGCCGGAACAGGCCAGCGAGGAGACCGTCGCGTTCGCCGAAGAGTTCGTCGACGGCATCGACCGCGAACCGGTGACGGTCCGCGACTCGGCCGGCTTCGCGTCCTCGCGGCTCGGCGTCTCCCTCGGCGTGGAGGCCATCCGGATGCTGGAGGAAGGAGTCGCCTCGCCCCAGGACATCGACACCGCGATGGAACTCGGCTACAATCACCCGATGGGTCCCATCGAACTCGGCGACGTGGTCGGGCTCGACGTGCGTCTCGACATCCTCGAGTACCTGCGCGAGGAACTCGGCGAGCGCTTCCGGCCGCCGCAGTTGCTCAAACAGAAGGTCCGTGCCGGCAAGCTCGGCAAGAAGACCGGCGAGGGCTTTTACGTCTGGGAGGACGGCGAAATCGTGGGCACGAGCGGCGACTGGGGTGACGACTGATGGGCGAGGAGACGTCCGACTCCACCGCCGATGACGTACTCGCCACCGCCGACAAGTGCGACCTGGTGAACGTCACCGTCGGCGACCACGCCGAGGGCGTCGCGACCGTCGTTTTGAACCGGCCAGATGCCCGGAACGCGCTGAACGCCCAGCTCCGCCGGGAACTCAAGACCGTACTCGACGCCGTCGAAGCCGACGCCGCGGTTCGGGTGGTCGTTCTGACCGGCTCCGACGAGTCGAGTTCGTTCGTCGCGGGTGCGGACGTGACGGAACTGCGCGAGCGCGACGCCATCGAACAGCGCGATGCCTCGAAACGACCGCGCGTGTACGAGTACGTCGACGATCTGGAGAAGCCCGTCATCGCCCGCATCAACGGCCACTGCCTCGGTGGCGGCTCCGAACTCGCGCTCGGGTGTGACGTCCGCATCGCCCAGGAGGGGGCGAAACTCGGCCAACCAGAGATAAACCTCGGCATCATGCCCGGTGGCGGCGCGACCCAGCGCCTCCCTCGGCTCGTGGGCGAGGGCCAGGCGATGCGACTCGTCCTCTCTGGCGAACTCATCGACGCCGACGAGGCGAACGACATCGGCCTCGTCGACGAGGTGTACCCACCCGAGGACCTCGACGAGCGCGTGTACGACCTGGCGGGCAAGATGGCGTCGAAGTCGCCACTCGCACTGGAGATCGCCAAGAAGTCTGTGAAGGCCGGTTCCCGTATGGGTCTGGATGAAGGCATCGAGTACGAGGCCGAACTGTTCGCGCTCCTGTTCGCCAACGAGGACAAGAACGAGGGCATCGACGCCTTCTTCGAGGACCGCGAACCGGAGTGGCAACCGCGGTGAACCGGTGACCGCGGAGGACCGGCTGTTCCGCGATAACGCGGTGACGACACGGTGGTGACGCCCACGACCCGCGACACGGCCACCGCGTTCGTGTGATTCATTTGAACAGTTCAGCGACGCTCGATACCGTTCAAAACCGCTTCTGGTGGCTTCTTTCTGCGTGCGGCGCGTGAAAGCACGGGTGTACACGCCCCCGCGTGAACGGCGAAAACGGTCCACAACCGTATCTCCCCTATATGTTAGCTGACTGCTACACGAACAACGATGAGAGGTGCTTCCCTGACCGACGGTCCGTCTGCTGGGGCCAGCGGACCCGCCGGCAGTCGTGGTGCGACCCATCGAGCAGGACGCGGCCAGTCGTCCATCCTCGCCGTTATCCTCCTCGTCGGCATCGTGGCCATCGGCTCGGTCTCGATCGTCGTCCTCGGCGGTGTCGCACTCCAGGAATCGAAAGACGATGTCGAGGACCAGCGAATCGAGCAGGTCTTCATCCAGCTCGACGAGGGCGTCGACTCTGTCGCCCTGGGTGGCGGGTCGAACCGCCAGATAGATTTCGACATCAGAACGAAGAAAGGTGCCGTCTTCCGGAAGAACACGGGCAGAATCGTCGTCTTCGCCAACGGGACCGAGATAGCTAACGAATCGTTCGGCTCCATCGAGTATCGGCGGGACGACAGCACCTACGCCTATCAGGCTGGCGGCGTCTGGCGGGGCACCGGTGACGACGCGACGATGGTGGCGGCACCACAGTTCCACTACCGGGACGGGACGCTCAACCTCCCCATCCCGACGGTGACCGGCGAGGAGGAACTCTCCTCCGGCGTCGTTCATGTCTCGAAGAACCAGACGATGGCCCCCGTGAACAACGTCGGCTACGTCGAAGGGAAGCTGGTGACGGTCGAAATCGAGAGCAAGTACTACGCCGGCTGGGCACAGTACCTCCGTGACCGGACCAACAACGTCGCCGTCAGCGTCGACGACCAGAACGAGACGGTCCTCGTCAAACTCGGCCGACCGGTCGCAGATACCAACTTCAGCCATGGGGTCTTCGCGACCGGTGGGGCTGACGGTGACATTACGGTCGACGCGAACGGTGCGAACTCAGGCATCGACGGCGACGTGAGAGCGACTGGGAGCATCTCTGACCCTCACAATAACATCGATGGGACGGCAGAGTCGGGCGCCCAATCCGACCTCGAAGAACTCGACACGGTCATCGAGACGAAGATAGATTCTGCACGGAACAACACCTCTATCGCCACGGTCGACCCGGTTACGACGACGCTCGATGGTGGTGAGACGTACTACGTCGACGGTGACATCCTCCCCGGCAACGGTGACACGGTCAACGTCGACCTCTCAGGTGGGAACGTCAGTCTCATCGTGAACGGCTCCATCTCGCTCAACCAGGCCGACCTCGACATCTCCGGAGCGTCCGGTGACGCTGCATTCCACATCTACTCGAACGGTGACTTCGCGATGAAGAAGTCGAAAGCAGGTGTCGCCGGGGGGGCAAAGCACCTGCAAATATACGGCGACTCCGAGATGGAGATCGCGGTGACCGGTGGTAGCAACACGGAGTTCTACGGAACTATCTATGCACCCCGTGACGACGATGCACCGGGCGTGAACAACGCCTCGATACTGGTCAACAGGGAGAACCAGTGTGGCGATTACGACGTCTGTATCATCGCGGGGAGCAGTTCCATCGAGGGTGCAATCGTCGCCGGTTCGACCCTCCTCGGCCAGAACACGGAGATGACCTACGATGCCAGCCTCTCGAGCCTGGAACCCGACCTCCAGCTCGAAGACGGTCTGTTCCCGCCGCCAATCACGTTCTTGCACGTCTCCGTTCACGAGGTCCAACTCGACGACGGCGAGGACGACGAACGAATCGTCTTCGCAGACCGCCCACGGGCGTCGGTCGCGCACTGAACTCCCGCTCACGACTGTCTCACGACGGCCCCTGTTTTTCGACGCATTTCGACACGCGCTGACGTGCTCGTCACGGTGGACCACCGTCGGACACGTGTTGGTGAAACGAACTGTATCGAGGGCGCCGCCGAGAGACGGTGAACTGGTCGAATGGTCGTCACGATTCGCCAGAGACGTGGAAAGTACCTTGTGGCCGTGTCGGCACCGCACCTACTATCAGCTCAATAGCCTGTATAGCCCCTATAGGACTCACCAACAGATTGGTTCCGTAATTATTAGTTGAGTTTATCGATTTTACTGGTGGTCTTTTCCAGAGCTACGGTAAAAAATTCGATTTATATTTACGTGTCGGGCACATTTCCTGTTCCAATGATACGTCCCTCTGCACGAGAGTGCGACGAACGGGGGGGACGGGGAACTGGGTCGTCGGGTGGAACGGATCGCAGCCAGAGTGCGGTACTCGGAGTCGTGCTGTTACTCGGCATCGTCACCATCGGCGTCGTCTCCATCCTGGTCGTGGGGGGGCTCACGCTCGAGCAACAGCAGGCGGACAGTGAGACCAAACGTATCGAGTACGCCTTCCTCGAACTCGACCACACCGTCGACTCGGTCGCGCTGAGCGACGGCGGGTCCGGCCAGATCGACTTCGACCTGCAGTCGAAAGACGGGACGATTCGGCGCGAGAACACCGGTCGAATCACGGTTCGCGCCAACGGGACGGAGATAGCGAACCAGTCGTTCGGGTCCATCGAGTACCGCCGGGACGACACCGTCTACGCCTACCAGGCCGGCGGCGTCTGGCGGGGGGCCGGCGACGACGCCACGATGGTGTCGGCACCCCAGTTCCACTACCGCGACGGGACGCTCAACCTCCCGATACCGGTCGTCTCGGGTGACGAGCACCTCTCCGGTGGAACCATCGAAGCGACGAAGACCGGGACGCGTTCACCGGTCAACCGCGTCGGCTACATCGAGGGCAAACTCGTCACGGTCGAGATACAGAGCGAGTACTACGCCGGGTGGGCGCAGTACCTCCGAGAGCGAACCAGCGACGTCGCCGTCTCGGTCGACGAGCCGAACGAGACGGTCGTCGTCAAGCTCGGACGACCGCTCATCGACGGTGACTTCGAACAGGGCGTGTACGCGACCGGCGGCGCTGACGGTGACGTCGAGGTCGACGCGAACGGCAACGCTGGCGGTATCACCGGGCCGGTGAAAGCCGAAGGGAACATCGACAAGAAAAAGAGCAATTCGATAAACGGGTCGGAGGCGTCGAACGTCGCCTCGGACCTGACCGAGATAGACCCCGCCATCGAACGGATGGTCGAGGCCGCAAAAGAGAACGCGTCGATGCCTCGACCTGACCCCCTCGACGACGAGCTGGAGGACGGCGAGACGTACTACGTCGATTCCGACGTCGTCTCGTCGGGTGACGACATCGAGGTAGACCTCGCCGATGGCAACGTGACGCTCATCGTCGACGGACGTATCTCGCTCGAGGACGCCGACATCGAGATAGACAATCCGACTTCCGGGAGCGCTTTCCGGGTGTACAGCACCGGTCACTTCGGGTTGAAGAACGGAGAGGCCGGGGTGGAAGACCACGCCGAGTACCTACAGATTTACGGGACCTCGGACATGCAGGTCGGCTTCACCGGTGGCCATACCGAGTTCCACGGGACCATCTACGCGCCACGCGACGAGCCGGCGCTCGGGCCGAGTGAGACGAACGTCGCGACGGTCGACACCAAGACCAAGTGCGACGGGTGGGACGTGTGTATCGCGACGGGGAACAGCGACATCGAAGGGGCAATCGTCGGCGGCCCGACCTACGTCGGTTCGAGTACGGGATTGACCCACGACCCGAGTCTGGTTGGGACAGAGCCCTCGCTCCAGCTGGAAGACGGCCTGTTCCCGCCGCCGATTACGTTCCTCCACGTCTCCGTCCACGAGGTCGAACTCGACGACGACGAGGACGAACGCATCGTCGTCGCTTCTAGAAGCCGAATTTCGGCCGTCTGAGTCGGCGAGCCACGCAGGACGGCCATCGGCGAGAGCGAACACGAGTGAGACCGTGTCCGTCCCCGTCGACTGGTCCCCGAGATGGCCACAACGTTCATATTTGGGCTGGACAGGCATTATTAGTTATACTATTGAAACTTGTGGCCGAGAATACTTGACGGTGATTACCGTAAGAAAATACGTCTAGAGAGTCAACGGGGCCCTCACAACAATCCTTTCTACGAGTTCCAAATTGGTTGCTGCTTGTTCCAAAATAAATTTACAAGTGAATCTCCCCGGTCCTTACAATTCTTATTTATATTCACGTGATGATTCGACAGTGTATGAGACGTCTCCTCGCGAGGGGGGGAGACGACCAGTCGTCCTGGGGGACGCACGATACACGTGACCGCGGGCAGAGTGCACTGCTGGCGACGGTGTTGCTCGTCGGACTCGTGACCATCGGCGCGGTGTCTATCATCGTCGTCGGTGGGCTCACGATACAGGAATCGAAAGAGAACACAGAATCGATGCGCATCGAACAGGTGTTCGTCGAACTGGAACAGAACGTCGGGTCGGTCGCGCTGGGTGAGGGCGCGAACGAAGTGACCGACTTCGACATCCGAACGCGCGAAGGGGCGATTCACCGCAAAGACACCGGGCGAATCGAGGTGTACACGGAGAACATCGATATCGCGAACGAGTCCTTCGGGTCCATCGAGTACCGCCGCGGCGACACCGTCTACGCCTACCAGGCCGGTGGCGTCTGGCGCGGGACCGGTCCCGACGCCACGATGGTGTCGTCGCCGCAGTTCTACTACCGTGACGGAACGCTCAACCTCCCGATTCCAATCGTCTCCGGCGAGGAGCGCATCGAATCCGGAATCGTCGAGATACGCAAGAACCGGACGATGTCGCCCATCAACCGCGTCGGCTACGTCGAAGGTGAACTCGTCACCGTCAGGATTCACAGCGAGTACTACGGTGGCTGGGCGGACTACCTCCGTGAGCGGACCAGTGACCGGGCGGTGTCCGTCGACCACGCGAACGAGACGGTCGAGGTAAAACTCGGCCGCCCGGCCCTGAACGGGGACTTCAAACAGGGCGTGTACGCGACCGGTGGTGACGAGGGCGACATCGCCGTCCAGAGCGGGAACGCGGTCATCGACGGTCCCGTCCGGGCAGAAGGCGACATCAACGTGACCGGTGCGGGCGAAATAACCGGCCCGGCGTTGCCGAACATCGAATCCGGTCTGTACGAACTCGACCCGGCCATCGACCTGAAGATAGAAGGAGCACGCAACAACACCTCCGTCCTCAACCCCAACAACCCGGGGAACAACATCACGATGGAGGACGGGAACACCTACTACTACGACGGAGACATCGACCTGACGAGCAACGACGTCAGGGTCGACCTCGCGGATGGGAACGTGACCCTCGTCCTCAACGGAAGCATCTCGCTGGACGACGCCGACCTCGAGATACACAACCCGACGAGTGACTACGCGTTCCGTGTGTACACGAACGGGAACTTCGGGCTGCACAACGGTATCGCCGGCTACGACAACAACTCTTCGCGCCTGCAGATTTACGGAACCTCCGACATGCAGGTCGCCATCACGGGCGGGAGTGGTACCGAGTTCTACGGGACCATCTACGCACCCCGTGACCGACCGGCCATCGACGACGACGAGCAGAACGCTGCGGCGCTCTCCAGCCAGAACAAGTGCGAGGGCTGGGACGTCTGTATCGTCGCGGGGAGCTCTGACATCGTCGGGGCCATCATCGGCGGCCCGACGAAGCTCGAACAGAACACGAGGTTCACCTACGACCCCTCCCTCTCCAATATCGAACCCTCGCTCCAGATAGACGACCAGTTGTTCCCGCCGCCGATTACCTTCCTCCACGTCTCGCTTCACGAGGTCGAACTCGACGACGGTGACGACGACGAACGTATCGTACTGGCACAGCCCTCGGTCAGGGCTGTTCGTCCCGCCTGAGCGGGCTGCAAGAGGACTGTCGGGCGAGACCTCTCACTACTCGTCTGCCGGATGGACGACGTTCCGCATCAGTTCCGTGATGTTCTCCTGTTCGTCGATCTGCTGTGGGTAGATGCCCATCGGGACGACGTAGTCCTTCTCGTGACCGACCGCTCCCGAGAGCAGGATGTACACGTCGACCTCGTTTCCACTCAGGGTGGCCTGTCCCTCGAACTTCGTGACCGTCTGCGCCGAGCCGAGCATCTGCACGGCGAACTCGTCGACCGCGTCCCCGATGGAGAGCCCGTCGTACTGGGACTGAAGCTGTTGTGCAAGCTTTCGCGGCCCCCAGTCTTTCAGCGGGTTGAACGACTGCCCGAGCACCTCCACCTTCGGCGAGGAGATGAGCGCGAACACGCCGGCCTTCTTGTCCGACACGATGGGCAGGTCGAGGGTCTTGTAGTACTGCGTGACCCAGTTCACGACCTTGACCGTCTTCTCCTGGCCCGCGGCCGAGAACGTCTTCTCGACTGTCTGTTCCTGGGATTCCTGCTGGACGTAGTTCGCCCCACTCGCGACCTGTTCGTCGACGAGCGCCTTCGCGGCTGCGAACTCGCTCGTCCCCGAGAGGACCCCGAGACAGCCTGCTGTCGCGGCGATTCCAGCACCTGCACTGCCAAGCATCGTCCGGCGAGTCAACTTCATACCGTCGGCTCACTCGGCAGACGATAAAAACCTGTTCGCCTACGATGCTCGGGAGCACACAGTGGGGCGAACCCAGACGGTCAGTAGTGAAACGTCACGCCGTCGTCGGTGTCCTCGACGGTGACGCCCAGCGCTTCGAGTTCGTCCCGGAGGTCGTCGGCGCGCTCGTAGTGGCCGGCATCGCGTTCTGCCTCGCGGACGTCGAGGACGAGCTGGATGACCTCGTCGGCGATACTCGCCTCGCCACCCGTTTCGGCCCCGAACTGGAAGCCGAGCACGCCGCCGCCCAGTTCCTCGAACGTATCGATGGCGTCGTTGAGGCCGCGGTAGTCGTACTCGTCGCGGTCGGCGAGGTGCCTGTTCACGGCGCTCGCGAGTTCGAGCAGCGCGGTCGTCGCCTCGCGTGTGTTGAAGTCGTCGTTCATGCCCTCGGCGAACTCGCGGCGGGTGCGGTCGACTGCGGACTTGAGGTCACGGTCGTCGACCTTCGTCCGGGCTGCCGTCGAGTCGCAGGCGTCGACCGCGGCACGGTAGCCTCGTTCGAGGCGTTCCCAGCGCTCCCGGGCCTCCGAGAGCGTCTCGTCGCTGAAGACGGCCTTGTTGTGGTACGCCGTCGAGACGAGGAACATCCGGAGCACGTTCGGACCCTCCTCGCGCAGCAGGTCCGCGACCGTCGTGAAGTTGCCCAGGCTGGAGGACATCTTCTCGGCCTTCGTCTCCAGCAGGCGGACGTGGAGCCAGTACTTCGAGAACTGCTGGCCGGTCGCGGCCTCGCTCTGGGCGACCTCGTTCTCGTGGTGGGGGAAGACGAGGTCCATCCCGCCGACGTGGATGTCGATGGTCGAGTCGAGGTGGGTCATCGACATCGCCGAGCACTCGATGTGCCAGCCGGGTCGACCATCGCCCCACGGCGAGTCCCACGTCTGGCCGCTCGGGCACTCGTTATCGCCCAGCGGGTGGCCCTCCTTGCGGTGCTCGCGGACCGCCTCCGGCTTCACACCGTCGGCCTTCCACAATGCGAAGTCCGCGGGGTGGCGTTTCTCCGCCAGTTCGTCCGGGTCACCCTGCTCTTCGATTTCCTCGACCTTCTGGCCCGAGAGTTTGCCGTAGTCCTCGAACGTGGTCACGTCGAAGTACACCGAGCCGTTGGACTCGTACGCGTGGCCCTGCTCGATGAGCGTCTCGATGAGGTCGATGATCTCCGGAACGTGCTCGGTGACACGCGGGTACACCTCGGCGCGCTTGAGGTTCAGGCCACGCATGTCGTCGAGCACGTCCTGGATGTAGTGTTCCGCGACTTCGGCCTCGTCCGCGCCGAGTTCGGGGTCACCGGCGCGGGCGACTATCTTCTCGTTCACGTCGGTGAAGTTCTCGACGTGCCGGACGCCGTAGCCCAGGTGCTCCAGCCAGCGGTGCATCACGTCCACGGCTACCCAGCCGCGGGCGTGGCCGAGGTGGGCGGGGTCGGAGACGGTCAGGCCACAGTAGTAGAGCAACACATCGTCGGGGTCCTGTGGCTCGAACGCCTCTTTCTCGCCCGTCAACGTGTTCGACACGTACAGGGTCATTACCCTCTTTTTCCCCTGCAGTCCTTTTAACGCATACGGTGACTGGTCACGGCGTGGCAGGGACCGGTTCCGGTGTGACCGCGGTGCTCACCGCGTGGCGGTGTTTGTCTCGGGCACCGCCTCGGCCGCGGCTTCCACCGCCCGGAGCGCGTTGGCGGCCTGTCGACGTTCGACGAGGACGACGAGCGCGTCCGCGTCGAACCCGAGCGCCGAGACGGACACGTCGGCCGTCTCCAGCCTACCGAGCACCCGTCGGCAAAATCCCGCGTCGACCTCGCCGGTCGCGAGGATGGCCGTCGACTCCCCACCCGCGGCAGGGCCAAAGCCCGTGCCGTTCACGCGGAGGAGCGCCTCCTCGTCCGCGTCGACCCGCCCGAGGCCGCTCTGCATGGTGACCCGCACGTCCCGGTCGCTCGTCTCGAACGCCGGCATGGTGTCGGCGTACCGCCTGAGGGCGGTCGCGACCGCCTCCTCGTCGCCGTCGACCCCCAGAAATCTGGCTGCCGCGGAGTAGTTCACGACACCTGCCCGCAGGGCCGAAAGCAGGAACGGGTGGTCGTCCGCCGCGTCTCGTGTCTCCCTCGCCAGCGTCATACTCGAACCCCCGACGGCGGGTCGAATAAACGCCGCGGTCGCGGTCGCCTCCGGCGGTGCCGGTAGCCGCGTCACACCCGTGCCAGTTTCGGGTACTGCTCCGGGACGGTGAACCCGGCTTCGAGGAGTCGAGACGGGGTTCCGACGAGTCGGTCGACCCACGGCTCGCCCGCAGGCGTGAGGGCCACGACCCCGTACCGGATGGGCGCGCCCTGCACGGTCTGCGCCGGCAGGTCGTAGCTCACGGTGGCGTACGATTCCGCCCGCGACGGGTCCGAGAAGTCGATGGCCTCGGGCAGGTCGACGGAGGGAAGATCACGCTCTTTCGCCATGCTCCGGTAGGTGAACGCGGCGTCGATGCCCCCGGCTTCGAGCGCGTTCAGGAGGCCAGTCTCGGCGAAGATGCGGGAGTCGTCGAGGACCGTGTCGGCGTCGAGGCCGTCCGCGAGTTGCAGCGCCATCACGGTCCGGTAGCCCAGCGGGTCCAGCTTCGGGTCGGTGCGGCCGATTTCGACCTGAGGATTGCGTACTGCCTCTCGCCAGTCCTGCTGGATTTCTGTGACGTGTTCGGACGCCGGGTCGTAGGTCAGCACCAGCGCGTTCGTCGCGAACAGCGTGAACTCGTCGGTGATTCCACGAAAGAGTGCCGGGTCTGCGAGAGCGACCGCGTCCGGGTGTCGGAGGTCGTCGCGGAGTAGGTGGGCGACGGTGGCCGAGCCGTGGGCTTCGATACTCGCGCCCTCGGTGTTGGCGGCGACCGTGAGGAGGGAGCCGGCGACGAGGGCTGTGGGTGCGTCGTCAGAGGCGGTGAGCTGGCCGTAGACCGCACTCCCGAGCAGGCCGGCTGTCGAGGTTGCGGCGAGCGCCTGGAGGGTCCGGCGACGCGTCGGCATGTAACTGTCTGTGTGAACGTTTTGGTTGTATTGTAATGAATACTGGTTTCTTTTCTCACGAGGCTGGAACACCCGAACGCGTTCGGACGCGTCCCCCGAGTGGTTCGCACAGGCGACTACCGCGACCAGCCGGTCTCGCCATCGTCTCGCCACCAACGCGATTCGATAATCGAAATTTGGGGAGGATGTGAAGATGATTAAAGCAATATACTAGCCGCCCATTTGTGAAACCGAACACGGCCAGGTTCCAGGCATGACACACCCGAACACTGACCACCGGCTCGACGATATCGACCGGCGCATCCTGTACGCACTGATGCAGGACGCCCGCAACACCGCCACCTCGATAGCCGAGGAGGTGAACGTCTCGGGCGCGACCGTCCGGAACCGGATACGCAAACTCGAGGCAAACGACGTCATCCGGGGGTACCCGGTCCACCTCGACTTCGAGCGTGCAGGTGGCCACCTCACGAACCTCTACCTGTGTAACGTCCCCGTGCCGGAGCGCGAAGCCCTCGCGCACAAGGCGCGGACGATCCCGGGGGTCATCAACGTCCGGACGCTGATGACCGGGCGCGAGAACCTGCACGTGCTGGCGGTCGGTGAGACGACCAAAGACCTCCAGCGCGTCGCCCGCAACCTCTCGCAACTCGGTATCGAGATCGAGGACGAGGACCTCGTCGAGGACGAGTTCTTCAGCCCGTACACTCCGTTCAACCCGGACGTCGAGCAGACCGCAGGGCAGCCGAATGACTTCATCAGCCTCACCGGCGAGGCCAACATCGTCGAGATTCCCGTCCAACCGGACGCCCCTATCGCGGGCCTCTCCATCGAGGACGCGGTGGCGCAGGGCATCCTCGACGACGACACGCTCATCATCGGCATCGAACGGGACGACCAAGAGCTGACGCCCCACGGCGATACGGTCGTCGAACCCGACGACATCGTCACCGTCCTCTCGCGGCACGGCTCCGGCGACGACGGCCTCGACCCCTTCTTCACCCGGGAGAGGTCGACCCGATGAGACAGACCGTCATGACCACACTCCCAACGCTACTGAAACGGCTGTTCGCCCCGGACGAGACGCTCTCGGAGTGTCGGAACTGTGGCACCACGGTCGACCCGGACACCGACGCCTGCCCCAGCTGTGGGGCGGTCGAATTCTGTCACTACCAGATAAGATGAAACACACACTCACAGACTCGATAGTGGTACCTGTCGCGACCGAGGCAGACGCGCGTGCGACGGCCGCGGCGCTCGACTCGCTCGAACCGCACACGTTCGGCCGGATAACCGTCATCCACGTCGTCGAGAAGGGCGACGGCGTCCCCGACAAGACGCCGGTCGAACAGTCGGAGACGGTCGCCGACAAGGCGTTCGCCACCTTCCGGAACACGTTCCCCGACGCCGGGACCAGGAAGGTGTACCGGCGTGACGTGGTCGCCGGCATCATCGAGTACGCCGACGAGGTCGATGCGAGCGCCATCGTGTTCCGCCCTCGTGGTGGCTCGCGACTCGTCCAGTTCCTTGCCGGCGACCGTACCCTCAGGCTCGTCACGGAGGCGGACTGCCCCGTCGTCGCCCTGCCCGAGGAGGCAGACGGATGACCGCGAACGACGAGGAGCTCGCGAAGGACCTTGGGCTGCTCTCGGCGCTGACTATCGGCGTCGGCACGATGATCGGCGCTGGCATCTTCGTCCTCCCGGGCCAGGCTGCGGCCGCGGCGGGCCCGGCAGTCGCCCTGTCGTTCGTCGTCGGGGGCGTCATCTCGCTGTTCACGGCGCTCTCGGCGTCCGAACTCGGCACCGCGATGCCGAAGGCGGGCGGCAGCTACTACTACGTCAACCACGCGCTCGGGCCCATCTTCGGGTCCATCGCGGGCTGGGGGAACTGGATGGGGCTCGCCTTCGCCAGCGCGTTCTACACCCTCGGCTTCGGCGAGTATCTCGCGACTTTCTTGCCCCTCCCGACACTCACACTCGGGCCACTCGCACTCTCGGAGTTCCAGCTCGGCGCGCTGCTGGCCGGGTCGGCGTTCGTCGCCATCAACTACGTCGGCGCGAAGGAGACCGGGAAGATTCAGATCGTCATCGTGACCCTGCTGGTCGGTATCCTCACCGTCTTCTCTGCCCTCGGCATCATGCAGGCCGACCTCTCGACGCTGCGGCCCTTCTTCCCAGAGGAAATGGGTGGCGCCGCGGCCGTCCTCCCCGCGACCGGCCTGGTGTTCGTCTCCTTCCTCGGGTTCGCGAAGATCACGACCGTCGCCGAGGAGCTGAAGAACCCCGGCCGGAACCTCCCGCTCGCCGTCGTCGGCAGCGTCGCCATCGTGACCGCGATGTACGCCATCATCATGGTCGTCCTGATGGGCGTGGTCAACTGGCGCCAGCTCGGCCCGGACGTCACGACGACGCCGGTCCTCGACGTCGCCGACATCGCGTTCGGGACCGTCGGCCTCGCTGGTATCGGCGTCGGCCTGTTGACCTTCGCGGGCCTGCTCGCGACCGCCTCTAGCGCCAACGCCTCCATCCTCGCGTCCTCGCGCATCAACTTCGCGATGGGCCGTGACAGGCTCATCAGCGCGAAGCTGAACGCCATCCACCCGAGCTTCGCGACCCCGTACCGCAGCATCGCCGTCACGGGCGGGCTCATCCTGCTGTTCATCGCCATCGGGGACGTGAAGGTGCTCGCGAAGGCGGGGAGCGTCCTCCACCTCATCGTCTACGGCCTGCTCAACCTCGCGCTCATCGTGATGCGCGAGGCCGACGTCGACGAGTACCAGCCCGAGTTCGAAGTCCCGCTCTACCCCGTCGTGCCGGTCCTCGGTGCGCTTACTTCCTTCGGACTCATCGCGTTTATGGACCCCATCGAAATCGGCCTCTCGCTGGTGTTCGTCGCCGGCGGCCTCGTCTGGTACCTCATCTACGCGAAGGACCGGGCCGAGAAGAAAGGTATCCTCAGCCAGTACGTCCTCGAACAGTCCGACCAGCTTCCCCAGGCCGCCGTCTCCGCCGCCGACACCGTCCAGCCCGACGGCGGCGACTACCGCGTCATGGTCCCCCTCGCGAACCCCGAACACGAGAAGGACCTCATCACGCTCGCCAGCGCCATCGCCCGCCAGCAGGGCGGCACCGTCGACGCCGTCCACATCGTCACGGCCCCGGACCAGACCTCGCTCGGCCACGCCGCGGCCCACGCCGACGAACTCGAAGAGGACTACCACGCCGTCCTCGACGCCGCCGAGCGCGACGCCGAGACCTTCGGCGTCGAGGTCGAGACCCACACCATCCTCTCGCACGAGTCCTTCGGCGAGATCTTCGACGCCGCTCGGACACACGAGGCCGACATGGTCGTGATGGGCTGGGGCAAGCAGCGATTCGGCTCCCCCGGCCGCGTCGAGAGCGCGGTCGACGACCTCGCCGCCGACCTGCCCTGTGACTTCCTCGTCCTCAAGGACCGCGGCTTCGACCCCGACCGCATCCTCGTCCCGACCGCCGGCGGCCCCGACTCCGACCTCTCCGCCGAGGTCGCGAAGCTGCTCCAGGCCGAGTACGACTCCGACATCA
Organism: Haloarchaeobius ordinarius; assembly: GCF_051801355.1. Lineage (GTDB taxonomy): Archaea > Halobacteriota > Halobacteria > Halobacteriales > Natrialbaceae > Haloarchaeobius. The sequence continues at coordinate 2,831,712 of NZ_CP196560.1, read as the reverse complement.
CCCTGTTGCACGTCGCAGACTCCGTCGAGGAGGGGACCACCTTCCTCGAAGCCTGGGCCGACGACCACGGCCTCGGTGATGCGACTATCCACGTCGAGGAAGGCGATGTCGAGGACGCCATCGAGCGTGCCGCCACCGACGAGACGATGGTCATCATCGGTGCGACGGAACGCGGACTTCTGCATCGGCTGGTCCGCGGGTCGCTCGTGCTCGACGTCGTCGAAGACGTCAACTGCTCCGTGCTGCTCGCCGAGCGTGCTCGGAAGCGAGGTGTCGTGGACCGGCTGCTGGGGGACTAGGGCGGTCGGAGAGGTGGCTCCCGTTTCGACGGGTGCCACAAAGAACGAGACCTATTTGAATGGGAGTCCACAGGAATCGCAGACCGGTGGCTATCGAAGGTGGTGCCTTTGTTAACCAGTATGGGGACGGAGCGAGTTTGAACCACGGTCGCTCCACTTCGTTCCGCTCCCTGGTTCAAATCCTCCGACGTCTATGATTCACGCAGCAAAGACTCCTCTCTCGTCGTGTTGAATTCGAGAAAATGGGGACGGAGGGATTTGAACCCCCGATCGACTGATATCTCCGGTGTGTGCGCCTCGGAACTCCAGAGGGTCGTCGTCGCGGACCGATGATCAGTCGGCCGCTCGGTATATCAGCTGGAGTTTCGTCCCGGGCGCGTGGCCTCTGGAGTCAGTCGCCATGCCTGGCTTGGCCACGTCCCCTTCGGTCTCTCGTTTGGCGGTTCGCACTAAAGGGGTTTCGATTCAAACCGATTCGAAACCGGGGTCAGTCGCGGTCGTCGTCGGCCCACTCGCAGTCCTGGCACTTGTAGCCGGTGACGAGTTCGGTGACGCTCGGCATGTAGACGACCGAGAGCACGTCCCCACCGCAGTCGGGGCACTCCCGGTCGGCGTCTTCGATGTTCTCGGCTTCCATGACGGAGTCGCCTTCGACCAGCTCGGCGAGGCTCTTGGGGGTGACCATGCGACCCTCGACGACACGATTGCCTGTCATGGGAGAAACGGAACGCCGAAAAGCCGTAAGCCCTCCGGTCAGTCAGCGCACTCGGCGCGGTCGGCGGGGGGCTCGACGCCCTGGCCGTCACCCGCGGTGGGGTCGAGGGCGAAGACGGCCGAGACGACCATGACGGCGAGCGGGGCGGAGTTGACCTCGACGAGGCCGACGATGGAGAGGGCGAGCAGGCCGAGGGCGACGGCGCTCCCGAAGCGGAAGCGGTCGACGTCCATGCGCTGGCGAAGTTGCGGCCCGCTGATGGCGACTAGCAGGGCGAAGGTCGCACCGACGGCGGCCGCGGCGGCGGCCTTGGCGACGAGCACCGGGTCGGGCGTGAGCGCGAGCTGTGGATTGGAGAGGTCGAGGCTGACCAGCAGGCCGAGGCCGACGACGACCGCTGGGCGTGGCAGGTACTCGCCCACGCGTGCGGACGCGGTCTTGGCGGCGACGGCCGCGATGACCAGCGCGGCAGCACGTTCGAAGCTGTGGGTGTCGAGGACGCTCTGGATGGTCGGGGCGATGGCGGCCTCGACGGCGGCGAGCACCACCACGCCGACGCCGACGATGGCGACGCTGGCGACGATTTCGCGGTGGGTCCCGTCCATCTCCGCGAGGATGACCGCGACGGTTGCACTGCCACCGAAGACGAGCAGGCCGACCTGGAGGATACCGACCGGGCCGGAGAGTGCGCCCGCGAGGACGAGCGCCGGGAAGATGCCGTCGACGAGCGAGAGGCCCATGACGGTCGCGAGGAGTCGGGTCTTTCCGCCGACGATACCTTCCAGTCTGAGCGCGACGGGGTGGCGTGACGTACTCATCGACTGACCGGTTCGGGGGCCTGACCCGTGGCCCGGGGGCGATAACGGGGGCGACGCTCCGCAGGTGCGTCGTCGAGCCGTTTGGTGGGTCGAAGGAGTGTAAATGTCTTCGCCATCGAGCGTGCAGTGTCGTCTCGAACGTGACCGAACGTGCAAGCGCCGAAATCGATGGCGGAGTTCATACTCACAACACAGGGACCTGAAGTGATAAGGATTGTGTGAGACGAGTGGCCAAAGGCCAACGAAAATCTGCCCCAGTATTAAAAAGGCCCTACTTTTCGTAGCTTGTAACCCGATACCACTGTGAGAACGTGGGTCAGACACCGCTTCGTGTCGCATCCGAAAGGTGTGAAAGAGAACGGCACGGAGCGAACGTCTCGCAACGCTTTAGTGGCGGTCGTGCGGACCACTTATATGGCGAAGGACGCTCACGAGGACGGTACATTCTCTGAAAAACTCCGCGTACCAGAGGCATTGACCTTCGACGACGTGTTGCTCCGACCGAAGGAGAGCCGCGTCGAACCCGACGAAGCCGACCTGACATCCCGCGTGTCGAAGAACGTCGAGCTTCCAGTTCCCGTTCTCTCGGCAGCGATGGACACCGTCACCGAGGCGGACATGGGCATCGCGATGGCGCGCAACGGTGGGCTCGGCGTCATCCATCGTAACCTCGACGTCGACGAGATGACCACGCACGTCGAGAAAGTCAAGCGCGCCGACGAACTCATCATCCGCGACGTGGTGACGGCCCATCCCGACCAGACGGTCGAGGAGGTCGACGAGATGATGGCTCGCGAAGGCGTCAACGGCGCACCGGTCATCGACGACGATAACAGGGTCCTCGGCATCATCTCCGGGACCGACATCCGCCCGTACCTCGAGGTCGGCGAGCAAGACCGCGTCAGCGAGGCCATGACCGAGGAGGTCATCACGGCCCCGAAGGGTGTCACGGCGCGCGAAGGGCTCGAACTGATGTACGAGCACAAGATAGAGCGCGTCCCCATCGTGGACGACGACAACCGACTCATCGGGCTCGTCACGATGCAGGGTATCCTCCACCGGCGCGAGTACGACAACGCGGCCCGCGACGAGGACGGCCGACTCATCGCCGGGGCGGCCGTCGGCCCGTTCGAGGTCGACCGCGCCATCGCGGCCGACGAAGCCGGCGCGGATGTACTCTTTATCGACTGCGCGCACGCGCACAACCTGAACGTCATCGACAGCGCCCGAGAGATAAAGGAGAACGTCGAGGCCGACGTGGTCGTCGGGAACATCGGCACGAAGGAGGCCGCCGAGGACCTCGTCGACTTCGCCGACGGCCTGAAAGTCGGTATCGGTCCGGGCTCCATCTGTACGACCCGCGTCGTGAGCGGGTCGGGGATGCCCCAGATCACTGCCGTCTCCGAGGTCGCCGACGTGGCTGCACGCCACGACGTCCCCGTCATCGCCGACGGCGGCATCCGGTACTCCGGTGACGCCATCAAGGCCATCGCGGCCGGTGCGGACGCGGTGATGCTCGGGTCGTACTTCGCCGGCACCGACGAGGCTCCTGGCCGCGTCGTCACGATGCAGGGCAAGAAGTACAAACAGTACCGCGGGATGGGGTCGGTCGGCGCGATGCAGTCCGGCGACGGCCAGCGCTACCTCAAGGACGACGACGAGGACGAGGATTACGTCCCCGAGGGCGTCGAGGCCGCGACGCCGTACAAGGGCCCGCTGGCGAAAGAGCTCCACCAGCTCGTCGGCGGGATGCAGTCCGGTATGGGCTACGTCGGGGCCGCGACCATCCCCGAGTTCAAGCAGCGCTCGGAGTTCGTGCGCGTCTCGGCAGCGGGCCAGACCGAGAGCCACGCCCACGACGTCCTCATCACCGACGAGGCACCGAACTACAAGCCCGACGGGAGCTAGGCTCGACGGGAACTGGCCGTCAGTACCCCTTCCCAGCCGTCTCACAGGCCGGTGAGCAGTACTTCGTTTCTGCGGCGTTCGCGCTCGGGTGCACTTTGTAGTCTGTCCCACACTCCACACAGGTGACGGTCTCGAAGTCGGACATGCCAGTCGAACGATAGAACGACGGCGAGAAAAAATCCTGGCCTACAGTGCATCGCTCGCGATACGGACCGCGAGGTAAGGGACGACGACGAGCAGGGAGACGACGAACCCGAAGGCGACGACGAATCCCAGTGCGGGGGTGGCGAACCAGGCGAGCCACAGGAACTCCAGTGCGAGCAGCAGGGACAGGAGAACCCGACCGGGCGTGAGTCGGTCGCCGAGGGCCGACAGCCCAGTCCGCCACGACGGGACGTCGACCGTGGCCGGCGTTGGGGCACCGTGGTGGTGCCGGCTGTCGGTCTCGTTGGTCCGAGTGGTCCCGATGGCCCGAACAGTCTCGGTGGCCTGGTCGACTGCGATGCTCTTCGAGTGCTCGACGCGGTGGTCGGTCTCTGCAGGGGGGAGGTTGAGATTCTCGTTACTCACGTGTGTTCACCAGTAACACGTACCACACCTATGGTGAAAAGGATAATCTGAAAAACATTTCAGACAGGTGAATAACTGAAATTCTCTTCACCAGTGAAGCAGTCCTGCCCGAGGGTCAGTCAGTCTCTGTCCGTTCTGCGTCGACGACCGCGAGGGACTCGTCGACGGTCACGCGCAACCGTTCATCACCCAGGACCATCGACACCTCGAACTCGTAGGGGTCGGTGGAGCGAGTCGTCACCGCGTCGTGCTCGACGCAGAAGGCGAGTTCCCACGACGGGACCGCCTGCACGTCGATGCCGTGGTCGTAGTAGAACGAGACGACGGCTGGCTCGTCGAGGAGCGTCTCGCCGACCCCCGTGCGGAGTTCGCCGAAGCACCGCTCACAGCGGTAGTGGACGGGGTTGCCGCAGTGAACCCTTCGTTTGTGGGCCTTCTCCGGGTCGTCTCCGACTTCGTCTTCTCCCGCCGGTTGCTCGACGAACTCGTGGCCCATCGACCCGCCACAGTACGGACAGATGCCCGCGACGGCGGCGGCTATCATCGAGCGAGTCTGGTGGTCGAAGGTCCGCAACAGGTCGGCGTCCGATTTCCCCTCTGCACCGCCCGGCAGGAACGGGACGTGGTGGACGAAGTGCTGGCAGTCGGGACAGGAGATGCGGAGCATGTCGTCGCTGTACGTCGCTTCGAGCAACCCATCACACGCCGGACACGGGCTCTCCGTCGAGATAGTGCGTGGTTCGTTCTCCCCGAGCGCCGTCCCGGCCAGCAGCGCCTGGTAGAGCGCCACCGCCGAGTATCGCAGTCGATAGCCGTCGTCCGTCTGCGTGACGAACCGGTCGAGCAGCTGTCGAAGGTGGTAGCTGAACTGCCCGCTGTCTTTGATGCCCGACGCCCGGTGGAGTTCCGAGTAGGAGAGGGTCTTGCCAGGGGAGGCGACGAGCGCCCTGACGATCCGCAGGCGAACGTCGCTCGCGAGGGGCCGGAGCACGTCCTCCACCCGACTCGTCTCCCCCTCGAACGTGTTCCGCTGTTCTACCATGTCCAACTGGAGGTCCGTGTCTGGGAAAGGCGTGTCGCCATCCTCGTCAGAAGGCACCACGTAACACATGCGGTGCCAACGCTCGTTCGACCTGCACGAGTGTCACAGACTCGCCGAAGAAGGCGTTCCGAACAGGCGACCCCACCATCACGCCGACTTCGGTGCCAGCCCTGCGGCGAAACGTGCGAGACAGCCTACAGTCCCTGTCCGAGGTGGCTCGCGAACGTCCAGCGATTCTAGCCAGCCGACTGACCCTGCGTTCGGTTTCGGACACTCGCTCCAGCGGAGGGACTGTGCTGGTCTCCCATGACAGATTGGCAGAAAACTCATAACGATGGCCCCGCCAGCACTGAATGCAATGCTCCCCGCATTGCGCGCCGGTTGGCCCTCCGTCAGTCGTCACCCCGACAGCCCACGGCCGCCGGCGCTCCCGGGTCTCGCGTCCCGCCCACCGCGTGACCCACACCCCTCATCGCCATCCCATCTTCGTGGGTCGAACCGGGTTCCCACCCCACCCACCCTCCCCGGTTCGGCCCCGCTTTTCGACCAGACGAGTACTGACACGTGGGTACCCGGCTCCCCTGCGGCGAAGTGACGGTTGTAACACTCACACAGGGAGTGCAGTCGATGGACGACTGCCGACTACGAGGTCTGGCTGCGAGGGTGAATCGATTGCAGTCACCGCAGCCCGTTGATTCGGTGGAAGTAGAAGTTCCCGTGGCGTCGTGCGTAGAAGGAGTAAGAGTGTTCGAGGGGTGCCGGATTCGCGTCCGCCGGTCGAGACCCGCGTGAGAGACGCCCGACCGCACCCGACGCTGGTTCGTCCGACGGTCTGTACAGATACACAGGGGTGTTCGGTTCGATTGGCGCGTCGAGAATCAGGTGAAAGCCGGGGTCTCCGTTCTCGACGTCGACGACCACCCTGGTGCCGGGTTCGAGCCGGTTCCCGGATTCGAGTTCGAACCGAATGAATCGCGTATCGTCGGTGAGCGTGGCTGTAACCGCCGGTACCTTCTCCCTGGCCGTCGACAACCACGATGGCTCTTGGACCGAAACCGCGCCGACACGGTCGATGGTGTACAGCGACTCGTATTCGAACTCACCGATTCCTTCGTCCAGAATGCGGTACCTCGCCTCCAGCTTTCGAATCACGCCCCGTTCGTCGATGTGCATCTCCGCGGACGGAATCGACAGTACCTTCCCCGGTTGCCCGTGGCTCCTGCCCGGGACCACGGATTCGTCCCCCACCGTCTCCGTCGTGACTTTCCAGATGGCTGGTCGCGTCTCGTTGACACGGGTGGGGGAACTCCAGTCACCGGCGGTAATCAACGGCTGCACCTCCTCGCCCCAGAGAGCCGGGTCCCTGTCCTCCATGTCGTCGCCGAACGTCACCCTGTCTCCGAGGTCCTCCCGCCAGTAGTTACCTTGCACGGTCCGGTACATCTGGACCGGGTTCCCGTCGTGATTTCGCCAGGTTCCGAACGACTCTCCGTGGTCGCCCAGGTACTGCTTCTGCCATTTCACTGTCGAATTGCGACGGTCGCGTTTTATCCACTGGGCCTCGTAGCTGGTCTGATACAGCGCCTTTCGGTGCGTCGGATACAGGAATGCGGAGACGCCCTCTTCGGAGAGACCGGTCGGGAAGGTCGGTTCAGCGGGTTCCTGTGTGGTCGTCTCCTCGGCCGTAGACGTTGGCTCGTGGGTGGTCGTGGTGGTGCTGTCGGTCTGTGCGGCCGTCGCGGTGCGTCCGCTGGTCGGGGGACTGGTCGAAGCACCGTCCTGCAAACGCAAACAACCGGCCGTCGAAGCCAACCCAACTCCCATGAGGAATGTCCGGCGGCGCATCGCACTGAGAGTCCGCCCCAAGTGACATAATTCTAACGCAATCCGTGAGAGCTGCCAACACGCTCCTGCACGCCAGAAACGCCGAGGCTCGCGAATGTCGTTCGCTCGCTCCCTGCGTTCAAATCGCGAGTATCCGGGACAGATTACTGGACGTTCGCATCGCTCGAATCGTTGTAACCTGAAAAGCGGGCCGGGCGCGATTTGAACACGCGACCGTCTGATTAAGAGTCAGACGCTCTGCCTAACTGAGCTACCGGCCCAACTGCATTCTTTCGTATTGGGTGGTAGTTAAAAAGGGTTATCATTCGAACGCGCACCGTGAATGTCTTCCAATCGCAAGGAGACGACTGGGCTCCGGGCAGCCACGCTCAGCACGTGCCGGGTCGCGACTGAGTCGACCACGCCCAGGCGAGCAGACCGCCCGGTCGGGCGGAGTGAGTCCGGGAAACCGGCGCCAGCCGGCGGGTTCGGGAGCGTTAAGTGCCCCGGGCGAAAGGTGTTGGACAACATGAGTGCCGGGGTCAGCATCTCCTCGATGTCGAAGTACGCCATCCTCGGGTGTGGGAGCGTCGGCCACGCCGTCGCGGAGGAACTGGTCGAGCAGGGAAAGGACGTGCTGATCGTCGACCGAGACGAGGGGCGCGTCGAGGCGCTGCGGGACCAGGACCTCAACGCCCAGACGGCCGACATCCGTGACGAGGCCGTCGCCGAGGACGTCGCGGACTGTGACGTGGTCCTCATCATGGCCTCCGACGTGGAGTCCAACAAGGAAGCCGTGGGGAACATCCGTGAACAGGGCGGCGAGCAGTTCGTCGTCGTGCGCGCATCGGACCCCGTCTCCGGCGACGAACTCACCGAGATGGGCGCGGACGTGGTCATCAACCCGTCGTCGGTCATCGCCGACGCCGCGATGCGGTCGCTCGAATCCGGCGAACTCGAGTACAAGGCGAACCAGCTCGCGGAGGTCCTCTCCGACACCAAAGAGCGCGTCGCCATCCTCACCCACGATAGCCCCGACCCGGACTCCATCGCGAGCGCGGCGGCGCTCCAGGCCATCGCCGAACATCTCGGCGTGGAAGCCGACATCTGCTACCTCGGCGACATCGGCCACCAGGAGAACCGGGCGTTCGTCAACCTGCTCGGCATCGAACTGCTGAACTGGGCAGACATCGAGGAGAAAGAGGTCTACGACACCATCGCGCTCGTCGACCACGCCAAGAGCGGCGAGACGGTCGAGGTGTCGGTGGACATCATCATCGACCACTACGAGCCGGACGAAGAACTCGACGCGGCGTTCCTGGACGTGCGCCCGAACATGTCCTCGACGTCGACCATCATGACGAAGTACATCCAGGAGTTCGACATGAAGGTCGACGAGGCGGTCGCGACGGCGCTGCTCTACGGCATTCGGGAGGAGACGCTCGACTTCAAGCGCGACACGTCACCGGCGGACCTCACGGCCGCGGCGTACCTCTACCCCTTCGCGAACCACGACCTGCTCGAACAGGTCGAGTCGCCGTCGATGAGTCCGGAGACGCTTGACGTGCTCGCCGAAGCAATCCAGAACCGCGAGGTGCAGGGGAGCCACCTCGTCTCGAACGCGGGGTTCATCCGTGACCGCGAGGCGCTCGCACAGGCGGCCCAGCACCTCCTCAACCTCGAGGGTATCACCACGACCGCGGTGTTCGGCATCGCCGACGACACCATCTTCCTCGCGGCACGCTCGAAGGACATCCGGATGAACATCGGGAAGGTGCTCGCGGACGCCTACGGCGATATCGGCGAGGCGGCCGGGCACTCCACGCAGGCGAGCGCGGAGATCTCGCTCGGCATCTTCACGGGCATCGAGACGAACGACGAGAACCGGGATACGCTGTTACAGCTCACCGAGGAGGCGGTGAAGCGAAAACTGTTCCAGGCGATGGGCGTCGAGAGCGGCGAGTCAGGAAACGGAAGTTAGACCGCGACTTCGTCCTCTTGGTCGGGCTGTTTGAGGCGTTCGACGATATCGTTGACCAGCACCACGTCTCCGACCGCTCGCACCCAGCGGTACGGGATGAGGACGCCTCGCTCGCCGTTCAGGCGGCCGTTGAACAGTTCCGGGTTGAGTTCGGTCAGTGCGAGGCCGGTGACGATTCTGTTCTCGATGTTGAGTCGGACGTCCTCGATTTCGCCCACGAAGACACCGTTGTTCGAGTAGACCTCGCGACCGACGAGGCTCGTGATCTCTTGCGGAGTCGCGTCCATACCCACTGTGAGGGAGAGACGGGTCTTAATTCTTGGTCAGACTTTCACGACAGGCTGTCGAGCAGTTCGGCGAACACGTCGAGCGCCGCCTCGCAGTGGTCGCTCGACCGGCCGAGACTCAGCCGGACGGCTTCGGGTCGTTCGAAGAACCGACCCGGCACGACGAGGAGGTCGTACTCTTCCCAGGCGAGGGTGGCGAGTTCGTCGCCGTCGAACGACTCGTGTTCGACGAAACAGAACGTCGACCCGTCCGGAACCGACCCGGAGAGGTCCTCTCGCTCGTCGACGAACGAGGCGAGCAGCGCGTGGTTTTCGCGGAGCAGTTCGCGCTGGACGGGAAGGAGTTCGTCGCGGTGTTCGAGCGCGCGGGCGGCGAGCGCGGCACTGGGTTCGGCGAGCACCGGGAGGTGCCAGGCGACGGAACGGGCGCGCTCGACGAAGTCGGCGTCGGCGACGAGCCAGCCGACGCGGAGCCCGCCGAGCCCCATGAACTTGGTCATCGAACTGGTGACGACGGTGTTCTCGATGTCGGCCGCCGTCGGGCCGCCGAAGGGACCATCGGCCTCGGGGTCGGTGACGTAGGGGGCGTACACCTCGTCGACGAGGAGTCGCGCCCCGTACTCGTTTGCGGCCCGGGCTGCCATTGCAACCGACTCGAGGGGAGCCAACCGACCGGATGGGTTGTGGCGGTTGGTCGTAACGACCAGCACCGCGTCCTCGGTCAGGGCGGCTTCGACCCGGTCGGGCTCTAGCTGGTAGTCGTCCTCTGGGGGTCGAAGGAAGCGGTCGACTCGCCCACCGAGCCCCCTTGGGGTCGCCCGAAGGGGTTCGTATCCCGGTTTCTCGACCAGTACCTGTGGTCTGGACGCCAGTTCGTCCGGGTCGACGGTCTGGAGGGCGGTCGCGACTGCGACGAGGTTCGCGGTCGTGGCACCGGCGGTCACCAGCACGTTGTCCTCGTCGACGTCGTACAGCTGGGCGAGCTGTGTCGGCAGGTCTCGTTCCGGTGGTGGGTCTTCGAGGCCGGCCAGGCGGCCGGGGACCGGCCCGCGCTGGCGCTGGAAGGTCCCGCGCAGGTCGCTGGACCCGAGGTCGTGGGCCACAGCGTCGGGCTTCCCCGCAATCCACTCCAGATACTCGATGGTGGGGAACATATCACCCGGTGACACGGCCGGGTAGTTGAGTGTTCGGCTCTCCGCGGCTCGTGTCCCGGGGCCAAGAGTACATAAATACACAAAAAATTTAAATAATAGTGTTCGGCTCCCGGTGATATCCCGAGTGAATGAGGATAAATCTCCCAGTCCGCTTTGTGTGTATGCCGGGGTGCCTCTGACAATCCGGCCCTCGACGACCGACCCTGCCCGAGTCGGTCGTCGTACAGGGGATTTTTCCCCTCGTTTCTGACCCGACGAGCGTCTGCTCGGACACGACACGTCACTTTCGAGGTCTCCCGGTCAGATGGAATAGTCCCCACTACTAAGTTGGCAGCAATCGCACCGTCTCTCGATGAGCGAGTTGCTTACCGCCGCCAGACTCCTCGCTGGATTCGCCCTCCTGCTCGCGAACGGGTTCTTCGTCGCGACGGAGTTCGCGATGACACGCATCCGGCAGTTCCCCCGGTCGGAGTTCACCGGGCACCCCGGCCTCGAACGCGGCTGGGAGATGACCGAAGAGCTCGAGATATATCTGTCGGGGTGTCAGGTCGGTATCACCGTCTGTTCCATCGGCCTCGGCGTCGTCGCCGAGCCCGCCCTCTCGGCCGCCATCAACCCCCTGTTCGTCGCGGTCGGCCTCGCTCAGCCGGGGTCACACGCCGCCATCGCGGCCATAACGGCCTTCGGGCTGATGAATTTCGCGCACGTGGTCATCGGCGAGCAGGCGCCGACGTACTTCGGGGTCGAGCGGACGAAGACGGCCGCGAAGTACGGCGCTCGCCCGCTCTCGCTGTGGACGAAGCTCATGTCGCCGTTCATCCGGCTTGCGGACCGCATCGCGAAGGGTATCCTCGGGCTGTTCGGCGTCGAGATGACGCGCTCGTGGGCCGAGGAGGAACTGGAAGGCGAGGAGAGTCTCTCCTCGCGTGCCGAACTCAGGACCCGGATGGGCGACGTGCTCGGCAAGTCCGACCTGCCACAGGACCGTCGCCAGGAGGTGCTCGCAGCGTTCGAGATAGACGAGAAACCCATCAGCGACATCATGGTCCCCATCGACGAGGCGGTGACCCTGCGCACCGACGACGACGTGGAGACGAACCTCGACCGCATGCGCGAGCATCCCCACACCCGGTTCCCGCTCGTCGGTGACAGTCTCAGTGACTACCGCGGCGCAGTCTACGCCCCCGCAGTGCTGCGAAATTTCGAGGCGCTCCGGGCGGGTGAGAAAGAGATGAGTGACTGTACGGGCTCGCCGATGACGCTCGCCGCCGAGACTGCGGTGTCCGACGCCATCGACGAGTTCCAGGCGGCAGGAGAGGAACTCGCCCTGGTCGAACGCGACGGCGAGGTCGTCGGTATCCTCACACCCACGGACGCCTGGGAGGTCATCACGGGCGAACAGACCGACCCCCTCGACGCCTCGTAGGGACTGCTGTACGTCAGTACCGCATCGACCGCACGCCGAGATGGGTCGAAGGCACACGGGGAGACAGTCCCGCTCACGACTCGCGGTGGTCTATCTCGGTGTCGAACACGCCCCTGAATCGCTCGTAGGTCGAGTCGGCGACCGCGTCACGGACCAGCGAGAACGCCCCGCTCGCCCGCCGGTCCCTGGTCCGGGTCGCGACCGATTCGACGAGCTGGTGGACGCCCGACGGTTCGGCGTACATCAACAGGACGTTCACGTTGTCGAAGACCACCCAGCCCTCGCCGGGTTTGACGTAGTTCATGCCCTGTGAGAACCGCTGGTTGATGCCACTCAGGTCGTTCGGATGGACGACCGAGGCGGTCCACATCGGCCCGTCGTAGTCGACCGGCGACCCGGAGACGGGGACGACGCCGACCTTGTTCGGGTCGCCGCCGCGGTCACGGACGAGTTGTTCTATCTTCGTCGGGGTGCGCGTGGTCGAGACGACGAGCATGTTCTCGAACGCCGACTCGGGCACCAGCGAGAGCGGCGACCGCAACGAGGAGATGAGTACGAGCGCCTGCGTGCCCGCGTCGACCATCACCGGCTCGGAGTCAATCGTCGTCCGCATCTTCGAAGCCTCCGTTGGTGGTCGTCGTGGTCGTCTGGGTCTCGACGTCGAGCGACGACTGCCCGGTGTCGATGAACTGTCTGGCGAAGTAGTAGATGCCGATGGTGGCACAGATCGACGCGCCGAGGTTCAGGACGCTCGTGATGAGGAACGAACTGTAGATGTCGGGGAGGATGACGTCGTAGTCGATGAGGAGTCCGACGACGTTCGCGACCGTCACGAGGAACAGGCCGACCGAGAGGCCGACGATGCCCTCGGTGTAGGCGACGTTCTGGGCGTACGCGATGGCAGGGTAGAGCAGCAACAGCGAGGCGGCGAGGAACAGCGCGATGTGGAGGGCGGTGACGACCTGGAACGGGTTCGAAAGCAACAGGTCGAGGACCATTCAGAGGTCCCTCCGTTCGGTCAGCAGGTACACCGCCTGCAGGGCCGCGACGACCGCCGCGAGCACGGCGACCGTGAACACGACGCTGAACAGCACCCGGAAGTGCGGCAACTCGAAGAGGTAGAAAGCGGCGACCGGCGCGTTCGTGAGGATGAACGCACCGAAGACGAGCGGCATGGGTTTGAGCATCCGGTTGATGGGCGCACCGCTGTAGCCACGGACCGCGATGAGCGACAGCACGAAGCCGACGCTCAGGACGACGATGTTGAGCACCGTCACAGCCTGGACGAGGAGCCAGTACGTCTCCTCCGTTATCACGGCCGACCACCAGGGTCGCCCGCGCGATTCGTCTGCGTCACTTTCTGGCCATCCGTGACCGGACTTAAAAAAGGTGTTGGCACATGCGGGTTCACGACGCGACGGCGCCGGTTCCGCATCGACCGCGGCGTTCCGACGGTCAGAGGCCGAACCCGTATCGTAACACGAGTCCGACGAGCGCCGTGAGCGCGCCGAGGACGGAGGTTATCGGTTCCGGAATCACGAACATAACTGCGCCCGCGAGGACGAGCCAGGACGAGAGTTCCATGTTCCGACGGACTGCCGCCTGCCTCTAATGCTCCGGGCCTAAGATTCTGTCAGGGAAATAATACGCTCGCGGCCTCAGAGCAGGGCGTCGACGTCGGCGTGGTTGCGGAGTAACGTCTCCATCGTCTTGACGGTCTCCTCGTCACGGGTCCGACCGACGCGAACGACGTCTTCGGCGCGTTCGACCGTCGTGATGGTGTTCGCCTGCACGACCATGATGGGGACGCCCTTCTCGGCGGCCTTGCCCAGCACGGCACCCGACGGCCGGTGGCCACCGGTCAGGATGAGACACTTCACGCCGGGTGCTTCGAGCGCGGCCGACTGGATGTCGGCGCGGTCACCGCCAGTGATGACCGCGGCGTCTTTCGTCCGTCGGAAGCCGCGCAGCGCGGCGTCGGCTCCCATCGCACCGACACTGAACCGTTCGACGAAGCCGTCCATCTCGACGTCCGTGAGGACATCGGCACCGAGTTCGTCGGCGAGTTCTTGCACCGTCACGCCAGCGAGGTGCTTCTCGCGCGGGATGATTCCCACGACCGGGACGCCGCGCTGTTCGAGGAACGGCACCACGTCGTCGTCGAGTTCCTCGTACACGCCGTCCGGGACGCGGTTGAACACGACGCCGCGGAGGCGGTCCTCGCCCACGTCGTCGACTGCCGCGAGCACCTCGTCGACGTCGTTGATGCGGTCGTACGAGCAGACCAGCAACACCTCGGCGTCGACGAGTTCGGCGATGTCACCGTCGGCGATGTCGATGATGTTCCCCGTACTGAGGCCACCACCTTCGAGGAACAGCTGGTCGTAATCGGCCGCGAGGGCGTCGTACGCCTCGCGGATTCGCTCGCGCACCTCGTCGGCGTCCTCGCGGCCGCGAATCACCTGCTGGATGAACGTCGGCGAGTAGACGACGGGTTCGAGTTCGTGCATCTCGGCGTCGAGGCCGAGCAGTTCCTTCGCGAGCATCGGGTCCTCGTCGAGCGTCTTGCCGACGTTCGACTGCAGGCGCGTGCCCTTCGGTTTCATGTAGCCCACGCTGCCGTTTCGCTCCCTGGCGATTCTGGCGAGGGCGAGGGTGATAGCTGTCTTGCCGGTGCTCTCTGCGTTCGCGGTGACGAGTAACGATTTCATAGGTCCTCCGTGTCCACGGTGAGTCTGATGTCGACCGCCTGAACCCCGTCGGGGCCGGCGACCAGTGGGTTGATGTCCAGTTCCAGTATCTGCGGGAAGTCGGTCACGAGCTGTGAGAGTCGCTGGATGGTCTCGACGACGCTGTCCACGTCGGCCGGGGTTCGGCCGCGGGCCCCACGAAGCAGCGGGGCCGCCTGGATGTCGTCTATCATGTCGCGCGCCTCCGGTTCGGAGACGGGCGCGACCCGCAGGGTGGTGTCCTCCAGCACCTCGACGAAGATGCCGCCGAGGCCGAACAGGACGAGGGGACCGAACTGCGGGTCGCGGTTGACCCCGACGATGGTCTCGGTCCCGTCGTCCAGGTCGACCATCTCCTGCACCTGCACGCCCAGAATCTGTGCGTCTGGCTGGTAGTTCCGGGCACGGGTGATGAGGTCCTCGAAGGCGTCGGCCACGTCGTCGGTCTCGACGCCGACTTTCACCCCGCCGATGTCGGACTTGTGCAGGATGTCCGGGCTGACTATCTTCATGACGACCGGACCCTCGATGTCGGCCGCGGTCTGGACCGCCTCGCCCGGGGAATCGACGACTGCACCGTCGGGCGTCGGGATACCGTACGCGTCGAGCAGCTCCATCGCCTCGACACCGAGGCGGTTGTCGTCCCGAATCTTGGCCTGTTCCAGCACCTCGCGGGCGGCCTCGCGGTCCACGTCGAACTCGGTGGCCGGCTGATACTCGGTGTCCCGGATGCGGCGGTACCGGGCCAGCGCGTCGATGCTGTCGACGGCGCGGGCCGGGTCGAAGTAGTTCGGGATGCCCGCTTCGCGCAGGGTCTCTGCGGCCGGGCCGGTTCGTTTCCCGCCCATCAGGCACGTGAGCGTCGGTTTCTCGTACTCGGCCTGTTTCTCGACGACCACGTCCGCGAGGTCGGCGTAGTCGAGCACCGCGGTCGGCGCGCTGACCACGACCGCCGCCGCGACGTTCGGGTCGTCCAGCACGATGTCGATGGCCGTCTCGAAACGCTCGATGTCGGCGTCGCCGATGGCGTCGACCGGGTTGTACACGTTCGCTTCCGCCGGCATCGTCTCCTTGAGCCGGTCGAGGGTCTCCTCGGTGAACGAGGCGAGCGACAGCGAGCTATCCCCGATGGCGTCGGTCGCCATCACGCCGGGGCCGCCCGCGTTCGTGATGACCGCGACCTCGTCGGTCTCGGGAAGCGGCTGGCCCGAGAGCGCGCGGGCCGAGTCGAACAGCTCCTGGACGGACTCCGCCCGGAGGACGCCAGCCTGTTCGAGCCCGGCCTCGTAGGCGGCCTCGCTGCCGGCGATTGCCCCGGTGTGGCTCGAGGCGGCCTTCGCCCCGGCGTCGGTGCGCCCGGACTTGACCGCGACGACCGGCGTGTCGTTCGTGGTGTCGCGGGCCGCCTCGATGAACTCGCGGCCGTCCTGGATGGATTCGAGGTACCCGAGCACCACGTCGGTGTCGGGGTCGTCCCCCCAGGCGCGGACGAAGTCGGTCTCGTCGAGGACGGCCTTGTTGCCGAGCGAGACCACGTCCTTGAAGCCGATGTTCTGGTCGTTCGCCCAGTCCAGCACCGCCGTGATGAACGCGCCGGACTGGCTCATAAAGGAGATGTTCCCCGGCAGGGCCATCTCCGGGCCGAACGTCGCGTTCATGTTGACCCCGGTGTTCATCACGCCGAGGCAGTTCGGGCCGACGAGGTTCAGGTCGTACTCCTCGGCGGCCGCCTTCAGCTCCTGTTCCCGGGTCGCGCCGTCGCCGCCGGTCTCACCGAAGCCGGCGGTGATGACGACGACGTTCTGGACACCGGCCTCGCCGGCATCGCGGACGACGTCGACGGCGAATCTCACCGGGACGACGACCACCGCGAGGTCGACGGGGTCGGGGACGCTCTGTAAGTCGTCGTAACACGCCTGCCCGAGCACTTCGTCCCGGCTCGGGTTGACGGCCACGACGTCCCCGTCGAAGCTGCGGAGGTTCTCCAGTATCGCACGCCCGACCGAGCCCTCGCGGTCGGTCGCCCCGACCACGGCGACCCGCTCCGGCGCGAACAAACCTGTCAACGTTCCCATCGACTAGAACGTCACGTGGACCGGGGATAAAGGTGCGTGGCGGTTCCCAGCTTGCTGGTATCGCCCCGACGCCGTGCGCCAGAGTTTCACTTGCAATGGTGGTGTGCTTCAGGGGGAGACTGCGGCGTCGTCCCGCGCTCGACCCACTACTCCGCCACGTCGGCCACCGTCGCCCCCGAGTACTCGAGCAACTCGTCGGGTGCGATGGGGAAGACGGTCGTCGGCGTTCCAGCCGCGACCCACACCGTCTCGTGCCGGGTCAGGGTCTCGTCGAGGTACACCGGCAGGTCGCTCGCGTGACAGAAGGGCGGGACCCCGCCGATGCTCCAGCCGGTCGCTTCTTTCACCTCGTCGGCGTTCGCCATCCGGGCCGATTCGGCCCCGACGAGTTCGGCCAGTTTGTCGGTGTCCACCCGGTTCGCGCCGGATGTGACGCTCACGACCACCTCGCCGTCGGCGACGAGGACGATGCTGCTGCCGATCTGGGCCACGTCACAGCCGATGGCGTCGGCCGCGTCGGCGGCGGTCTTCGTCCCCTCGGGGAACTCCATCACGTCGGGGTCGAACCCGTAGCGGTCGCTGGCTTCGGCGACGAACTCGGCGGCGCTCTCGTGCATGGTCGCCGTGAGTGTGGCGAACGACAAAAAGCTACGTTCGGCGGTACGGCTTGCACTACCGCGACTGGACGAAAGTCACAGAGAGTGCGTCTTCGGGTGCAACGTCGCGCCTGCCGTACCGGGGTTTCCCGCCGCCGTCGTCCGGCACGAGCTCGAAGCACTCGACCCGGACCACGAGCCGACCGTCGGCGACAGTCGCCCGCAGAACCGGCCCGGTGCTCGTGATGACGACGTACGGCGGTGCCGGGACCGGGTCCGCCCGGAGGTCGTATCCCGCTGCGTCGACTGCCGAGGCGAGCACCTCGGGGAGCTGTGCCAGGATGCCGCGCCGGCGGAGCAGGGCGGTCAGCGGCTCGACGACCTCCCGCCGGTCGGTCGGCGGGCCCTCCCAGGCCGCGGCGACCGCGTCTGCGCAGTCACCGACGTCGCAGATGAGGGTCTCGTAGCTGTCGAGGAGGGCGGCTCTGGCGTCGGCTGCGGGGTCGGTCACGCCAACCGGTTCGCGGCAGTGGCTGAAAAAACCGCCGTCGGACCGTCACGAACTCCGGTCTGGTCGAGAGACATGACGACGGTTATATATAATGCTGTGACAGGTGTAGTGCATGCACGACAGACGGACCTTCCTGTCAGGTCTCGGTTCGACACTCGCCCTCGGCTCTCTCGCTGGCTGTCTCGACTCCGTTCCCGGAATCGGCGGCAGTGGCGGCGCTTCGCGCTCTGCACTCACGAACTACCTCCCGGCGGCCGCCTCTGGCGAGGACGGGAGTCGACGAATCAACGTCCTCTACACCGACACCTCGCGGCTGGAGGCGGTGGTCGACAGCTTCGCGGACGACGTCGGGAACCAGCTCGCGTCGGTGTACGACCCGGGCGAGATACAGCTCCCCTTCCCCGCCTCGTCGGTCGACGCCACGGTGCAGTCGAGCACCGTGAGCGTCATCGCGCTCTCCGGCGACGACCCGGGCTCGAAACTGGCCGACGGCGACTACACCGAAACGGAGACCCACCGCGGGGCGACCCTGTACCAGGGCTACGACCAGACCGTCGCCGTCGACGGGACGACCCTCGTGGTCGGTGCCGACTCCGCGGTCCGGAGCGCGCTCGACGCGAACGCAGGCGAGGCCGACCGCCTGACGGCCGCCTCGCAACCCTATGCCGACCTCGCCGGGGTGGTCTCCGGCGGCGCACTGGAACTGTTCAGCGGCACCGAAGAACCCGGACGACGGGGGACGACACTGACCGCCTTCTCGTGGTCGTTCGGGGAGCAAAACGCCGAACTCACGCTCGCAATCGCGTTCCAAGACGCGGACAGTACCGACGAGAGCACGCTCTCGGACATGACCTCGAACACGAGAGGGATGGCGGACTACGAGTGGAGCGACCCCTCGACCGACGGTGTGGTCGTCTCCCAGACCGGTTCACAGCCCATCGAGGACTTCGACCTGTTGCAACAGGGCACGCCCGGCGAGGGCGGGTCTGGGCAGCAGACCCAGGCCGCCCCGCAGGTGAACTTCAGCTTCGACTACGCAGCCGATGGGTCCACGGTGGAGATCGTACACGAGGGCGGAGACCATGCGCAGGCGGCGAACCTCACCGTGACGCTCGACGGGGAGGCGACCGCCACCCAGTGGAGCCAGAACTACGAAACCGTGACGGCGGGAGACAGCCTCACCGTCGACGTGAGTGGAGCGCCGTCAGACGCCATGCTCCAGATCACCTGGGCGGCAAACGACCGAAGCTACGTCATCGCGAAGTTCCAGCTCCCCTGAGAGACGAGAATCGAGAGAAAGCGAAGACGGAATCGAGGCTATGGGACTCGTCTCGGCTTACAGGACGATGCTCTTCTTCCGGAGGAAGGCGTGGATGGATGCGTCGAGGCCCTCACGCCCGATACCGGAGTCCTTGTTGCCGCCGAACGGGATGTCGCCGAGCCCGTGGCTCGGGGCACCGTTGATGCGGACCGCACCGGCGTCGATGACGTTCGCGAGGTTCATCGCGCGGTCGTAGTCCGCGGTGAAGACGGCGGCGTCGAGGGCGAGGTCGCCCTCGTTCGCGAGTGCGACGGCCTCGTCCTCGTCGGCGACCTTCGTAACGGCACAGACCGGTCCGAACTGCTCTTCATGGACGATGCGGGCGTCGTGGGGGACGTCCGCGAGCAGGGTCGGCTCGAAGTCGCGGCCGTCGCGTTCGCCACCGGTGACCAGCGTCGCGCCCTTGTCGAGGGCGTCGTCGACGAGTCCTTCGACCCACTCGGCCTGGTCCTCGGAGATGAGGGGGCCGAGGTCGGTGTCCTCGTCGAAGAGGTCGCCTTTGACCCAGTCACCCATCTTCTCCTCGATGGTCTCGACCAGTTCGTCGTGGATGTCCTCGTGTGCGAGGACGCGGCTGACGGCCGAGCAGCGCTGGCCGGCGTACTTGAGCGAGCCCTTCGCGGCGGCCGCGGCGGCTTCCTCGAGGTCAGCGTCGGGGAAGACGACGGCGGGAGCGTTCCCGCCGAGTTCCATGTGCAGGTTGACCATGCCGGACTCCCTGGCGACGTGCTTGCCCGCGCCCGAGGAGCCGGTCATCGCGACCGCGTTGATGCGGTCGTCGCCGGCGAGGATGTCACCGATTTCCGAACCCTTGCCGGTGACGAAGTTGAGCGTCCCGTCGGGGACGACCTCGTTTACGACCTCCGCGAGGATGGCGCCACTGACGGGCGTCTTCGTCGCGGGTTTGAGGACGACGCTGTTGCCCGCGGCGAGCGCCGGGGCGACCTGCAGCGCCGTGGTCGCGAGGGGGTAGTTGTACGGGGTGATGCAGAGCACGGTCCCGACGGGCTCGTGCTTCACGATGGCCTCCCAGCCCTCGTGACCCGCGGTGGTGCCCTCGCGGAACTGCCCCTTGATGTGGCGAATCTCCTCGGCGGCGCGCCGGAAGCGCTCGGCTGCGCTGCCGACCTCACCACGGGCCGAAGAGATGGGCTTGCCAGCCTCGCGGACGATGACCTCCGCGAGTTCCTCCTCGCGGGCTTCGAGTTTCTCGGCGATCTCGAGCATCCACTCGGCGCGCTCGACGAGCGTCGTCTGTCGGAGGGTCTCTTTCATCTGGTGTGCCGATTCGAGGGCGGCCTCTGCCTGTTCCGGGGAGGCAGCCACGACCTCCGCGAAGTGCCCACCGTCGGCCAGGTCGGTTACCGGGAGCGTCGATTCGCTGTCGACCCACTCGCCGCCGACGAGTAGCCGCTCTTTCCGCTGTGCCGTCTTCG
The DNA here is from genome assembly GCF_051801355.1 of Haloarchaeobius ordinarius. GTDB lineage: Archaea > Halobacteriota > Halobacteria > Halobacteriales > Natrialbaceae > Haloarchaeobius. The sequence continues at coordinate 2,811,020 of NZ_CP196560.1, read as the reverse complement.
TAGCCATACCAGTACATCGGAGCGCCAGAACTAAAAATTTACTCATGAGCGAATTAACGCCCACCCCCCGCAGGGCCGAAGCACGCACGAACGCACACGACTACGTGGGCTATCCGTCCAGCCCGGTACATCCCAGTACCTGTTAGCCAGAAGAGAGGAGTTGTCCGCAAGATAGACCTCGGACATACGCTTAAGATATCAGTCCACGTATATAGATTGATGAGTGCCCAGAAACCCATCCGTCAACAGTCCGACAGCGTCGTGAAGAACCCGCTCCGCCTCGACGAACAGAAGGCGAAACAGGTCATCGACGCGTTGAACACAGACCTCGCCGCGACGTACACCCTGTACCACCAGGTCCGCAAGCACCACTGGAACGTCGAAGGGGCCGAGTTCCGCGATATCCACCTGTTCCTCGGTGAGTTCGCCCACGAACTCGAAGAAGCCGCCGACGAGCAGGCAGAACGTCTCCAGGCGCTCGGTGGCGTCCCCATCGCCAGCATGCAGGCACTGGCCGACGCCTCGCCCGTCACGCCCGAGGACGAGAACGTCTACGACATCCGCACGTCGCTCCACAACGACATGGAGATGGGCGGCGACATCATCGAGACCATGCGCGAGCACATCAAGGTGACCACGAACCTCGGCGACCACGCCACCGCGCACATGCTCCGCGAGCAGCTCCTCGAACTGGAGGAGTACGTCCACTCGCTCCACCACTACCTCGAAGACGACACGCTCGTCCAGTAAGAGATCGGTCGAGCTGTTCTCCGGTTTTTCAGGGGTCTGCGTCGACTGTGAAGTCCGTCGCGATCCAGCCGTCGGTGTTGTCGTGTTCGCAGAAGACCACGCGACCGGGGCTGGTCTCGTTGGCCTGGACCGGCGGAACCGACTCCAGTTCGTCCATCGTCCCGTCGCTCATACGTGTCCTTTAGGCCAACCTAAATCTAAGTGTTGCGGTTCGACAGGCGGGGGCAATCCCCATCAGTTCGTGTCACCCCATGGCGAGATTTTTCATCGTCCCCCGTCCATCCTCCGATATGGAGTTCACGGTCGTCCAGGGAGACATCGCACAGCAGTCCGCAGACGCGCTGGTGAACGCCGCCGGGACCAGCCTCCGGATGGGAAGCGGGGTCGCGGGCGCGCTCCGCCGCGGTGCGGGCGACGGACTCAACGAGGCCGCGATGGCGAAGGGACCGGTCGACCTCGGCGCGGTCGCGGTGACCGACGCCTTCGACCTCGACGCCGAGTACGTCATCCACGCCGCCGCGATGCCCCACTACGGCGACGGGCAGGCGACGGCAGAGAGCATCCGCGACGCGACCCGGAACGCGCTGGCCGCGGCCGACGAGCGCGGCTGCGAGTCGCTCGTGATTCCAGCGCTTGGATGTGGCGTCGCCGGCTTCGAGACCGCCGACGGCGCGCGGCTCATCTGCGAGGAGATTTCGACCTACGACCCCAGGACGCTCACCGACGTTCGGTTCATCGCCTACTCGGACGAGGAGTTCGAGACGGTCCGCGAGGTTGCGAGCGAGTTCCAGTAGGCGAGCGGGCTATCTCGGTCCGGTCCCGAGCAGGGAGCATGGACGTGCCTGCGGACGCCCCCGAGGCCTGCCCGGTCTGTGCGCAAGCGTACGACTCCGTCTCGGACCACGGGTCCGGGCTCATGATAAACCTCCTCGACAACGAGCGCTACCAGCGGGTCTGTGTCGAGCCAATCGATGGGCCCCGGATTCGGTTCTACCACCACACCCACGCGCAGGCAGAAATCGTCGAATAGGGGCGCAGCTCAGTCGTGCCCAGACACGCGAACCGGTTCGTACGGTTCTTCGAGCCATTCGATGTCGGACTCAGCGAGGTCGATGTCGAGCGCCTCGACCGCGGCTTCGAGGTGTTCGATGCTCGTGGTGCCCACGATAGGCGCGTCGACCGTGTCCTTCGAGAACAGCCACGCGAGGGCTATCTGGGCCATCGAGACCTCCTCCTGTTCGGCGAGTTCCTGCACGCGTTCGTTCACCTCGCGGCCGCCGCCCTCGAAGTACGGGTGGGCCTTCGCGTGCTCGTCGCTTTTGCCGCGGGCGGTCGCGTCGAACTCCTCGTGCGGGCGGGCGAGGTACCCCCGGGCAAGTGGCGACCACGGGATGACGCCGACGTCTTCTTTCTCACAGAGGGGTAGCATCTCGCGTTCCTCCTCGCGGTAGAGCAGGTTGTAGTGGTTCTGCATCGTCATGAAGCGGTCGAGGCCGAGACTGTCGCTGGTGTGCAACGCCTCGGCGAACTGGTGGGCCCACATCGAGGACGCGCCGAGGTACCGGACCTTCCCGCGACGCACCGCGTCGTCGAGGGCGCGCATGGTCTGTTCGATGGGTGTGTCGTAGTCCCAGCGGTGAATCTGGTAGAGGTCGATGGTATCAATGCCCAGCCGGTCCAGCGACCCCTCCAGCGCCTGTTCGATGGCCTTCCGGGAGAGCCCGCCCGAGTTCGGGTCGTCCTCGTCCATCTGGAAGTAGCACTTCGTGGCGACGACGGCCTCGTCGCGCTGGCCCTCCAGGGCCTTCCCGAGGACGCGCTCGGACTCGCCGTCCGAGTACATGTTCGCGGTGTCGAAGAAGTTGATACCGAGGTCGAGCGCCCGGTTCACGAGTTCGATGCCCTCCTCCTCGTCGAGGACCCAGTCGCGCCAGTCCGGGGTCCCGAAACTCATACAGCCGAGACAGATGCGGCTGACCTCCATGCCGGTGTCACCTAACGTGGTGTACTCCATGGACGGGGCGACGGCCCCCGGGGTGAAAAACATCGCCAGATTGATTAACTATCCGACGTGATTTCTGTGAAATATGCGCTCCCTCCACATCGCGCTCGGACTCGCCGTCCTCGCAGCGGTCCTCGTTGCCGCCCCCGCAGTGGCTGCCGATTCGGAGTCACTCACCCTGCAGGAGAACGAGTCCGACTCGCCCGAGGTCACCATCAACGGTCCCCAGAAGGCGGTGTACAACTACTCAGAGAACTTCAGCGTCACCGTCAGCGGTGCCGAAATCGAATCCGTCACCTGGGAGTTCCCGGACGGAACGACGGCTACAGGAACCGAGGCCACCTTCCGGTTCATGCAGGAAGGCGACCGAACCATCACGGTCGTCGTCGAGACCACTGACGGCGAGACCCTCCGCGAGAGCGCGACGTACGACGTGTTCCACGCTGACGACGACGACGGCTGGAACCCGGTCCCCGCGTTGAAGTTCTTCGCCCTCGTCGGGTTCTTCGTCCTCGTCGTCCTGGGCCTGAAGCTGGTGGCCCTCCCGATGGTGTTGCGGGAACTGTAGTCACATCCCCGGGCCCGAATCTCGTAACGGGCAGCCGAGGTCGTCAACGTAGAACTCGAAGGCTGCGTCGTGGTCCGCGACGTCGGGCGTCACGCCAGTGAGACGTGAGTCCACGCGGCCGGGACGCGCCGGGGGCAAGAACCCACCCGGTCACACCGTCTCGGCGTCGACGAACCGCATCCCGACGCGCATCCCGAGATAGGTCACAACCCCGAGCGCGACGTACCCGGCCGCGAAGGCCCAGGTGAACGTCCCCGGACTCCCGATGGCGAGCCTGGCGATGGTGTTCGCCGGGTGTTCGGGCAGGAGTCCAGAGACCGTGATGGCACCGAGCACGCCGGTCGAGTAGAGGAACTGCGCCTGCCGCCGGTCGGAGGCGAGCAAGGCGATGGTCAGGCCGACCGTGACGACCGTGAACGAGAGCCCGGCCACGATGGCGACGAGCATCGGCCAGTTCGAGATGTTCGTCCCGTTGACCCACAGCAACAGGAGCCAGACTGCGGCCTGCAGTGGGGCGAGCACTGCGGTCGCGAGCAGTTTCGCGTCCACGATATCCGCCAGCGAGACGGGCGCGACGCGGAGCAGTTCGAGCGTCCCACGTTGCATCTCTTCGGTGAGCGAGTCGACGGCGATGGAGCCACTGATGAACACGGGAAGGAACATCAACAGGGGCACCAGCACCGTGTAGGTGAACCCGAAGTACGGGCTGGAACCACGTTTCTGTGGCACCTCCAGTACGGTGTGTTCGAGGCTGCCCCGATACTCGCGCCTGAGGTTCTCCTCCATCGACTCCAGCGTGTCCCTGACCTGCACGACGATGATGGTCGTCCGCAGGTTCTCTTTCGGGACGCTGGTCGTCACAGACACTGTCCCGTTCTCGCCCCGGGTCGCGACCATCACCGCGTCGACGCGCCGGTCCTGGAAGTCCGCTCTGGCGTCGGCGACCGTCGCGTACTGCGTCGGGTCGATACCACCCTGGCGCCTGACGACGTCCAGGACCTCGTCGGACGCGTTGCCCGTGACGGCCATGTCGAGTTCGTAACCCTCGACCGAGCCGGGGTCGTACAGCGACACCAGTCCGACGACGAGGAACGAGGAGAACGTCGCCACGAACAGCTGGATGAGCAAGGCGAGGACGATGGTCTTCTCGCTCCGGAGCGACCCGATTTCACGCCTGGCGATGGTCAGCCGGGCCCGCCAGGAGGCGCCGCTGTCGGAGTCGTCGTGCTGTTCGGCTGCCGCGGTCCCGTGTTCGGGACGTGGCGGCTCACGGGACAAGTTGCGTCACCCCCAGGTTGTACGCGACGTGGACCAGTACCGCGAGCAGGAACGCCCCGGCGTAGGCCCGTTTCGAGCGCTGTGCCCCGACAGCCGAGATGGTCGCCGTAACCGTGTGCAGTCCCAGCGGGAGCAAGAAGAGCCCGAGGACGACGAGCGGGTCGACGTTCGCCGAACCGGCCGCTGCAGCGTCCGGATAGGCGTTCGCGCCCAGCGTGAGGTCTTGCAACTGGACTAGCTGGACGAGTAACGTGCCCTTCTCCGCGAGGAAGAACGCGGCCCCGCTCACCAGACCGAGGACGACCGCCGTCTTCGGCGACCGCTCGAAGCGTGCGTACTCGAAGCCGGCGTAGACGTGGATGCTCTTTGCGGTCTCTTCGATGAGGGCGATGGCCCCGAACAGCACCGGAATCGAGAGCGCCTTCGGGATGATGAACAGCACCGCGATGGCGAGTAACTCGGCGACGAAGACGAACGGGAGGAACAACGCGGTCACGAGCGCGACCGTCTTCTTGTTCCGAACCCGGGTCGCGATGGCGTCGAGTGCCTTCTGGTGGACCGGGCGCTGGCTGAACATATCCTCCTCGCGGTAGGTGCCCGCCCCGAACGTGAACAGCGCGACGGCGGTCAGGTAGAACGGGACCGTCGAGAAGGCGTACTGTCCCCACGTCACCGCCTCGTTCTGGAGGTCCATGACGACCAGCGTGAGCGGCGAGATGAGCGCGATAGGCGTCACGTCGGTGAAGATCGCCGGGACGAACACGTAGGAGGTCATGAACACGGAGACGGTGATGGTGACGAAGGTGAGCTCTTTGAACGACCGGGCGAACATCCCGCCGACGAAGGTCGCCGCGAGGAACAGGAGTGCAATGGGCAAGACGGCCGCGACGGACACCGCGGTTCCGCCGATGAGGATGGCGATGGCGACCGTGATGACGAGCAGCGCCGCGAGGTAGGGGAGGGTCTTGCCAGCGATGATGTCCCGGCGCGAGACCGGGGAGACGAGCATCAACTCCCCGCGACGGTTGATGCGCTCGTTGATGATGGTGCTCCCGTACGCCTGGATGATGAAGTTCATCGGGACGATGAACAGGAACGCGAGGACGAGGGAGGCGAACGGGAAGGGCGGGCTGATGGTGCTCGGCGAGCCGGAGGTCGAGCCGCTGACGATGGCCGAACCGCCGAGGCTCGGTGCCTGTACCTGCCCGTCGTTCCCACCGGTCGAGCCGCCCGTGACCCCGCCCGCTCCGGCGTCGTCGGTGCCACCGTCGCCACCGGTCCCAGCGCCGCCGTCAGTTCCCCCGTCGCCGGAACCGGCGGTCCCGGCACCGCCTCCCGTGCCGCCCGTGAGTGCGCTCCCGGCGCGACTCTCGTACAGGAGTTCGACTGCGACCGGGAAGGCGGCGCTCTGGTTCGCTTCGTCGCCCATCAACTCGTCGTTGTACTCCTGGACGGCGGTCCGGAACTCGGCGTAGGCCGCCTGGCCTTTCCGCGTGGGTCTGGGTATGGGTTCGCCCCGGGCAGGGACGAGGATGTCTATCTCGCCGGCTTTGAGCGCGGACGCACTGGCGTCGTCCGGTCTGGCGACGAACTGGTTACTGTGCTGGACCACGTCGTGATACGGTGAGTCCGCCTCGACGCCGACACGGTAGATGCCGTCGTCGAGGCCCGGGCCTTCGGCGACGACTGTCGGGCCGACGACTGCTCCGACGGCCACGAGGACGAGCGCGAGTGCGACGGTCTGTCGGTCGAGGGCCCCGGCGCTTCGGGCGACCTCCCAGCGGGCGATGCGCAGGGTCTTGCGGAGCGAGAGGACGCGGTCGAGCCCGCGCTTTTTCACGTCTCGGCCTCCCCGACGGTCCGGTCCTGCTCTGCCTCGCGTGCCTCCTCGGGCGTCTCACCGGCGATGTCGAGGAAGATGTCTTCGAGACTCGGATTCCGGGTCTGCAGGTCGACGACCGAGCCACCCCGTTTGGTCGCCTGGGTCCGAAGGCGGTCGACGGCGTCCATATCGGAGACGACAGACTCGAACCGGCCGTCCCCGACTCGGTCGCAGTCTCCCACCCGCACGTCCGTGTACACGTGGTAGGCGGTCTGCCCGTGCTCTTGCCGAATCTCTTCGAGGCTCCCACGGGCGATGATGTCACCGTGGTTCATCACGATGAGGCGGTCGCAGATACTCTCGACGTGGTAGAGGTTGTGCGCGGAGAAGACGATGGTCTTGCCCTGGTCGGCGAGTTGCTCGGTGAACTCGATGATGTAGTTGGTCGTGAGGGGGTCGAGCCCCGAGGCGGGTTCGTCGTAGATGAGCACGTCCGGGTCGTTGACGAGCGACCGGGCGATAGCGACCTTGCGTTTCATCCCCTTCGACATGTCCCCGATACGGCGTTCCCGGTGTTCGAGGTCGAGCCTGTCCAGGGCGGTCGTGATGCGCTCTCGCGCCACGTCCGTCGGCACGTCGTAGAGGTCGGCGAAGAATTCGAGGTAGGAGTGCGCCGTCATCTCCTCGTACAGGGGCGACTCTTCGGGGAGGAAGCCGAGGTTGCGGCGCATATCGGTGTCGCCGGCTGGATGTCCAGCCACCGAGATGTGGCCGCTCGTCGGTTCGATGAGCCCGGCGAGCATCTTCAACGTCGTCGTCTTTCCCGCACCGTTCGGCCCGACGACGCCGAAGACCTCGCCGCGGTCGATGGTGAACGAGCTGCCGTCGACAGCCACGAACCCGTCGTACTCTTTGCGGAGGTCCTCGACGGTTATCATTCGTTGTCCTGAGCCAAGAACGCGGCCTAGTTGAATATACCGGCCCGGCACGTCAATCGAGTGACGAAATCGCCCGACGGTAGGCTTAATCCGAAGAGTGACAAATGTTGACACATGCAGTCACAGCCACAGGTCCGGCTCGCCCAGACCCCGGACGGTCGGCGGCTCGAAGTCGGGCGGGACCTGCCGGTGGACCGGATGCTCGCGTGGGAACTGCTGACGGACACGTGGCGCTGGCCCGACTGGGGGCCGACCGTCACCGACGTCGAGGCACCGGACCGGTTCATCTCGGCCGGCGACGAGGGGAGGGTACGAATCGTCGGCAGTTTCTGGGTCCCCTTCGAGGTGACCTACTCGGACGGGGAACGCTGGACCTGGGACGTGGCCGGTATCCCCGCGACCGGCCACCGGGCGGAGTACCTGGGGGCGGACCGCTGTCGGGTCGTCTTCGAGGTGCCACTGCTGGCGGCTGGCTACGTGCCAGTCTGCCAGCGGGCGCTCTCGAACATCCAGGACATCCTGCTCGGGCCGGAGTAGGGTTCGAAAACAGGGACCTACGGCGGTCGCTCCAGCGAGAACCGGTCGTCGGTACTGGCGTACCACGACCCGGCGAGCCGGCCCACTGCATCGAGTTTCTCCACGTCCACCTTCCCGTCGGTCGTCACCGCGTCGTCGACGTGGACGTAGACGACCTCGGCGAGTATCAGGCTCGAACTGCCCACGTCCTGCAGGTCGTACAGTTCGCACTCGAAGGCGATGGGTGACTCCGCGACCCGTGGGGGCGTGACCCGGGTCGACTCGGTGCGGGTCGCGCCGGAGTGCTCGAACTCGCTCTCCTCCGCTGGGAGGGTCGCCGCCGTCTGGTTCATCGCCTCGACAGTGTCGTCGGTGACGATATTGACGACCAGTTCGCCGGTGTCGCGGACGTTCCGCGGCGTGTCCTTCAGGCCGTTGGGTCCATCGACCGGTGCGAACACCAGGATGGGCGGGTCGATGGCCGCGACCGTGAAAAAGGAGAACGGCGCGAGGTTGTCGACGCCGTCCGCACTGGTCGTGCTGACCCACGCGATGGGCCGGGGAACCACTGACCCGGAGAGGGTTCGGTAGAGCGAGCCGTCCACTTCGGCAGGGTCGATCTCCATCTACAGGCCCACCCCGACCGCGTACGGCCACTCGGTCCCGGCGAGGACGAGGAACGCCAGCACTGCGCCGAGCATCACGACGTTCTTCAGGAAGGCCGTCATCTCGTTCTGTTGCTGTTCTGGGTCGTCCATCGTCCAGAAGTCGTGCATCATCGGGGTCGTCACGAGCAGGAACACCGCCAGCGCGCCCGCGCCGAGTACGGGATACGCGCCGAGGACGAGGCTCAGGCCCCCGAAGACGAGTATCCCGCCCGAGAACGTTACCGCCAGTCCGGGCGCGGGAACGCCTTTCATCTGTGCATAGCCGGCCATGTCTTCGGTGTTGAGGAAGTGGTTCACGCCCATAAATGCGAGCACGCCACCCACGAGAACCCGGGCGACGAGCAGCGCGATTCCCGCCGAACTGGTGAGTTCGAGCGCCATCTCAGGCCACCTCCAGCGAGAGGCGGTCGATTGCTGCGTCGGTGTGAGCGTCGGTCGAAGCCGTCTGTGGTTTCATCACGTTACCTGGTACGACCCCGAACCAACTTATAATTCATCCGACACAAGTGTAACCAGATGGCATCGACTGCACCCAGATGACATCGATGTAAGCAGGTGAGCCGACGAGACGCCGGACACGTGCCAGAGTACCACTCACCGGTCGGATACACCCGAGACAGGTTCGGATTTTTATGAGTCGAGGTAGTAGCGCAACGCGAGACGATGAACCCACTCAAACCCCCCTGCATGCGCAAGGGCTCACACGCGAAAGAGGGCGCAAAGAAGGGCGCGGAGATCGGTGCGACTATCGGGAGCCCGCTCGGCCCGCTCGGTTCGGGCATCGGAGCGGGCTTCGGCGCGGCGAGCGGCCACATCGCCGGCTCGGTCCGGGACTCGGTCGAGGACGTGCTCAAACCGTTCTGACTCGGTTACCGACCCGTTCTGACGCGGTGACACAGGTAGAAAACCTTCAAAGCCTCCCGGCGAAATTCTCTCCGTATGGACACCTACGAGTTGATCACTCGGAACACCGAGGAGGTCATCACGGAGGAGGAGGTACGCGAACTGGCCGACGACCCCACAGGCAAGCGGGTCTACGTCGGCTACGAGCCCTCCGGCGTACTCCACGTCGGGCACCTCCTCACCGCGAACAAGCTCATCGACCTCCAGGACGCCGGCTTCGAGGTCGTCATCCTGCTCGCGGACGTACACGCCTACCTCAACGGGAAGGGGACCTTCGACGAGATTCGTGACACGGCCGAACAGATGCGCGCACAGTTCCTCGCGTACGGCCTCGACGAAGCGCGGACCGAGTTCGTCTACGGGAGCGAGTTCCAGCTCGACGAGGACTACGTGCTGGACCTGCACGAACTCGAACTCTCCACGAGCCTGAACCGCGCCCAGCGCGCGATGGCGGAACTCCAGTCCGGCGAGACCGCGAAGGTCAGCCACGTCGTCTACCCGCTCATGCAGGCGCTCGACATCGAGTACCTCGACCTGGACCTCGCCATCGGCGGCCTCGACCAGCGCAAGGTTCACATGCTCCACCGCGAGGAGATGGCGACCCTCGACTACGAGTCCCGACCGTGCCTGCACACGCCCATCCTCGCGGACCTCACGACGGGTGTCGGCAAGATGTCCTCCTCGAAGGGCGTCACCATCTCCATGGAGGACTCCTCGGAGGACCTGAAAGAGAAGGTCACTTCCGCGTTCTGTCCGCCGACTGCCGACCCCGAACCGGACGACGACGGGAACGAGCGCCACAATCCGGTACTCGAACTGTTCAGGTTCCACGTCTTCCCGCGCTTCGAGTCCGTGACGGTCGAACGCCCCGAGAAGTACGGTGGAAACCTCACGTACGACGACTACGAGTCGCTCGAAGCCGACCTCGTCTCGGGCGAACTCCACCCGCAGGACGCCAAGAACACGCTCGCCGAGTACCTCGACGAACTCATCGCCGACGGTCGCGCGAAACTCCGAGAAATCCGCGGGAACTGAGTCGGGACCCCCGAACACCGTTTTCAGCGCGTCGCGTCCACCAGTGGCGCGACGTGGACGATTCCGACCAGCAGGTAGCTCACGACCTGCATCGCTGGGGCCGCCAGCAACGAGACCCCGACCACGACCGCGCCGACGCTCCCCAGCAGGTACGTTCGCCGGTTCGCTGGCACGAGCCACCCGGTCACGGCGTAGGCGACGGTGAACGAGCCGAGCCATGGAAGCCATCCTGCGAGGTCGGCCGCCGGCACCGGGACACCGAGCACCGCCGCGATAGTCCAGCCCATCGCGGTCGCGTTCGTCACAGCCCAGACGACCAGTGGCCTCGAGAACTGGACCGCGTCGTCGGTCCGGCGCAGGCCGACCCTGGCCATCACGCCGAGAAGGCCCACCCAGAGCACGAGCACCGGAAGCGGACCGACGCGGCCCCAGGCCGCCAGCTGGGTCCCCAGCCAGCCGACCGTCCCGACCAGTGCTCCGAAGCGGAGGAACTCGTCGCCAGAGAATCCGGACACGGCCGTGGGTACGCCGCCCAGGGCCGAATATCGTTCGGACGGTTTCAAGTCGGCTCCCGGCAAAGGGCTGCCCATGCACGAGACGAGACGCGCGGTGCTCGACGCGCTCGCGGACGGCCCCATCTCCGGCCCGGCACTCGCGGACGCGCTCGACGTCTCCCGCGCCGCGGTGTGGAAGCACGTCGAAGCCCTCCGGGACGCCGGGTTCGTCATCGAGAGCGACGACGACGGCTACCACCTCGCCACGGTCCCCGAGTACGGTGGGATGGCAATCGAGTACGGGCTGGACGCCCCATACGAGGTGGAGTACCACGACAGCATCGACTCCACGAACCGGCGCGCCCGCGAACTCGCCAGTGAGGGCGAGGGGAACGTCGTGGTCGTCGCAGACGAACAGACCGGTAGCCGCGGTCGCCTGAATCGGGACTGGAGTGCCCCCAGTGGCGGCGTCTGGGCGTCGGTCGTGCTCCGTCCGGACATCCCGCCCGCGCAGGTCCCCCTGCTCACGCTCGCGGCCGCGGTCGCGGTCACCCGTGTTGCACGTGAAGCTGGCGTCGACGCCGGCATCAAGTGGCCGAACGACGTCCTCGTGAGCGTCGATGGTACACACCACAAACTCGCGGGCATCCTCACCGAGATGGAGGGCGAGGCAGACCGCGTCTCGTGGGTAGTCATCGGTATCGGCGTGAACGTCAACATCGACGCGAGCGCCCTGCCAGTGACCGCGACGACGGTTCGCGAGCTCGTCGGCGACGTGGACCGGCGCAATTTCCTCCAGCGCGTGCTGGAAGAGTTCCACGACCTCGCAGGCGACCCCGACTCGATTCTGCCGGCGTGGCGCGAGGCGTCGCTGACGCTCGGCCAGCGAGTGCGCGTCGAGACGCCCGGCGGAGAAGTAGTCGGCGACGCAGTGGACGTGACGTTCCCCGGCGCACTGCTCGTCGAGACCGGCGAGGGGACCGCCCGGGTCAGTGCCGGGGACTGTGAACACCTGCGACCTGTCGACGGGACTTGAGTAGTCGCGTCGCAGTGGCTACCTGAAGAGTATCGCCGCTGCCAGCGGCAGCGAGGCGATGGCGGCAAACATGGCCATCCAGGAGGGGACGACCAGTGCGAACGTCGCGTTGATGAAGGCGATGGCGGCGAACGCGACCACCTTGTCGCCGAGGTCCATCATCGTCCTACCCTCGCAGTGTAGAACCATGGCCCTTGCGCCGTGGTCGGCGTCGCGTCACCGTTCTCGTTCCCCGTCGCCCACCTGTACCGTCAACACGGGCACTGCCGAGGACCGAACGACGCGCTCGGCGACGCTGCCGAGCAACAGGCGGTCGATACCGCCCCGTCCGTGGGTGCCCATCACCACGAGGTCGCAGTCGTTCTCCTCCGCGTACCTGACGACCTCTTTGCTCGGTGAGCCTTCGAGGATACTGCCGACGACGGGGACGCCGGCAGGGTCGGCGATGGCCTGTACCCGTTCGATGGCGTGTTCCCCCTCCTGCTGGAGCATGTCGTGCAGCCCCTCCCACGAGGTCTCGATGGGCACACCACCGTAGCTCGCGGAGTTCAGGACGTAGACGGCGTGGAGTGTCGACCCGTGAGCGGTAGCGAGGTCCACGGCGTGCTGGATGGCACGTTCGACGCCCTGTGAGCCGTCGGTCGGGACGAGGATACGGTCGTACATGCGATATGCTACCACGTAAGATACCCTCGCTCTTTAGTTGTCCCCCCAGAACGGGCCAGAATCGCCGTCTAGAGCAGGACCCGAGAGACGTCGCTCGTCTCTGCCCGCCGCACCACTGCCCGGACCGGGTCGCGGACCCCGGCGAGGTTGTCGGAGTCACCGTCGAGGACCAGCAGTTTGGCCTCGCGCCCGGGTTCGATGCAGCCGTAGTCCAGCCCGGCCAGTTCTGCACCACCGAGCGTGGCCATGCGAAGCACTTCGGTCGCGGTCACGTCGCAGAGTTTCGCCGTGAACGCCATCTCGCGGAACATCGACGGCGAGTTCAGCATCACGTTGTCGGTGCCGAGCGCGATCGTGGTCCGGTCGAGCCACTCCCGAATCGGCGGGAGGCCGACGTCGGTGACGAGGTTCGAGCGCGGGCAGACCGCGATAGGCGTCTCTTTCTCTTCGACCCGGTCGAAGTGCTGGGGCTCCGGATGGACCATGTGGACGAGGAAGTCCGGGTCGAGGTCCATCGCCGCGTCGATGTCCGACGGGTCGGCCTCACCGGCGTGGATGCCGAATAGCTTGCCCGCCTCGGCGGTCGCCGCGCGCTCTTCCGTGAAGTCGGCGTCGTTCGCTCCGGAGGCCCCGAACCCGTCGGCCTCCTCGAGTCGCATCGCGTCGACCGTCTCGCGCCCGAGCACGACCGGGTCGATGTCGAGCCCGTCGGCCGCCTCGCGGATGGCCCGGACGCCCTCGACGCCGCCCTCGCGGAACTCGACGCAGGTCGCGGTCCCACCCGCTTGCATGAACTGGAGCGACCGGCGCATGGCGGCGACTTTCTCCTCGGTGCTGGTCTGGCGGAGCAGGCGGTGTTTCAGCCCGTCCGGCGGCGCGACGAGTTCGGCCAGTGAGAGCCCGCCACCGGCCTCCTTGGCGATGGAGTCGCCGATGTGGGTGTGGGCGTTGACGAACGCCGGGAGGACGATGTCGTCGCTCTCGACTGTGGCTTCCTCGATGGCCTGTATCGTGCCGTCTTCGACGACGACGCGGCCTTCTATCGGTTCGAACTCTGTGCCTGCCAGGATGGTCCCTTCGAGTATCATGATTGCTGGGCGAACTGGTCGAGCGTCGCGTGCAGCCCGCTCCCGACCTCGGAGACGAGCGCGTTCTCTTCGATGTCGAGCGTCCTGACCACGGCGCTTCGCACCTGGTCGGTCACCGCCTCCGGGGCGTACACCCCGAGTCGCCACTGCGATTTCTGGGCCGACTGGAGCGCCTGCACCAGCGGCGACTGCTCGTCCAGTCGGCGCGCCTCGCCGTTGACGAGCACCCGGGTCGAAGACTCCTTCATCGATGGCTCGCCGGGCACGTCGAGGATGACCTGCCCGGAAGAGAGCCCGGCCTCGTCGGCGATCTCCAGTTCGTACCCTCTGATGTCCTCGTGTTCGGCCGCGAGCAGGGAGTCCGGTACGTCGTCGTACTCGGCCCACACGGCCCGCTTGAACAGGTCGCGGTGGTCGAACCGGCGGGCGAGTTCGGCCGTGCTCTCGCAGTTGCGGAGCGTGTACAGGAGGTCGTGGTCGTCCATCCGGCGAAGTTCCTCCGGGGTGGTCTCGGTCGTATCGAGCAGTCGCTCGCCAGCCTGCCGGAGCATCGCCTTCGAGATACGCGCGACGTGGTGGCCGTACACCGTCGGCGTCATCAGTGCCCGTGCGACGAGCAGGCTCTCTGCGGTCTGGACGTTCCCCTCGTCGAGCACCAGTTCGCCGTCGGCGAAGGTGAGTTCGCGCAGGAGACGCGCGTGGTCGATGGTGCCGTACGGGACGCCGGTGTGGTGGGCGTCACGGACGAGGTAGTCCATCCGGTCCACGTCGAGTTCGCCCGAGACGATCTGACCGTAGCGGCCGTCACCGGCGACGAGGTCGGCTATCTCGTGTGGGGCGATGTCGTACTCGCGCAGGACCTCGCCGACGGCCCCGCGCTCGAACAGTTCGTGCACGTCGTCGTGGTACTTGCCCGTGCGCCGGTGAGTCAGCGGTTCGAGATTGTGTGAGAACGGGCCGTGGCCCACGTCGTGCAGGAGGGCGGCCGCCCGGACCTTCTCGGCGTTCTTCCCCTCGACGCCGAGGTGGTCGAGCGCCCGGCAGGCGTTGTGGTACACCCCGAGGGAGTGCTCGAACCGCGTGTGGTTCGCGGAGGGGTAGACCAGCGAGGCGGTACCCAGTTGCGCGATGTGCCGGAGTCGCTGCATCTCCGGTGTGTCGAGCAGCGCCCGCGCCACACCGTCCACCTCGATGTGGTCGTGTACGCTATCCTTGATGGTCTTCATTGGCCGGGATTTCGGCGCGTTCGTATAAAAGGAGTCGGGCATACGCCCCGGTCGAACGCCGGTCATCGGCACGGAGCCGAGGGATGGGTTCGTGCGACTGGACCGGCGAACCCGCTCAGTCGATGTCGATGTCGATTGCGGGGCGTTCCTGCTGGCTGTTCACGGACGCGTCCCAGCTGAAGTCACCGGTCAGGGTGAAGTCCGACGCCACGTCGACGCCGGTCAGCTTGAGGTACTTCTTCTCGTCACCCGCGGTCGGGGCGGCCTCGATGGAGCACCCGGCCGGGTCGTCGTTGAACGCGACGTTCGAGACGGTGACGGTCTGGCCCGCGTTCGCCTTCACGGTGATGGCGAGTTCGTCGGCGGAGCTGTCGCCGGTCGCCGACGGGTCGTTCACCGTGTAGCTGACCATCGAGACGTCTTCGCCGTCGTCGACGGTGAGGGTCGCCTCGTTGGTGTCCGCGTCGTACGCGAGGGTGAACGAGCCGCTCACCGGGTCGGGCCAGGCGTTCTGGGCCTCGTTCCGGTTGCTGTTGTCGTTCCCGAGGTACAGTTCGCCGGCACCGCTACCGCCGGACTGACCGTAGCGGATGCGGCCGAACCACGAGCCTGCGCCGTCACCGAGCTGGGTGACACCGAAGCCGTCACCGGTGATACACTCGAGCTGGGCCTGCAGGTCGCCGCCGGTGTTGTGGCGGCACTGTTCGGCAGTGAACTTCAGGCCGAAGTGGCAGGCGTCGGTCTGGGCGATGTTCACGTCGAGGGTCGCGTCGGTGTCCGCGTCGACGTACCCACGGGCGCGGAGTTCGTCGTCGAAAGTGCCACTCGCGGCCGGGTTGTTGACCAGCGGGAGGTCGGTGAACCCGAGGCGGTCTGCGTCATCCGCCTTGCACGGGAGGTACCAGTTCATGACGTAGCAGTGCACGCCCGGTTCGAAACAGGCGGCGGCGACGTCGGGGTCACCGGCGACGCCCGAGCCGTCTTCCTTGACGACTGGCGGGAGCCGGACGCGGCCGTCGTACTCTGGCCCGAACTGTTCGAGCCAGCCGGACATCGAGCCCGCATAGAGGATTTCACCGGCCTCGTCGGCGGTGCCGAACGGGTTCTCGCCCTCGGCCCCAGGCGTCGAGAGGTTGTCACAGTCGGGGTCGGTCGAGACCACGACGTAGAGGTAATCGCACAACTCGCCGCCCTCGAAGGTCGGGTCGTCGACGATTTCACCGGCCTGAATCTCCGGTTCGGTCGGGGAATCGACGCCCTCGCGGTAGTCTTCGAAACTGGCCACGTTGAACAGTTCCGCGTAGATGAACGACGGGTTGCCACACAGGTGGAAACTGAACGTCGTCTCGCCCTCGTCGTACGGCTTGATGTCGTCGAGGTCGATGAACATCGCACGCTCCTCACCGGACGGGCCGTTGATGTAGCCCGGGTAGAAGCCGTTCGTCGGGTCGTCGACGACGGTGTAGTTCAGCGCCTCCACGAGGTCCTGGACGTTGCTCGCATCTTCGAGTCGACACAGCACGGAGTCGTTCCCGCCGAAGTTCTCGTTGAGCGTGCCCCACGCCTCGTGGCTGATAGCCTCGCCAGCTTCGTTGCGCAGCGCAGGCGCGGCGGCGATCTCGTAGGTCATGCCGTCGGTCCCGGCGACGATTGCCGGGCGCTGGTCGGCGGGGACCATCTGGAGGTCGTAGCGCTCCCACGGCTTGTACGTGGTGCGGTAGTCGAGCAGCAGGTCGACGCGACCTGCCTCGTACCAGCCTTCGAGTTCTTCCGTGTCGCTGAAGAACGCGGTCGTCCCGAGGCCTGCGCCTGCGCTCGCCACTCCGATTGTCCCGAGTCCTGCCAGCACCTGCCGGCGTGAAAGTTTGTTTGCCATGATGGTATCTGTGAGCCACCTGTTTCCCCAGGTGATAAGCGAGGAGAGGTCTCGGACCCGTTTCCTTATGAGCGGCTTCGGCCGTTCGAGTCGGCGGTTCCGTAGAATCTGCTCCCGTCGAAGGTGACAATCGAGGGCGACAGGCCGACCTTGTCGCCGGGGTATGGCGGCCGTACCGGGACGAACGAACATGGTTCGGCCGCCATACCGGTGTCGAGCACCAGTCGAGTCTCTCCGACTGCTCGGCTGTCGATACCCGGTCTGTCTGGCTTTGGGTCTTCCTCGAGTCACTGCATGCGCTGAAAAACCGAGAGAGCGAGTGAATCGGCGAAGCTTCTGACACCCTCGTGTGAACGTCTCAGTCCCGTCTGGAATACACAGCACGTGCTGGGCTTCGAACGCCCCGCTGACGGACACCGACACGCCCCACCACAGACGGTCTGTTGATTTTCCGGAGGACCGTTCGTGCTACGAGTCCGCCGCGAACTCGACGCCCGTTATCTCGAATCGAGCACCACCGCTCGTCTCCGGCCCTATCGAGATCTCCCACCCGTGTGCGTCGGCGATCGCCCGGGCGATAGAGAGCCCGAATCCAGTCCCATCCTCACGGCCCGAGTACCCGAAGTCGAACACGCGTTCGGGGTCGACCCCGGCGAACCCGGGGCCATCGTCCTCGATGTAGAGCCCTGCACCGTCCGGGAGTGGCCCCACCCGGACAGTGACGTCGCTCCCACCGTGCTCGACACTGTTTCGCAACACGTTCTCGAACAGCTGGAGCAGTCGGTCTCGGTCTGCGAGTATCGTCGGTACCGGGTCGTACACACACTCGACGGTCGCCGGTACCGTACCTTCCCGTGCCCGCGAGAACACCGCTTCGACGTCGGTCGGTTTCGTTGTCTCGACCAGCCAGCCCTGACGTGCGACGGTGAGCAGGTCGTCGACGAGTCTCCCTGCCCGCTTTAGCGCTTCCTCGGCGGCGTCGAGGTGTTCGGCCCCGCCCGTCTCCCGGTACAGGTGCAACCGGCCGCCGATGACCGCCAGCGGCGACCGCAGGTCGTGTGTCACGGTGCTGGTGAACTCCTCCAGCCGCTCGTTCTGTCGTTCGAGTCGTTTGCGCTGCCGTTCGAGTTCTCGCTCGCGGCGCTTCTGGTCGGTGATGTCCTGAACGACACCGAGAGCACGGTGTGGTTCGCCCACATCGTCGTCGAACATCCGCCCGCGGGCGGCGATCCACCGCTGCTGCCCGTCCACGCGGACGATGGGGCACTCGAACGCCCACACTCCCGTCCGGAGACTCTCCTCGAAGCTCCGCTCGATGCGGTCGCGATGTCCCGGGACGACGTGGTCGAGGAACCGCTCGAAGCTCCAGTCGTCGGGCGGTTCGTCGTAGCCGAATATCTCGTCGTGTCGAGCCGTCCGGACGGGCGAGTCGAGCGTCTGCAGGTCGAGTTCCCAGATACCGATTCCCCCGATTTCGGTCGCGAGGTGGAGCCGTTCCTCGGACGCTCGCAGTGCCTGCTCGGCCAGCTCGCTGTCCGCACGGGGCCTCCTCGCGGACGTGTTGGGACACTCGACGGTATCACCACTCCCGCGTGGCGTCTTTCGCTGGGACGTCGGAGTGTCGACGGGACGCCACCACACACGCCCGCGGGCGCCGACCTCTTTCGTTTCGATAACTCCCTCGCCGACGAGGGTTTCGAGTTGCTCGGAGACGGCCCGAGTGAGACAGTCGAACTCCGCGGCCACCTCCGATGTGGTCAGCGGAGTCCCGGGCGGGCCGAGCCGTTCGACCACCGCTCTGACGGCCGTGAGCGATGGTGCGGCAGATGGCATGAACAATATAGGACACTAGAGCGCATATACCGTACGCCAACGCCAGGTGAAGGGGAAGCACGTAGGAGTCTCGAAAGGCCCCTCGCAGGTGGCAAGGAGACGGTATCCGATACGGGACACGAAAACCGTCGCCGGGTTCCCAGAATCACGGATTCGGCTTTCCCGGGTTTCACCACGCCCTCGCTGTCCCAACGAAAAGAGACCCCGCCGTTTAGGGCGAGGAGGCCGTCATGCGCCTACTCGCACTGGCAGACGAGGCCACCGGAGACCAGGAGACCAGTCGGGCTGGGTCCTGCTGCGGGCACGTTGTTCTCGACTGCGACGGACAGCCGGTAGGTGCCAGCTTCGGTGATGTCGAAGCTCTCGGCGGTCATGACCTTGAACTGCTCCATGTCGGTGGTGTAC
Source organism: Haloarchaeobius ordinarius (assembly GCF_051801355.1). Classification (GTDB taxonomy): domain Archaea; phylum Halobacteriota; class Halobacteria; order Halobacteriales; family Natrialbaceae; genus Haloarchaeobius. The sequence goes on along the minus strand of NZ_CP196560.1, from coordinate 2,791,916 downwards.
GCCGCCGTTTCCACCATGTTGAAGCCGATTTCGTCGGTCTTCTGGAGGCTGAACACGATGTCGGACTGGTTGTCTGCCGACCAGTCGAACTCGAGCGTGCAGGTGCCGCCGACGTTCGCGGGTGAGACCTCGAATTCGGTCTCGTAGACGTACTGCCCGGCGGGGTAGGAGCCGGTCCCTGCTCCGCCGACGTGGTTGACCCACGACGCCGTGGAGTCGAACGCCGCGTTGTACTGCGGGTCGATCCAGGCCGGGTGCGTCGAGATGGACTGTGCAGCGCCGGTCGGTTCGCCGTCGGGGGCGACCGAGACGTTCCACTCGGCGACGCCGGTGGACAGGTCGATTGCGGCCTCGGCACAGGTGTTGTGGCGGCACTGTTCGGCGGTGAACTTCATGCCGACGTGGCAGGCGTCGGTCTGCGTGATGTTCGCGCTGAGCGTCATCGGTTCCTCGTCGTCGTCCAGGCCGATGTAGCCGCGGGCGCGGAGTTCGTCGTTGAACGTCAGTGCCTCGTCGCCGTCCTGGTCCTGCGAGAGCGGTTCCCCGTTGACGAGGACGTTCTTGATGGGCAGGTCCGTGAACCCGAGGCGGTCGGCATCGTCCTCCATGCACGGGAGGTACCAGTTCATGACGTAGCAGTGCACGCCCGGTTCGAAACAGGCGGCTGCCACGTCGGGGTCACCGGCGACACCCGAACCGTCGGCTTTGACGACGGGCGGGAGTTTGATTCGGCCGTCGAGTTCGGGGCCGAACTGTTCGACCCAGCCCGACATCGAGCCCGCGTAGAGGACGTCCCCGGCCTCGTCGGCGGTGCCGAACGGGTTGACGATGTCCTCCTCGGAGCCGACCGGCGAGAGGTTGTCACAGTCGGGGTCGGTCGAGACCACGACGTACAGGTAGTCACACAGTTCGCCGCCCTCGAAGCGCGGGTCGTCCTCGTCTCCCGGGACCTCCCCGGCTTCGACTTCGGGTTCGGTGGGCGAATCGACGCCCTCGCGGTAGTCCTCGAAGCTGTCCGCGTTGAGTAACTCGGCGTAGATGTACGACGGGTTGCCACAGAGGTGGAAGCTGAACGTCGTCTCGCCCTCGTCGTACGGCTTGATGTCGTCCAGGTCGACGAACATGCCGCGCTCGCCGTCGACGAATCCCGGCCTGTAGACGTTCCCATCGGAGACCGTGGTGAACCGGGTCTGTTCCAGTACCGCACTGATGTCGGTGGTGTCCGGGAGGTTACACACGTCCGCGAAGAGGTCCGTGTTCCCCGTGACGAGGTTCGCCCACTGCTGGTGGGTGACCGCGTCGCCGTTCTCGTCGCGGACCGCGGGCGCGGCGGCGATCTCGTAGGTCATGCCGTCGGTCCCGGCGACGACTGCCGGGCGCTGGTCGGCGGGGACCATCTGGAGGTCGTAGCGCTCCCACGGCTTGTACGTCGAGCGGTAATCGAGGACGAGGTCGACGCGACCCGCCTCGTACCAGCCTTCGAGTTCTTCCGTGTCGCTGAAGAAGGCAGTCGTGCCGAGGCCTGCGCCTGCACTCGCTACTCCGATTGTCCCGAGTCCTGCCAGCACCTGCCGGCGTGAAAGTTTGTTTGCCATGATAGTCTGTTCGCCCAGGACTCCCCCCAGGCTATGGCGACATGTAGGACTGTCTGGGGGTTACCTATAGGGAACTTCAGCGTGGCTGAAGTACCGCTTAAGCGAACGAGCAGGCACCTGAACAGTTCGTTAGGCACCCGGTCGGGCCGTCCCTACCGGCCGGTATCGGCCCGTTCGGTGTCGGAGCGTTCTGCTGGTTCAGTGGTGGCCCCTCCAGGTCAGAGCACTGGCCGTACTGGGCACCACTGGGGGACGGTACTGGAGAGAAGCACCGGTGAACGAACCACTCGCGTCCGCAGAGTTCGTGGCCGGCGACCGGGTCAACAGACCTCGTCGAAGTCCTTGTGCCCGCGGATGTCGACGCCCTCGCCGGTGACCTCGGCGAGGAACACGCCGTTACCGGAGCCGGTGTCTCGCTCGGCGGCCGAGCGGACCGCGCGCGCCGCGACGGTCTTTGCTTCCTCGTTCGACAGGCCGGACTCGTACTCCTGTTCGAGCAGGCCGTGAGCGACCATCATCCCGGAGCCGGTGACGGTGTAGTCGTCCCGCATGACGCCACCCGCCGGGTCGATGGAGTAGACGTGGTGGCCGTCCTCGTCGACACCGCCGAGGATCGGGTTGATGGCGAAGAACGGGCCGCCACGCGCGAAGTTCCCAGCGAGTGTCGAGAGTGCCTTCATCGACATCTCCTCGCCGCGACGAGCCTCGTAGAGGTTTACCTCGGCGCGGAGCGTCCGGATGAACGACTGGGCACCACCGACGCTGCCGACGAGGGTGAGCGCCGCCGTGGGGTGTATCTGCTCGACCTTCTGGACGTCCTTGTTCGCGACGAACATCCCGCCGAGGGAGGCACGCATGTCGGTCGCGATGACGACGCCCTCGTCGGTCGTCAGGCCGACGGTGGTCGTGCCGGTCTTGGTGACGTTCTCCATCTCCTCGGCGCTGTAGTCGCTCTCGGGCAGTGACCCGACCTGTGGCGTGTACGGGTCGGCCGGTTCGAGTGAGAGTGCGTCCGGAATCTGTGGGTCGTCGGCGCGTGGCGTTCGCATTGGTCGGCACTAACACGCGCCCCGGTATAAAAGAACGGCGTTGCCGACGGCTGGTGCTCGGCGGGTGGGGGCACGAGAAGTGGTGTTCGTCTATCTGGTTCCCGTCTGTTCGTACGCGCCGCCGAAGGTCTCGACGACTCTGTGCACCGGCAGCGACACGCCGAAACGGCGCATCGCGAGTGCGAGTGGCATCAGGAGGATGCCCACCGCGATACTGAGCTGGTACAGTGCGAACAGGGCGGCTTGGGTGGCCCGGTCGATCATCTGGCTTCACTCGAGTCCAGCGCACAGGTGGTATATAAGAATTTCTCCCAGACACCGCCGTGTCAGCCACCGTCACCCCGACGCAGTCTGTCGATTCAATTCGACTTTGTTTCTACCCAACTGGAGGTGGGAATCTCGGCTGGATTTCGGTCGCTCATCGCTCAGAGACGCCCGGGATTCTCGTAACTTATGCGAATAATACGCCGCCTCCGCGCGCCGTCGGTCGGAGGAAGCGCTTCGCCCCGCAATCCGAACCACAAAGCAAGCCTTACTGCGGCCCATTGGTCGGTGTATGAGCAATTATCTGGTTGCGATGGAAGCCGCCTGGTTGGTCCGAGACGTAGACAAAATCGACGACGCAATCGGTGTCGCGGTGAGTGAGGCCGGCAAGCGCCTCAACAGCGAAGGGAAAGACTACGTCGAAGTCAACGTCGGCCTCACCGGTTGTCCCGCCTGTGGCGAGGGGTTCGACTCCGCCTACATCGCGGCCGATACGGCACTCGTCGGGCTCGTCCTAGAGATGGAGGTGTTCAACGCCGACAGCGACGAACACGCCAAGCGTATCGCAAAGAGCGAGGTCGGTGGCGCGCTTCGAGACGTCCCCCTCAAAGTCGTCGACACCATCGAGCGCGAGCAGGACGACGAAGACGAGTAGCGCCCCGAAAGCTTATTTTATAACCCGGGGTAATCGGTTGGTATGGAACTTCCCACCCCGACTGACCTCCGTGAACGACGGAAAGGGTTGGATCTCACCCAGAGCGAACTCGCCGACGCTGCTGACGTCTCCCAGCCGCTCATCGCCCGTATCGAGGGCGGCGACGTGGACCCGCGCCTCTCGACACTGCGGCGCATCGTCGAGGCGCTGAACGAGGCCGAAGGCGAGATCAAGCGCGCGGAGGACGTGATGCACGAGGAACTGGAGTTCGTCCGGATGGACGACAGCGTCGGCCGGGCCATCGACATCATGGGCGAGCAGGGCTACTCCCAGCTCCCCGTCGTCGACGAGCGCGGCACCCCCGTCGGCCTCATCTCGAACAGCGACATCCGGCTCCACCGCGAGGACCGCGACATCGAGGAACTCCCCGTCGCGGAGGTCATGAACGAGAGCTACAGTACCGTCGGGCGGGACGCGACCCTCGACAGCATCGACAACCTGCTCGAACTCCACGACGCCGTCATCGTCAAGGAGGAAGGCGAGATGGTCGGCATCATCACCGAGGCCGACATCGCGACGCACCTGGGCTGACCGCGGGCACTCCCTGATACTGAAAGTACTCCGCGGCGTCCATTGGTTTTCGGGCGTCGGCGGGTTCGTTTCCGCTGAGAAGTTTTTATTCGTGGCGTGCTAACGTCCTGCATGAGTCACTACTGCCCCGACTGTGACGTGGGACTCGTGGAGACCGAGTACGGGACCAGCGAAGGCGCAGAGGACATCCGCGTCGAGGCCGGCGGCGGCCTGATGGGTGCGTTGAGCATGGAGGGCAACCCCGTCGTCGCGCACGTCTGCCCGGAGTGTCGGCTGGTGCGATTCTACGCCGAATCCGTGATGTAGGGAGTCGTTTCTGGGTTCGAGCCGGGTTTCGTCGTCGGTGATTCGGCCGACTGAGCAGGGTGAGTGGACGGTGAGAGCGGCTTTCGAGACGACTTCTCGTGAGACAGCACGACTGCTCGCACGATGGCGATAGAGACCGCACCACACTCTCCCCAGCCGATTCCGTTCCTCGCTACGCTCCGGTACTCATCCCTCGCGCGGCTCAGTCTCGCGGCCTCGTTTCACTCGACACGCGAGCCAGCGCGCACCACAGTGAACGTGTCGTCCACCATCGCCCCAGGTCCCGTCTCGTCACCAACGCCTTTGTATTTCCAATGGTTATTCGGAATATGGTCTCAGAGAACCGCATCCGCGACGCGGCCGGCATCACCATCATCGGGGGCGCGTTCATCCTGCTCTACGCTCTGGCCGCCATGGGCGACCTGACGCCGACGCTGGTCGGCGCGGTCCTGCCGCTGTTCGGGCTGGGAGCCGCACTGGTCGTCGGGGGAGGGGCCGTGATGGCCTACCTGAAGCGGGTGTTCCCCGCCGACAGTTCGAAGAACTAGTCCAGCGAGAGGCCGCGAATCTCGACGCTCGCGCCCTCCTTCACTCCGCCGATAACCTTCCCGTCCTCGGTCGCGTCCGCCAGCGCCTCGGCCTCGTCTGCCGGGACGGCCGCCACGAACCCGGTGCCCATGTTGAAGGTGCGGTACATCTCCTCGGGCGAGACGTTCCCGAGGTCCTGCACGAGCCCGAAGATGGCCTGTGCGCCGAAGGGGTCTGTGATGTCGTACTCGAACTCGCCCATGCGCAGGAGGTTCGTCCAGCCGCCGCCGGTGACGTGGGCCGCCGCGTGGACGCCGTGTTCGTGCATCGGCTCCAGCAGGTCCGTGTAGATGCGGGTCGGCTCCAGGAGTTCCTCCCCGATGGTGCGGTCCTCGTCGGCCGGGAAGGGGTCGTCGTAGTCGTACTCGCGCTGGACCGCCTTGCGCGCGAGGGTGAGTCCGTTCGAGTGAATCCCCGAGGAGGGCCACGCGACGAGCTTGTCGCCCGCCTGTGCCTCGCCGTCGAAGACGGCGTCTTTCTTCGCGAGTCCCGCGCAGGTGCCCGCGAGGTCGAGCCCGGAGACGACCTCGGGCATGACTGCAGTTTCGCCACCGAGGAGCGCCACGTCGGCGCGCTCTGCCGCTTCGGCGAGCCCTTCGCCGACCTGTTCGGCGAACTCCTCGGTGGGTTCGTCGACCGCGAGGTAGTCCACGAACGCGACCGGCTTGACGCCCGCCGCGACGAGGTCGTTCGCGTTCATCGCCATGCAGTCGATGCCCACGGTGGAGTAGTCGCCCAGTGCTTCGGCGACGAGCAGTTTCGTCCCGACCCCGTCGGTCGCCAGCCCCAGGTACTGGTCGCCGATGTCCAGCAGGCCCGCGTACTCGGTGTCGACGACGTTGCCGACCGCGTTCAACAGCGCGGCCGTCGCCGCCTCGCTCTCCTCGATGTCCACGCCAGCGTCGGCGTAGGTGAGTTCGTCCTCGTCCTCGGTCATACGAGTTCGCGCCACGGGCAAGCGCAAAAGCCCACCGGTCGACTCCCGCGAGACGACTCTCGGGACGAATTCTAGAACGATTCTGGTCACAGTTCGAAAAACCCCTTTGAAGGGGCTCTCCCTCCGGTCAGATGGAGATGCGAGACCGCACATTGCAACCGAGTCGAACCGAGTTCGCCATCGCGGCACTGGCGGGTGTGGCCGCCGTCGTGGGGTCGTACATCCTCGCGGGCTGGTCGCGACAGTCCTTCGTCGTCGCACCTATCGACGCCGCCGTCGTGAACGCGACCCCGGACGTCGTCGTCAGGTACGCCATCCTGTGGCTCGGCTCGGCCGGGCACCTCCTGCACATCGCGCTGGCTATCGCCATCGCGGTCGCCGGCCTCGCAGTTCCGTCCCTGCTGGCGCTCGCCCTCGCCCGCCGATTCGACCGCCCCCTGCTGGCACCGGCTCTCACTGCGGTTCTGGTCGCGACTGTCCTCGTCGGCGCGACCGGCGCGGTTGCCCCGGGCGCGGTCGGTTCTCTCTCCGCGGCCGCCGTCGTCGGCGCGGGTACGCTCGGTTTCCCCCGGTCCTCGCCCGCTGGCGACTCCACGCACCCCGACGCGCGGGCCGACCCGGCGCGACGACGACTCGTCGGCGTGTTCCTGGGAACCGCCGCCTACGCCGCGGTCGGCTCGGTCCTCGGCGGCAGCGCCCCGCAGACGGGCGAGGCACCCGAAGAACTGGCCTCGAAGGTCGAGACGGACGAGTTGCTGAACGACGCGGCGGCACAGTCGTTCGACGTGGCTGGCCTCGGCGGCCTCGTCACGCCGATCGGCGAGTTCTACGAGACGGACATCAACTCGTTCGACCCCTCTCCGGCCCCGGAGAAGTGGACCCTCACGGTCACCGGGGCGGTCGAGAACGAGGTCACGCTGGAGTACGACGAGTTGACCGGCCGAGACCCCGAACACCGGTTCGTGACGCTACGCTGCGTCGGCGAGAGCCTCAACGGCCACAAGATGGACAACGCGCTCTGGACGGGCATCCCCATCGCCGACCTCATCGAGGAGGCCGGTGTGTCGAGCGACTGCGGCTGTGTGATGGCCCACGCCGCCGACGGGTACTTCGTCCAGTTCCCGCTGGCAGCCCTCGAGAAAGGGTTCCTCGCCTACGGGATGAACGGGATGGCTCTGCCGAAGCAACACGGCCGCCCCGTCCGGTTGCTCGTCCCGGGCCACTGGGGCGAGGTGAACGTGAAGTGGCTAACCGAACTGGAGTTCCTCGACGAGGCGGTCGACGGCTACTGGGAGAAACGCGGCTGGCACGGGACAGGCCCGGTGAACACGGTCGCGAAGCTCCACGCCACGAACCGGCTGGACGACGGGACCGTCGAGGTCGCGGGCCACGCGTACGCAGGCACCCGGGGCGTGGACCGCGTCGAGGTGTCGACCGACGGTGGCGACACGTGGACCGACGCAGAGGTGTCGGTCCCGATACCCGGCGACGACGTGTGGCGCATGTGGCGCTACGCGTTCACCCCCGATGGCCCGACCGAGGTCGTCGTCCGGGCGGTCGACGGCACGGGTGCGGTCCAGTCAGGCGAGACATCGAACTCCTTCCCCAGCGGCGCGAGCGGCTGGGTCCGGAGGACCATCGACGGCTGAGTCGTCGAGGTCGCAGTAACGGTGTCACTAAGTAGGCAGGTCGTGCACGGAACAGACAGGAATCGATGGAGAAGGCGCTGTGGTACCTGCTGGTGGGCACGCGCGGCGGCACGAACCGCGTCCGCATCATCCGGGCGCTCTCGGAGCGGCCGCGAAACGCCAACCAGCTCTCAGAGCACCTCGAGGTGGACTACAACACGATTCGACACCACCTCGATATGCTGCTCGACCACAACGTCGTGGAGAAAGGCGGCGACGACTACGGCGCGCTGTACTTCCTCACGGACCAGTTCGAACACCACCGTGACGACTTCGAGGAGATAATCCAACACATGGAGTAACTATGGCAATGGGACAGACACTCGCAATCGCGAGCGTGTTCGCGGGCATCAACGTGGTACTACTGGCAGTGCTGACGGCGGTCTGGGTCAAGAACTACCGGACGTTCAAGACCTCGCTAACGCTCGGCCTCATCGCGTTCGCCGTCGTACTGCTGCTGGAGAACGCCACCGCGTTGTACTTCTTCTTCAGCATGCAGATGTTCTACGGAAAATCGGCCGCCGTCCAGCAATCGGTTGCGGTCCTGCGCGGCCTGCAGTTCCTCGCGCTGGTGTTCCTGACCTGGGTCACGCTGAAGTAGCGTGTGCGGTCAGGCTCTCCGTGGCCCCCGCCGCGACTCCTCTGCCGCCGCCTCTGCTTCCTGCTCGTCGTCGTCGGCCGTCGGGTCGTACTGCCCGATGATTATCGGGACGTTCCCGCCGTACCAGATGACCTGCAGCGGTTCGTCGAAGCTGACGCCGTTCTTGGTGGTGTACTTGTCGCCGACGACCACGTCGCCGTTTCGCTTCTTCCAGTCCTCGGTCACCCGCTCGCCGAAGCTGATGTACGAGACCTTCACGTCGCTGAAGGCGTCACCGGCCTCGTGGGTCACCGTCACCTTCCCGTCGTCGCGCCAGCGGTACGAGAACCCGACGTTGGGTGCGGCCGAGGTATCGATGTCGGTCAGGTCCGTTGCGAGGCCCAGGAACGGGCCAACGACGAGGGACCACAGCGACTCCGTCTCCGTCCCGAAGGTGACGGCCACGGCGGACTGGGTGCTCGTGACGGACTTGTTCCATGCGCCGACGAGCGGGGCGGGGAGGTTCGCGTCGTCTCGGGACATGCGGTCGAACAGTGCCTCCACGGCGGTGAGGCCGGCCGCCACGTCGTTGGGCGTGTCGTAGAGGAACAGCGCCTCGACGTTCGTCCCGCCACCGTTGACGTCGAAGGAGAACCCGGCCGCGCGAGCGCCACGGAACACGTCGCGGACGCCAGCGTCCATCGACGGGAACATGTCCTCGACTGCCTTGTCGTCGAACTCGACGACGAAGAGGCCCGTCGGGGGGACCTCCCGCGAGTTGATCCGGTCGACCAGCGCCTTCGCGCTGGAACTCGCGTCGAGGCGTCGGGTCGCCTTCCCACTGCCAGCGTCTATCATCGTCGTCACGGCGTCGACTGCCGGAACGGCAGGGGAACCGACCCCGTAGACGATGGCGTTTCCGGCGACGGCCGTCGCGACGTCGATGCCGCCCATCACGTCCGCCCGATAGATGTCGTATCCGGCGTGTTCCCCGGTGCTCCGGAGGCCCTTCCGGACCAGGTCGGTCGCCACTGCGCCCGAGTCTACGGACCCGCGGGCCATCAGCGTCCCACCGGCCTGCATCTTCGCGCCGGTCTTCACGTAGCCGACCGCGAGGAGTTCGTCGACCGAGCCGACCGCCTCCACCGAGTCCCCTATCTTCTCTTCGGTATCAGACGGGACGCGTGTCGTACGCAGTGCGGAGCCGTCGAGTTGCAGGAAGAAAGAGAGGTTCCCCTCTAGTAACTCGCCGTGGTCGTACACGAAGTTGGTCGTCGGTCCGGACACGTTCGGGCTGCCGCCGCCACCGAAGGCGAACCCTTCGAGACAGCCGGCCAGCGAGAGCACCGCCGCGATGCCACCCCCTCGTAGCACGGTACGTCTACTGACACTCATGGGAGACAAGAGGGCCCGAGAGTAGAAATACTGACGACTCACCCGGTAGAAACCTCAATACTCGGCAGGTACGAACCTGTCAGGAGAGGGTTGGGAGGAGCCCGAAGAACGCCGCGAATCCGAGGCCCCCACACAGCAGGAACGCACCGGCGAACACGGGCTTGCTCCAGCGGAGCACCTTCCGTCCGTCGAGTGGCCCGTACGGAATCATGTTGAAGCCAGCGAGGAAGGCGTTGATGAACACGCCGAAAGTACCGACCCGCCCGAGCAGGCCGTCGAACACGAGGAGCGGGAAGAACGCCAGGACGAGCGCGACGTTCGTGAGCGGGCCGGCGAGCGCGATGAGGCCGCTCTCGCGCTTGCTCGTCTGCGGGTGGTACACCGCGCCGGGAGCCGCGAACAGGAAGCCGACCATGGCGCTGAACACGGCGAGTACGAGCATGTTGTAGTCCGCGCGGAACTCGGCCGGGTAGCCGAAGTGCATCGCCGTGAACTTGTGTGCGAGTTCGTGTAGCAGGAAGCCGATACCGGCGGTGATGCCCGCGAAGACGAGCACGCTCGCTGCCTGTCCGATGCTCCCGCTGAGGATGACCTCGCGCTGGATGAGCAGTGCGAACGCGACCGACAGCGCGACCCACGCGATACCGAGGTCTTTCAACTCGCCGTCGGCGAACCTGAATCGAACGCTCATAGTAGCCCCGTGATGATGTCGACGCTGTTCTGGGCACCACGCAGCAGGAGGTCCATGAGCTGTTCGACGTTCTCGATTTTGCCCTGGGCCAGCCAGGGTAACACCGCGACCGGGAACAGGACGCTGGCGATGGTGCTCCCGATGTTGGTCGCTGCGACGACCATGATGAGCCGGAACAGCGGCACCTCGAACATCCGGCGGACCACGTCGAGCAGCGGGCTCTCCTCGTCGGAGAGGATCTGGTTGAGCGTGTTGATGTCGCCGACGTTGACCGGGTCGTGTCGCAGTTCCATGTAGCCCGCGAACCAGCCGGGTGCGAGCAGCGGGTTGAGGCTCGTGAGCCACGCGATGGCCCCACCGACGGCCGCCGAGGACCAGCGTGCTCCCACCAGTTTCGCCAACGTGAACGCGATGACGCCGTTGAACAGGAACCACGCGGCGAACAGCCGTAGTAGAAAGAGGTTGCCGACGCCGGCCATCACGAGCAGGAAGAAGAACGCGACGTAGCCGAGGGCGAGCGCGTAGGCGAACGCCTTCAGAAACGAGAACCGTCGTGACCTGTCCGTGCCCGAAATCGACTCCAGTGAGGGGAGTTCTCCGGGGTTCGACAGGTAGTTCTCGATACCGGCGCGGTGACCCGCACCGACGACGGCGACGACCGAGTAGCCCTGTTCGCGCAGCGCCAGCAACTTGTGGGCGATGTAGGCGTCCCGCTCGTCGATGAGGGCCTGTGCGCCGCCCGGCGAGAACTGGCGGAACTCCTCCATCATCGCCGTCACCACGTCCGCGTCGGTCATGCGCTCGATGTCGAACTCCTCGTAGTCCTCCTCGGGCGCGGCGTCGTAGCCGAGCGCGAGCATGACGATGCCGAGGATGCCACCGAGGCCGACGCCTGCGACGACACCGCCGACGAGGCCACCCACGAGGGACAGGCCGAGGCCGGTCCCGAGGATGCTCCCGACGAACGGGTTCAACACCCCCGAGGCGGCGACCGCTCCTCCGACGGCGACCGCGCCGCCGGCACCGAGTGCGATGGCCTGGTCGTCGGTCATGCTCCGCAGGCCGAACTCCCAGAGGAAGTAGCCCGCGACGAGGCCGACGAGTCCCCCACCGGCGATGCCTTGCATCGTCGTCGCCTCGACGCCGAACAGCGGCCCCGAGGCGAGGCCGAACAGCGGCCCGAGGAAGAACCCGGCCATGAGGCCGATGGTGACGCCGACGACGAGCGCGTCGGCGACGCCGAAGATGAGACCGGCCATCATCTGGACCTTCTCCTTCGTCGACATCCGCCGCCAGAAGCGCTGGATGGTCACCTGGATGTCGCGGTCGACGAGTGCGACGCCGAGTCCGTGGTCCTCGGCGGCCTCGATGGCCGCGAGCATGTCCGCACCCGGCTGGATGTCGAACTCCTCGCCCAGGCGAGTCTGGACGTACGAGAGCATCCAGTACGCGATGAACTGGAACACCGTATTGCCCTGCAGCAGGTCGCGGGGTTCGATGTCGTCGGGGGTTTCGCCGCGAAGCTGGCTGTACCGGCCTTCGTCGAGTTCGACCGCGACGACGTCCGGTTGCTCGGCCGCGATGGTGTCACGTACGTCCTCGACGGACTTCTCCGAGACGTGGGCCGTCCCGAGCACGTGGACTGACCCGTCGCCGTCACCCGGCGGTCCCAGGGGGTCGGGTGCCGGCGGGTCGGCAGATTCGCTCATTGCACGTCGCTTCTTTCTCACACCGTAAACGGTTGTCGGAGGAAAGTCGATAACAGTACCGGGCCGGTGTGGGTTCGCCTCAGCGGTCCGGGGTGGCCCGCAGACAGCATATCTGTGGGCGGTTCGTGACGTTCCAGCGGCCGGCCGCGTGGTCGGCGTACTCGGGGGCCGGTTCGGGCTCTGTCAGCACGTCGAGGTGGAAGCCCGCACTGGTGAGTGCCGTCACGATGTCGCCGAGGGGCCGATGGTAGGACGTGACGGTCCCGGCGTCCCAGCCGAGTTCGACCGGTGTGTGGTCGTAGTACGTCTCGACCTCGTCGGCGTCCAGATAGAACTGCATCGGGTGGACCATCGTGACGACGAGCGTCCCGTCGGTGGCGAGCACGCGCTCGAACTCGGCGAAGACCGGCTCGAGGTCCGCGACGTGGTCGAGCACGAGGTGGCTCACGATCAGGTCGAACGTGTCGCCCGGTGCGAACTCTAGCGGTTCGGTGAGGTCGGCCTGTCGGAACGTCGCCCGGTCAGGTCGGGACGCTCCCGTCGTCTCACCGAAACGTTCCCGGGCGACCCTGACGGCCTCCTGGCTGGCGTCGACGCCGACGACGGTCGCGCCGCGGTCGAGGAACCACTCGACGTGGTCGCCGACGCCGCACCCCGCGTCGAGGACGTGAGCGTCGTCGAGGTCTGGGAAGAGGTCGACCGTCGCTGGCCATGCGTACTGCGCCTGCAGCGGGTTGTCGCCCCACGGACTTCGCCAGGAATCCTCGGGGCGGGACTCTGCCAGTGCCGCGTGTCTGTCGTAGCTCTCCTGCGTCTCGGTAGCCGTCCGTTCGGAATCGGTTCGCTCGCCCGAACCCGGTAGGCTATTCCGCCTCGGCCGGGAAGACCGCTGTATGCCGAGTCTGATGGACACCTACATCGAGAACCGCTCCATCGTCAACCCGAACGACGCGAACATCCTCGGGTCGGCTCACGGGGGGAACGTGATGAAGTGGATGGACGAGGTCGGTGCGATGTCCGCGATGCGCTTTGCCGGTGAGACCTGCGTCACCGCCCGGATGGACCAGACGAACTTCCGGCGACCCATCCCGCAGGGCGACGCTGCACTCATCCGGGCCTACGTCTACGACGCGGGGACGACCAGCGTGAAGGTCCGCGTCCGGGTGTACCGGGAGGACCTTCGGTCGAACGAGACGCAACTGACGACGGAGTCGTACATGGTGTTCGTCGCCATCGACGACCAGCGCCAGCCCGTCGAGGTCCCCGAATTGACCATCGAGACCGACCGCGGCCACGAACTGTACGACGCGGCCGTAAACGGGAAGGAAGACTGAGAGCGGCCAGCTAGCGTATCGACACTTCTCCGGCCTGTATCGCCGTCTGGCAGTTCGGCTGGTCACGGACCGTGGGAAACGGTCGCGGTTCGTCCGGCTCTGCGGGTAGGTCGCGTAGCTGGCGACGCATCCACAGTGTATCCCGCCACGCACCGTCCTTGTAACCGACGTTCTCGTACACACCGACCGGTTCGAACCGCATCGATTCGTGGAACGCGACGCTCGCGTCGTTGGGCAGGACGATGCCAGCGTAGCAGTTGACGTAGTTCTGCACTGCGAGGACGGCGAACAGCGACTCGTACAACCCGCGGGCAACGCCACGGCGGCGGTGGTCCTCGGCCACGTACACCGAGGACTCGGCCGACCAGCGGTAGCCGCCTCGACCACGGTGGGCGTGGCCGTAGGCGTAGCCCGCGACGGCCCCGTCCCGTTCGCAGACGAGCCAGGGGAACTGCGTCTGTGTGTCGGTGATTCGCTCTGCGATGGCCTCGCGCGACGGTACCTCGGTCTCGAACGAGACGGCCGTCTCGGCGACGAACGGGGCGTAGATGTCGTGAATCGCCGCGGCATCGTCACGGGTCGCGGGACGGATGGAAACCACAGGTCGGCTGACGGGTGCGACCCTACAAAACGACTGCGGCGGGCGCCGACTCGAAGGAGAGTCGACCGTCCCTCACCGGGTCGCCGTCAGTGCCCGTCGCCGTTGGGACCGGTCGGCGGGTCGGCGGGGGGTTCGGACACCACCCGTCGCCCGTGGGCGTACCGGCCGTAGAGCAGCAACGCGCCGACGCCGAGGACGCCCATCACGAGGAACGCGACGGCGACTCCGAGGTGACCTCGCAGGCCGACACCGGTCGCGACGAGGAGCGCGGCCAGACCGGTCAGCCAGAGCGTCGTGTAGACGGTCAGCTGGCTCTGGAGCGACGGTCGTCGACTCGCGGACACGGGAGGGTGGACGGACCGGAGACACATAAACAGATTTTCAGGAAACCGAGATGACAGGGGCCTGCCACGGTGACGGTGGCGCGCTCACCGGAGTTCGATGGACCTGTCCGCCGGGTCCAGTTCCGCGACTCCGCCGATCGGGATGGGACAGGTCGGGTAGGTGTGGCCGAACTCGCAGTCCAGCACGATGGGGGCGTCGGGGTTGTACCGCGGAATCACGGTCTCGAACGCCTCGCGCTGTTGCTCGCGGTACTCCACGCGCTCGTGGGTGGGATGGTCGCCCGCCGGGGTGTGGTTCCGGGCACACGCTCGCCCGACGAGGAAGCCGTCGAACACCTCCAGGTACCCGGCCTCGCCGGCCGCCTGCAACCAGCCGGTGACGAGACCGGGGTCCGGAATCTCCTCGCTCGTCTCGAGCGCGAGGATGGTCCCCTCAAGGGCCGCTGGCGAGGGGAGCCACTCGTCGTGGACGAACCACTGGTCGACGACTTCGAAACAGCCCCCCCAGATGCGGCCCTCGACAGCCTCCTCGCCGCCGACCCAGGTCCGGCCGTCTGCGGGTTCGATGTCGCGATGGTACTGCAGCGAGCGCGGGTCGGTCCAGTCACCGGGCTGGTCGGTGAAACAGTCGGACTCGCCCCAGTCACCGATGTGCTCGTCGAACAGGGCTCGTTCGAGGTACTCGACGGTGTACTCGAACATCTCGCCGTCCATGGCGTACTCCAGCAGCGTCGACCCGCCGTAGTACGAGACGATTCCGTGGTTCCAGAGGGTCAGTGCGAGGTTCGTGTTGTCCGAGTAACCGTAGAACCGGGTCGGGTTCTCGCGCAGGACCGAGGGGTCGAGGTGCTTCAGGACACGGAGCTGGTCGTTCCCGCCGATGTTCGCGATGACGGCAGAGATTTCGGGGTCGGAGAAGGCGTCCATCACGTCCTGTGCGCGAGCTTCGGGGTTCTCCAGCAGCCATTCCGGGTCCGCGGTCGCGGTGGGATACTCGACCGGCTCGAGGTCGAACACCTCGCGCATGCGTTCGAGACCGAGTTCGTAGACGTGCGAGAACTCCTCGGGGACGTTCGACGCCGGCGCGACGACGGCGACCGAATCGCCGCGTTCGACCGGCGGTGGCGTGACGAAGTCGGGCATTAGAGTCACTGACTCGTGTCGAGCACTTAATGAATCGGGACGTGTGCCAGTGTTCGACACACGAGAGAGGGTCACCGGGTGGCGGTGGCCGATTCGTCAGCCGAGGTCGGCGCGCTCGAACCGCCAGTACCCCAGCGCGAGCGGGACGACGGCCCAGAACGCGAGGATGAGGAGCGCCATCCAGGGGTCGAGGAACCAGGCGTCGGGACGGCTCGCGCCCTCGATTCCCTTCCCCGTCGCTGGATTCACCGCGAACACGTAATCGAGCGCGGTCAGGTACGCGGCGGTCGGGCTCAGGGTCGCGATGAACTGCAGGGTCGTCTGGGCCACGTCGATGCCGAGTTTGTCGGCGACGAACTGGACGATGGTCTCGGGCGTGATGGGAAAGAAGTTCCAGAAGACGTTCAGGACGAACCAGGAGCCGATGGCGGCACCCATCGCGCGAGACCGCGACCCGGTCGCCGCCGAGATGCCGACCGCGATGCTCACGTACACCAGCGTGAACACGATGGTCATCGCGACGAACCCGGCGTAAACGCCGAGGTCGACGGTCTCGAAGTAGTAGAACCCGAGAGCGAGGCCGATGCCGAACGCGACGAGAATCGCCGCGGTGACGACAGCCGAGCGCGCGATGAGTTTGCCGAGCACCACGTCGAGCCGGCTGTTCGGATACGAGAGCAGGAACTTGAGGCTCCCCGACTCGCGTTCGCCGGCGACCGACAGGTAGGCCGCGACGAGCGCGACCAGCGGGATGATGAGCACGGCGATGCCGGCCATTCCGAACAGCTGGTCGGTCAGGGACTGACCCTGCGAGCCGGAACCCGTCCCGTAGAAGTAAAACACCGTGAACAGGGTGTACAGGAGGCCGACGCCCCAGATGAGTTTGGCGCGGCGAACGTCCAGGAAGTCCTTCTCGACGACGCCCTGGAGGCTCATGCTGGCACCTCCCTCTCCTCGGCAGGGTTCCCGCGGTCTCCGGGACTTCCGTCGCGGCCTCCGCCGGTGTACTGGTTGAACAGTTCCTCCAGGGAAGTCTCGGTAGCGACCACGTCGACGATGGTGGTCGCGTCGTCCACCGTCCTGATGACACGCATCTTCGCCTCGCCCGAGTTGCAATACGCGCTGACTTCACCCTCGGTCAACTGGACGCTCGTGACACCCTGCAACCGTTCGAGACGGCCGCGGAGGTCGTCGGGGACGGCCTCGACGGTGAGTTCGACCTCGCCAGCGTCGCCCGATTGCGAGCGAAGGTTGTCGATGGTATCGACGGTGGCGAGTTCGCCCTCGGCCATGATGCCGACGCGGTCACACACCGCCTCGACCTCCGAGAGGATGTGACTGGAGAAGAAGACGGTCGTCCCGTTCGCGGCTTCCTCCCGAAGGATTTCCCGCATGTGCTGGATGCCGTTCGGGTCCAGCCCGGAGGAGGGCTCGTCGAGGATGACCAGTTGCGGGTCGCCCACGAGGGCCATCCCGAGGGCGAGGCGCTGTTTCATCCCCTTGGAGAAGCCGCCGGCTTTCCGGTCTTTCGCGTCGTCGAGGCCGACGCGGTGGAGGACGTCGTCGGGGTCGTCGGCCGCGTGTTTCATCTTGACACAGAGGTTCAGGTGCTCTCTGGCGGTGAGTCGGTCGTACAGTTCGAGACCCTCGGCGAGGACGCCGACGCGCTGGCGTATCTCGTCGGTCTCTGTCTGTGCGTCGTAGCCGAGGACTCGCGCCGACCCGGAGGTCGGTCGGTGGAAGTCAAGCAGCATGTTGATGGTCGTCGACTTCCCCGCGCCGTTGGGGCCGAGGAAGCCGAATATCTCCCCTTCCTCCACGCGGAGGTCGAGGGAGTCGACGGCGACGACGTCGTCACCGAAGCGTTTGGTCAGGGCGGTCGTTTCGATGGCGGGCATGTGCAATTCGACCGTCATTTTGGAGAGTGATAAAATGGGTGTGATAGTTTCTGGCGTGGAAAATTGCCACGGGTGACTGAATCGACCCCCTGAGAGCCCAGGCTCCTGGTGCGCTGGCGCGGTCACTGCCTCGTTCAGGCCCCTGCTTTTGCCGATGCCTCCCCAACGTCAGGGTATGACTATCTGGGTGCTCGGCGACCAGCTCACCACCGAGGTCGGCCCGCTCGCGGACGCCGACCCGGACGACGACCGCGTGCTCGTGATAGAAGCGCACGACTTCGCCCGTCGGCTGCCCTACCACGCACAGAAGCTTACGCTGGTATTCAGCGCGATGCGGCACTTCCGGGACCGGCTTCTCGATGCCGGATACGCGGTCGACTACAGACAGGCGGAGACGTTCGAGACGGGCCTCCGCGAGCACTTCGAGGCACGTCCAGACGACGAACTGGTCGTGATGGAGCCACCGAGTCACGGTGCGGCTGACCGGCTCCGTGACCTCGCCAGGGAGACTGGCGGCGACCTCACCGTGGTCGAGAACGACCTGTTCCTGTGTTCGGCCGACCGGTTCGATTCGTGGGCAGGCGACCGCGAGGCGTTCAGACACGAGGACTTCTACCGGTTCATGCGCCGCGAAACCGGGTACCTGATGGACGGCGACGACCCCGAAGGCGGCGAGTGGAACTACGACGAGCAGAACCGCGAGTTCCCCAGACCGGAGGTCGAGTTCCCCGACCCGCCAGGCTTCGAACCGGACGAGACGACCCGCGAGGTGCAGGCGTGGGTCGCCGAAACGTTCGAGACGTGGGGTGACGGGGAGGGGTTCGCCTGGCCGGTGACGCGCGAACAGGCACTCGCTGCCCGGGACGACTTCGTGGCGAACCGGTTGCCAGCGTTCGGTCCGTACCAGGACGCGATGCTCCAGCGGTCGTGGTCGCTGAACCACGCGCTGCTCGCGCCCGCACTGAACCTCGGCTTGCTCACGCCCCGGGAACTGGTCGACCCAGCGATTCGGGCGTACGAGGACGGGGACGCCCCGCTCCCGAGCGTCGAGGGGTTCGTCCGGCAGGTCATCGGCTGGCGCGAGTTCGTCCGGCACGTGTACCGCCGGGCCATGCCCGACCTCGCGGACGCGAACCAGCTCGGCCACGACCACGACCTGCCGGAGGCGTACTACACCGGTGACACCGACATGCGCTGTCTCTCCGAGTGCATCGGGCACGTCTGGGACCACGCCTACGCCCACCACATCGAGCGCCTGATGGTGCTCTCGAACTTCGCGACGCTCTTTGGAGTACGTCCGCAGGAACTCAATCGCTGGTTCCACTTCGGGTTCGCCGACGCCTACCACTGGGTGACGACGCCGAACGTGGTCGGGATGGGTAGTTTCGCCAGCGACGTCCTCTCGACCAAACCGTACGTCTCCTCGGCGAACTACGTCGAGAAGCTGTCCGACTTCTGTACCGACTGCCCGTACGACCAGGACGCCACCACCGGCGAGGGGTCGTGCCCGTTTAACTCGCTCTACTGGGACTTTCTCGACCGCCACGAGGACAGGCTCCGGTCGAACCACCGCATGGGCCTGCTGTACTCCCACGTCGACCGCAAGTCCGAGGCGGAACTCGATGCCATCCGCGAGCGGGCCGCGGCGGTCCGGACGATGGGTGCAGACGGGAGCCTCTGAGCGGCCGACCGCGAGGTCGGCAGCATCGAGTCGCGCATCCTTATCCTCGCCCGGGTCGTATCAGCCGGTATGGGATTATCCGTCGAGACGCCGGCCCCGCCGGAACTGGAGTTCGTCGACCCGAACGAGTACGATGACGCCTCTATCGCCGCCGACGCGGACTATCGCCGGGAGGAGTTAGAGACGTTCCTCCACGAGGGGGCGTGGGAGCGCGCCTGGAACGAGTGGGCCGAACACACCGACCTGACCGAGGCGGAGTTCGACATCGCGGCCGACCTCGACCTGTTCGCGAAGTTCGACTTCTTCTGGGACGACTTCGCGGACCGGGTCGGGTATCACGCGCCCGGCATCCCGGAGGACTGGAAAGAGCGCCAGTACCACCCGGACCTCCAGTCGTGGGGCGCCGTCTCGTCCATCAACGCTTCGCTGACCGAACTGGGACAGGTGGTGTGTGACGTGCTCAAGAACGAGTACATCGACTGGGAGGCAGAGTACGAGCCGCCGGAGGACCTCCCGGACTTCTGAGACTGCGCCGAAAAACCGAGTCGAAATCGAGGGGTGCGACCCGACTGGAGTCGCGAAACAGGTTCTCGTCGCTGTTCGCCGCTCGTTACTCTCGCGAGACGGCGACGTTTCGGAGTTCGCCATCACAGAGCGGGTGGTTGCAGGAGCCGCTCGGGGACTCGACACGCGAGCCACAGCGCACGCATTCGTACTCAGTCCGGGTCGGTGTGTAGGGGTCGGTTCGTACCATCGTAGACGATTGTCACCATTTCACACCATTAAGGGTTATCCTGTAACAAGGGTATACTGTTTGGACGTGACCTAGGTCATTAAACGCATACTATCTGGAAAAGTGGACGAACGGTCACTACTGGCGCGGGTCGCGTTCGGGCTCAGTCGAGAACCCCGACGAGCAGGAACGTCTCTGGTCGTTCGCTGGCCGTCTCGACGGTGAACCCAGCCGTTTCGTGGTGTTCGACGGCGTCGGCGAGCGTGAACCGCTCTTCGGTCGACGGCCCCGATTCGCCCTCCCCCGCGCCCGACCAGTCGACGGTCACGAGTCGCCCATCCGGACCGAGGACGCGGGCGAGTTCGGCCAGGGAAGCGTCGTCAGCGTACTCGTGGTACGTCATAGTCGAGAACGCGGCGTCGAGTTCGCCGTCGGCGAACGGCAGGTCACCGATGCTCGCGGTCACGAGTTCGACGTTCGCTGGCAGCCCTTTCTCGCGGTAGATGTCGTGCATCTCGCTCTGGACGTCGACAGCGTAGGTCTTGCCCGTGAACGGGGCCACGTCGTCCGTGTAGAACCCCGTCCCGCTCCCGAGGTCGGCGACGGTCTCCTCGCCTGTCAGGGCGAGCGCAGCGACGAGTTCCTCACGAGAGCAGTAGCGATACCGCGATTCGTCTTCCAGCTTGTCGGCACGGTCCACCGGGAACGTGTGGAATCCCATGGCCAGACTTCACGGGGCGGTGGAAAGAACCTCCCGGTCACGGTTCCAGTTCGAGGAGTCAGGTCGACCGGTTCCAGTCCCCCCACCACCCTCGCAAGTGAAGCTGACAGAACAGGTCGCGACCCAGTGGTCAGGTTCCGACGGTTCTTTCTCGCCGGCAGCCCATCGTCGTCTATGACCGAACACGCCTTCCTCACCGACGGCCGAGTGTCGCTCCGGCCGCTCGAAGTCGACGACCTGCCGGCGCTCCGCGCGGGGTGGAACGACCCCGACGTCTGGCGGATGCTGGACACCGTCGAACCACAGGCTGCGGGCCCGTTCGAGGCCATGGTCGAGCGCTGGCACGACGACGACCGGCACGTCCCGTTCGCTATCGATTCGGACGGGCTGGCCGGCCTCTTGCAGGTCAAGCGCATCCACTGGCAGTCCCGAATCTGTACGTTCTCGTACTTCGTGCTCCCCGAGGAGGGCGGCAACGGGTACGCCACGGCCGCGGTCGACCTCGGCCTGGAATACGCCTTCGACTCGCTCGGGTTGCACCGCGTGCAGGCGAAGACCGTCGCGACCAACGAGGGGTCCCGGTGCGTACTGGAGAAGACCGGGTTCACCCACGAAGGGACGGCCCGCAAACAGGCGTTCGTCGACGGGACCTACCACGACCTGCTGAGCTGGGGAGTGCTCGAAGAGGAGTGGCGCGAACGACTAGAGTAGGGTCGCAGCGAGTTACCGCAGTTCCGGTGCGACCTCGCTCCCGAGGCGCTGGATGCACTCTTTCATCGTCTCCGTGCCGATGCCGGGGTGGTAGGTGCGGAAGATGACGTGCACGTCGTCGCCCAGCGCGTCACGGTACTTTTCGAGGTGCTCAGTGACCTGTTCCGGGGTGCCGAAGATGGCCTGCTTCTTCAGTTCTTCCTTGCGTTCCTCGGGGAGTTCCTCGACCGTCTCGCCCGAGAATAGTTCGGCGTACCGGCGCTGGATGTAGAAGTAGCCGGGCTTCATTTCGTTCCACGCCTCTTCTTTCGAATCGGCGACGAACCCGTGCTTGATGATGTACACCTCGAAGTCGCCGTCGATGTCCTCTTTCTCGCGGACGGTCCGGATGTCCTCGACGCGCTTCTTCAGGCCGCCGATGGAGAGTTTGGAGGGTGCACACCACGCGTCGGCCTCCCGGGCCGCACGCCGGACCGCCGGTTTGGCCGCGCCGCCGAGCATGATGGGGACGTGGTTTCCGACCGGTTTCGGCGTGACGCTCACCGAGGGGTCGATGTCGTGGAACTCGGCGTCGTAGTCGAGCGGCCCCTCGGACCACGCGGCTCGCAGGAGCTTCACCTGGTCGGCCAGGCGGTCGGCGCGCTCCTCGATTGGCACCCCGAACGCCTCGAACTCGCTCGGGTTCGAACCGATGGCGAGACCGAGTGTGAGCCGGTCGTGTGAGACGTGGTCGACGGTCGCGGCGTCTTCGGCGAGGCGGACCCCGTCGTACAGCGGCGCGAGGGCGATACAGGTCCCCAGTTCGACGTTCTCGGTCTGTGCCGCGAGCGCCGACAGCGAGGGCATCGTCCCCGGGAGGTACTCGTCTTCGGTGAAGTGGTGTTCCGAGACCCACATGCTGTCGAGGCCGGCCTCGTCGATGGTCCGGCCGAGTTCGAGCATCTCGTCGTAGATCTCGGTCGTCGTCCGGTCGTCGTCCGGTCGGCGCTGGCAGGTGAACAGTCCCGTGCCGAGTTTCATGGTCGTAATTGTTGCCGGGAGTAGTGAAAGTCGTTCCCCAATCGGCATGGAGGCGTACATTTCGATGCCGCGGTCGCACGACCCCACACCACGACTTCACATCCCGGAAACCGGTACACGGGAACTACTTCACGTCCCCCAGCCTACAGGTGGGCATGAACGATTTCGAGCGACGGGCCCGTGCCTGTCAAGAGCGGCTCGAATTGGTCGACGCGGACGCCGCGGTCCTGTTCCCCAGCCCGAACCTGTACTACGCCAGCGGGTTCCACGAGGAGCCCGCGGAGCGTCACCTGTTCCTGTTCGTGCCCGAGACAGGCGACCCGGTGTTTCTCGTCCCGAAACTGTACGCTTCCCAGATACGCGACGAGTCGTGGGTGTCGAACGTGCGGACGTGGGCCGACGGGGACGACCCCGTCGGGTCGGTCGAGACCATCGCGGCCGACCTCGACCTGCTGGGCGGGCACCTGCTCGTCGACGATACGATGTGGGCCACATTCACGCAGGACCTCGAAACGGCGCTCCCCGATGCCACGTTCGGCCTCGCCAGCGAGGTGTTCGACGACCTCCGCCTGCGCAAGGACCAGACGGAACTCGACGCGCTCCGCCGGGCGGCCGAGGTGGCCGACCAGGCCAGCGAGGAGATACGGAAACTCGGCGGTGGCGCCATCGGGCTGACCGAGCACGAACTCGCCGAAGAGATAGAGTCGACGCTCGCGGGGGTGGGCGGCGACGGCCTCGCGTTCGACGTCATCGTCGGCTCGGGCCCGAACGGCGCCAAACCCCACCA